>JBCCVW010000103.1:0-15428 GCA_039194665.1 Actinomycetota bacterium
AGGCCAGCGCTGCGCGGCGACAACGTGGCCAGCGCGAGACCGAGCGGAATCATGACGAGACCTGCAGCAAGCGTGGAGTACCCCTCGACGAACTCGAGGTACTGCGGGATCAGCAGCTGGATCGACGACATGGTGAAGTAGACCATCGACATCGCCAACGCTCCGGTGACGACCCGCCCCATGGTCAGCACGCGCACGTCGAACAGCGGGTGGCGCGTCCGCAACTCCCACACCACGAAGGCGACCCCGCACACGATCCCGATCGCGAACGCGGCGAGGACCGTCGAGTCGGTCCAACCCTGCGCCGGACCTTCGATCAGCCCGTAGATGATGCCGCCGAGGGCGAACAGCGACAGCAGCGCACCGAGTAGGTCGAGGCCGACGCGCTCCTCGTCGCGCGAAGGCGGCAACAGCACGGCGAGCAGCACGATGCCGAGGATCGACACCGGCACATTGACGAGGAACACCGAGCCGACCCAGAACTCGCTGAGCAGGAGCCCGCCGACCACCGGTCCCAGCGCCATGCCACTCGCCGCAACCGCTGCCCAGATACCTATCGCCCGGGGCCGCTCGGTCTCGGGAAACAAGACGCTCAGCACCGACAGCGCGGGCGGAAAGATCAGCGCTGCGCCGAGCCCGGTCACCGCACGACCGACGATCAATGCGGGCGGATCGCCAGCGAAGGCAGCGATCAGCGAGCCAACGGCGAAGATCGCCAGCCCGGCCTGCAGAACACCTTTGCGTCCGAAGCGTTCGGCGAGTCCGCCGCCGATGAGAACAAACCCGGCGAGCACGACGGTGAAGCTGTCGAAGGTCCACTGCAGCTCGGCGGCGGATGCGTCGAGTTCGGTGGTGATTGTCGGCCCAGCGATACCGACGATCGACACATCGATGCCGATCGTGAACACGCACAACGCCACCGCTGGCAGCGCCCACCAGCGCCGGGTGTACGGCTCGGTTCCCTCCTCGAAACGCGGCCGCTCGATCCAGTGCAGCCAATGCGGGACCTCGATCGCCACCGGCGCATCATGTCACGCAGGTTTGCCTGCGCTCGACGAGCGCGTCTGAGGCGTGCGCTCAGCGCAACGCACCGCCGCCCGCGTCGAGACTTACCGAGCGTAGGTGCTCGTCACTTCGGCCGTGGCGAGCACAAACGGGTCGATCGCGTCTGCCACGGCTCGGGCGTCGAGACCTGGAGCGAGGTCTGCCGCCGTGTCGAGCGCGACGAGTCGGAAGACGTACTCGTGGGGCGCATCTCCTTCGGGTGGGCATGGTCCGATCCACTGCGCGATCTCGGCGTCGTTGTTCCCGTAGGTCAGCCCGGCCTCGGCATCGGTGAACGTCGACGTGGTCGCGGGGATCCCGTACACCACCCAATGGGTGAACGGAACCGTCGTCGGCGCGTCGGGGTCGTCGACGATGAAGACGAACTCCATCGTCCCCTCCGGCACTGACTCGATCGTCACCACCGGCGGCATGTTCGCCTGGTCGCAGGCCATTTCGGCTGGCACCGTGCCGCCGTCCTCAATGCCCGCGATCTGGAAGGTCAGCTCTTCGACTGGGGGCTCGGTAGCGGGAGGCTCGGTGGCCGGGGGCTCTGTGGTATCGGGCTCGGTGGCCGGTGGATCAGTTGCGGGCGGTTCCGTGGCCGGCGGGTCGGTGGCCGGGGGCTCCGTCGCTGGTGGATCGGTCGCTGCGGATTCGGTGACGGCCGGTGGGTCGGTGATGGCGGTGGTTGCTGCGGAGTCGGAGTCGTCGCTGCCGCACGCAGCAATGACGAGCGACAGCGCGGCCAGTGCGGTCGCGACCTTGAAACGATGTGAGATGCCCATCGCTCAACCGTGCCCAGAGCGCCGTCACCGAGCCGTCACCTGACGTTCTTCGTGCGCATCGAGTTCACGACGGCAGCTCCGTCGCTTCCCGGCGATCGTTGCTGTCGCCATGGGCACGACGACGTCTTGCGGTTGTTGCGTCGGGCTGGGGAGATTCGAACTCCCGACCTCTTGTCCCCCAGACAAGCGCGCTAACCAAGCTGCGCCACAGCCCGTGTTGTGGAGCGCCCGATGCTAGCGGGCAACGGTCGCTGCGAGACGAGAACGGAGCAAGAGTGACTCCCACCGGCCGTTCGAGGTCTACCCTCGCTGCGTCGACCATCGAGGAGGTCCCCATGTCCGACATCCGCGACGACCGCCGAGTCGTGTTGCCGATCCCTGAACGCCGTCGTCCGTCGACGGCGATGATCGACGCCCACGACCCCGATGTCGAGTTCCCGCCCATCGTCCCACTCCGTCCACCCGCCGGCGCACCCAACGTGATCGTCGTGCTCTTGGACGACGTCGGTTTCGGAGCGTCGTCGGCGTTCGGCGGACCGATCAACACGCCGACCGCTGACCGACTGTCGGCCCGCGGTCTGCGGTACACGCGGTTTCACACCACGGCACTCTGCGCTCCGACCCGGGCGGCGCTGCTGGCCGGACGCAACCACCACACCGTTGGCATGGGCGCGATCACGGAGCTGGCAACGAGCGCTCCCGGGCAGTCGTCGGTCCGCCCGCAGGACTGCGCGCCGCTGCCCGAGACGCTGAAGCTGAACGGGTACTCGACGGCGCAGTTCGGCAAGTGCCACGAGGTGCCGGTGTGGGAAACGTCGCCGATGGGTCCGCACGACCGCTGGCCGACCGGTTCGGGCTTCGAGCACTTCTACGGATTCATCGGCGGCGAGACAAACCAGTACTCCCCTGCCATCTACCGCGACACGGTGCCAATCGAGCCCGACAAGACGCCCGAAGAGGGCTACCACTTCACCGAGGACATGGCCGACAAGTCGATCGCCTGGGTGCGCGAGCAGAAGTCGCTGATGCCCGACAAGCCGTTTTTCATGTACTGGGCGTCAGGAGCGACACACGCGCCGCATCACGTGCCCAACGACTGGTCCGACCGCTACCTCGGCGCGTTCGACAACGGCTGGGACGAACTACGCGCCACCACGTTCGCCCGGCAGCAAGAACTCGGCGTGATCCCCGCCGATGCAACGCTCACGGACCGGCCCGACGAGATTCCTGCGTGGGACGATATGGACGACGACCTCAAGCCGGTCCTGGCGCGCCAAATGGAGGTGTACGCCGGCTTCCTCGAGCACACCGACACGCAACTCGGACGGCTCGTCGATGCGCTCGAAGAACTGGAAATCCTCGACGACACGCTGATCGTGTACATCATCGGCGACAACGGCGCATCCGCCGAGGGCACAGTGCGCGGCACCTTCAACGAGCTGCTCTCGCTCAACGGCGTGCTCGACATCGAGACCACCGAGTTCATGGCCGAGCGCATCCGTGCGTTCGGCACCCACGAGGCGTTCAACCACTACGCGGTGGGCTGGGCCCACGCGATGTGCACCCCCTATCAGTGGACCAAGCAGGTCGCCTCGCACTGGGGCGGCACGCGCAACGGCACGATCGTCCATTGGCCCGGAGGAATCGAGGCGCAGGGCGAGATTCGCAACCAGTTCGCGCACGTCATCGACGTGGCACCGACAATTCTGCGCGCCTGCGGACTGCCCGAGCCGCTGACGGTCAACGGGTTCGACCAACACCCGTACGAGGGGTTCGAGCTGAACGACACGTTCGACGATGGCAACGCGCCCGAGGTGCACGACACCCAGTACTTCGAGATGTTCGTCAACCGCGGCGTGTACCACAAGGGGTGGACGGCGGTCACCCGGCACAGCATCCCGTGGTTGCTCGGCGCCGAGTCGCACGATCTACACGACGACGTGTGGGAGCTGTACGCGCCTGGCGACTGGACGCAGTCGAACGACCTCGCCGCATCCGACCCCGACCAGCTTCGCCGCCTCCAGGAGTTGTTCCTCGCCGAGGCGGCGCGGCACAACGCGCTCCCCCTCGACGACCGTCGCGCAGAGCGCTTCGATCCCGACCGTGCGGGTCGACCACAGCTGGTGCGCGGACACACCCAGATGCTGTACGGAGGTATGGGACGACTCAGCGAGTCGAGCGTCATCAACATCAAGAACAAGTCACACGCCGTCACAGCACAGCTGCTGATCCCTGAGGGCGGTGCACGTGGCACCGTCGTCGCCCAGGGCGGTCGGTTCGGCGGGTGGACGCTGTACCTGCGTACCGACGGAACGCCGGCATATTGCTACAACCTGTTCGGTCTCGAGCGTTTCGTCGTTGCCGGCGACACACCGGTGACGCCTGGCGAGCGGCAGTTCCGCATGGAGTTCGACTATGACGGCGGCGGCGTCGGCAAGGGCGGTACTGCGACGCTCTTCATCGACGGCGAAGCTGTGGGTTCCGGGCGAGTCGACGGCACCGTGCCGGGAGTGTTCTCCGCTGACGAGACGACCGACGTCGGCACCGACACCGCCACTGGAGTGACCGACGAGCTCGACCGGGACACGACCACGTTCACCGGGACGGTTCGGTGGGTGCAGCTCGACATCGGAGATGCAGCGCAGGACGACGACCACTACCTCAGCGCCGAAGAACGCTTCCGGATCGCGATGGCCTTCCAGTAGCCCGCGCGTCGGCGCTCGTTCGTCGACATTCACAACCCCGTCGCCACTGCGTCGCCATGACGTTGCCTGGCGTTCATCTCGGCCTGTAAATGTCCCCCGCCGTGATCCGCCAACGTGTCGTTCCAGTCATCGCCACCGCGCTTGCGGCCGGCGTCCTTGTCGCTACGCCAACAACACCCGTCGTTGCCGGAGCGCCGCCGGAAGCACCCATGCTGCGCGGCGGCGCCACGCTGACCCCACTCGGCACGTACGACGCCGGCGAGTTCGAGGGTGGGGCCGAGATCGTCAAGGTCGACCCGGCGTCGAACCGGGCGTTCGTGACGAACAGCGAGGAGAACACGGTCGACATCCTCGACCTCGCGGAGCCAACCGCTCCGTCGCTGGTGAGCCAGATCGACCTGTCCGGGCTGGGCGACGGACCGAACAGCGTCGACGTGTACGACGGCACGGTTGCCGTCGCGGTCGAAGTCGACCCCACGGAGACTCCGGGCGTGTCTGCGGTGATACCGAACCCTGGCGTGGTCGGCTTCTTCGACATCGACGGCGCACCACTCGGCGACGTCGCCGTTGGTGTTCTGCCCGACATGCTCACCTTCACACCCGATGGCACCACGGTGCTCGTGGCGATCGAGGCCGAGCCGATCTGTGGTGTCGACCTGGGAGGCGACGAGAACGAAGACATCGCCAATGCGGTCGATCCCGTCGGTGGCGTGTCGATCATCGATGTGTCGTCCGGCGACTTCTCCTCGCTCACCTCGACGCTCGCCGACTTCACCGCGTTCGACGCCCCAGGCGCCCTCGACGACATGGTCCGCGTGTTCTGGCCCGGTTCGCTGCCGTCGCAAGACCTCGAGCCCGAGTTCATCTCGCTCAGCCCCGATGGTGCGACCGCCTACGTCTCGCTGCAGGAGAACAACGCGCTCGGTGTGCTCGACGTCGAGGCTGGTGAGTTCACCGCGGTGGTGCCGCTCGGCTACAAGGATCACTCGCAGCCCGGAAACGAGCTCGACCCGTCCGACCGCGACGATCCAGCCGTGCCGCAGATCGCCAACTGGCCGGTCCACGGCATGTATCAGCCAGACACGATCGCTTCGTGGGAGCACGAGGGCGGCGTGTATACCGCGACCGCCAACGAGGGCGACGCACGCGACTACGACTGCTACTCCGAAGAAGAGCGCATCGACGACCTCGACCTCGGTGGAGATCTCGACCCAGCACTGCAGGACGACGACCAGCTCGGCCGTCTGCAGACCACGACGGCCACCCCGACCGCCAACCCCGCGACCGAGTTGTTCAGCTACGGCGCACGATCGTTCTCGATCTGGGATGCCGAGGGCAACCTCGTGTGGGACAGCGGAGCACAACTCGAGTCGCACGTCGCCGATGCCTTCGCCCCCTTCCACAACAGCGAAGAGAACAGCACCGACGAGTTCGACGGCCGATCCGACAACAAGGGACCCGAGCCCGAGGCACTCGCCATCGGCAACGCCTTCGGACGCAACTACGCGTTCGTCGGCTTGGAGCGCGTCGGTGGCATCGCACTCTTCGACGTGACCGACCCGATGGCGCCGGTGTTCGAGTCGTACGTCCACCCGGGCATCGACGGCTCGACCGGGCCCGGCAGCAACGACGTGTCCCCCGAAGGAATGGAGTTCGTGCCGGCGAGCGAGAGCCCGACCGGTACACCGCTGCTCGTAGTGGCCAACGAGGTGTCGAGCACGACGACGGTGTGGGAGCTCTCCGGGCCGACGCACGTCGACAGTGCCGTCGAGCGTGTCGTCGACAGCCGCGGGAACGGCGTGGCGCCGATTCTCGACGGCAAGCTGACCCCGAATCAGCCCGCCGAGATCGACGTCGCCGACCTCTTCGCCGCATCGGCCGAGGAGGCAGTGACATCGCGCCGGCCGTTCCCCGCGCCGGCACCTGGCGAAGCGGGCGGCTACGTGTTCAACCTGACCGCAACCGAGGGCGAGGGCCGCGGGTTCGCATCGATGTTCCCCTGCGCCGCCGGTTTCGACACGACGTCGAACGTCAACTTCCCAGGTGAAGACACCGGTAGCCGCGGTTCTTCCGCGGCGCTCGTCGTCGCATCGCCAGACGATGCGGGGAAGATCTGCGTCCAGTCCAACCGGGCCGTGCACGTCGTGGCCGACTTCGCCGGCTGGCTCCCTCGAGGGCAGGGCTTCGTCGAGCAGGACCCGTTCCGGTTGCTCGACCTGCGCGACGGCACCGGCGCTGCCGCCGTTCCGGCGGGCAAGCTGACCAACGGCACAGAGGTCACTGTGCAGGTTGCCGGTCTGGGCGGCCTTCCCGAATCCGGGATCTCCGCCGTCGCGCTGAACCTCGTGGGCACCGGTGCCGATGCGCCAGGGTGGCTCGCTGCGTACTCGTGTGCCGCTGGTTACGACGGCACGAGCACACTCAACTACCTCGAAGAGCAGTCGCGGGCGAACTTCGCCATCGTGCCAGTCGATCCCGACGGCAGCTTCTGTCTCCAGGCCAACAAGCCGGTGTTCGCCGTCGCCGACGTGCTCGGCTACTTCAGCAGCGACAGCGGCCTGGCCAGCTCGGCGATCGAGCGCATCGTCGACAGCCGTATCGATGGTCGGTCGACGACCCGCTCGATCGTCGGCAAGCTGCAGCCCGGGGTGGTGTCGCAGTTCGATGCAAACGAGCTCGACCTTGGCGCCGGCACGATGGCACTCGCGATCAACCTCACCAGCACCGAAGGCGAACAGCCCGGGTGGCTCGCCATCTATGCATGCGAGGACGGACGCAACAGCACCAGCAACCTCAACTTCCAGACAGACCAGTCGACAGCGAACGCCGTGATCGTGCCGCTGCCGTCGGACGGCCAGCTGTGTGTCGAGGCGAACAAGGCAACCCACGTGGTGATCGATCTGATCGGCGGGTTCGAGTTGCGCGGGTTCACGCGCAGCGATCCTTTGACGCTGAACTTGCTGCACATCAACGACCACCACTCGCACCTCCAGCCCGACGGCGGATTCGGCGTCGATCTCGGTATCGGCGTCTCAGGCGAGGTCGAGTTCAGCCTCGGCGGCTTCCCGCGGGTCGTCGACAAGTTCAAGCAGCTCGAAGCCGAGTTGGACAACACCGTGAAGATCCACGCCGGCGACGCGATCACCGGCACGCTCTTCTACACCCTGTTCCAGGGCGAAGCCGACGCCGCGATGATGAACCATGTCTGCTTCGACATGTTCGCCCTCGGCAACCACGAGTTCGACGATGGCGACGAACAACTGGCCAACGGATTCCTCACCGACTTGGCGGACCCGAGCGACGACTGCCCCGACACCGCAGTGCTCGGTGCGAACGTCGTCCCACAGATCGGGACGCCACTCGCGCCCGTGGCTCAGGACGACTTCATCCAGCCGTACGTGGTGAAGGAGTACGACGGACAGCGGGTCGGCTTCATCGGCATCGACATCGCCCAGAAGACCCAGGTGTCGTCGCAGCCACTCGACACCACCGAGTTTCGCGACGAGGTCGAGACCGCGCAGTTCTACGTCGACGAGCTTGCCGCGATGGGTATTCACAACGTCGTGCTCGTCACCCACCAGGGGTATCAGAACGACATCGCACTGGCCTCGCAGGTCACCGGAGTCGACGCCATCGTCGGCGCCGACAGCCACAGCCTGCTCGGCGACTTCGAGGATCTCGGGTTCGACAGCGAAGGGGACTATCCGACGCTGGCGACCAACGCCGACGGTGAGCGGGTGTGCATCGTGCAGGCGTGGCAATACAGCCACGTGGTCGGCCAGATGGAGCTGACCCTGCGCGACGGCCGCACATCGTCGTGCCGAGGCACGCCGCACCTGCTGATCAACGACGACTTCGTCAAGCAGGTCGACGACCCCGAGGACGACGATCCCGATGAGACGATCGATGCACCCCTCACCGAGGAAGAGCGCGCCGAGGTGCTCGAGCTGTTCGATTCGGTCCCGGGCGCGGATATCGCCAACCCGGACACCGACGCGGCGACGCTGCTCGACGAGTTCGCCAAGGAGGTCGACGAGCTCTCCAAGGGAGAGGTCGCCACGGCCGGTGAGGCGTTGTGCCTCAACCGCCTGCCGGGCGACGATCGATCGGTCGGGACAACCGGTTGCGCCCCCGACACCGAGGCTGCATCGGGCGCTCAAGCCGATGTGAATGGCGGCTTCATTCAGCAGATCGTGACCGATGCGTTCCTCGCTCGGGCGTTCCGCGCCGACATGGCGATCCAGAACGCGGGTGGTGTGCGGATTCCGATCCCGGCTGGTCCGATCACGATCGGCGACGTGTACACCCTGTTGCCGTTCAGCAACACGTTGGTCGAGTTGACGCTCACCGGTCAGGAGATCAGTGATGTGCTCGAGCAGGCGATCGAGAACTTCCTCGACGACGGCGGATCGACCGGTTCGTATCCCTACGGCTCGGGCGTCCGCTACGACGTCGATCTGAGTGATGCGACCGACCGGGTGCAGAACATCGAAGTCAAGGACCGCAACACGGGCGTGTGGAGTGCGCTCGATCTGACCAAGACCGACTATGTCGTGGTGACCAACAGCTTCATCGCCAGCGGTCGCGACGGCTACGACGCCTTCGGCACGGCGTTCGACGAGGGCCGAGTCGTCGACACCTTCATCAACTACGCCCAAGGCCTGTTCGACTACTTCGAACAGGATCTCGGCGGCGGCACGGTGGTGGTTCCGGCGCCCGAGGACTTCTCCACCCAGAGCTTCAACCCCGGATCCTGATCGCTGGTCTCGGTCGGGCAGCGTGGCCCGGCCGAGACCACGGGACATCTGGCGACATCTGGTGCCTGACACCAGATGTCGCGCTAGTCCGGATCGGGTGACTGTTGGGCGGCGTTGGGGGTCTCCTGCCATGAGGCGGGGACATTGCCGTACGCCGGGAAGCCGCCACCGTCTTTGAGCATCCGCGCGGTGTGCATCAGGTTCCACGACATGAACGTCGTGTTGCGCATTGTGAACTCGTTGTCGTAGCCAGCGGGCGTTCCGCCGCCATCTGGGATGTCGCCGTAGCTTGCGCCCGGCCCAGCTTCGCCGATCCACCCGCAGTCGGCCTGGGGCGGGATGGTGTAGCCGATGTGCTGCAACGCGTAGAGCACGTCGCGGGCGCACGCCTTGACGCCGTCCTCGTTGCCGGTGACCACACAGCCGGCCGTCTTGCCGTAGTACGCCCACTGCCCTTTGTCGTTGAACTCGCCGGAGTACGCGTACATCCGCTCGATCGCCAAGGTGGCCACGCTCGACTTGGCACCCAGCCAGATCGGAGTGCCCAGCACGAAGATGTCGGCGGCGAAGATCCGTTCCTGGATCGCCGGCCACTCGTCGCGCTGGCCGTATTGCTCGCCGGCGTCTTCCACCATGCCGATGCCCACGAAGTGGTCGCGCATGTGGATCATGTCGACCGACACGCCCTGGCTGCTCAAGATCCCGGCAGCACGGCGCATCAACCGCATCGTGTGCGAGTGCGCGGCGTCAGCCGAGAGCGAGGTGTTGAGGAGGACCGCCGAGAGGTCGTCGTACCGGGCAGGTGATGCGGAGTTCACGGCGCGACAGCCTGGCACAGCGCTTGACCGCACAGCGGCGGATCACATGAACAGATCGACAACCCGCCACCCGAGGTAGGCGACGAGGGCGACGATCATCAGCTTGAAGTGCCATGGGGCCTTTTCGTCGACGACCTCGTCGGTCTGCGTGTCGACGACCGCGTCACAGTTGGGACACGTACCGTCGTCATTCATCGCATTCGGCGTCCAGTACTTGGAGCACTCCTCACACCACGGCATCAGAGCACCGGAACGTCAGAGAAGCAGGGCATTAGTTGCGCTTGCGCACCCGCAGTTTGATCGCCGTGGCCCCCAGGTCGAACTCCTCACGGATCACCCGTTCGAGGTAGCGCAGGTAGTGCGGCGGAACGGTGCGGTTGACGAACAGTGTGAAGGTCGGCGGCTCGGCAGCCCCCTGTACCGCGTACATCACGCGCACGCCGCCAGGACCAGGTTGGCGTTGCTGTGCATCGGCGATCACCCGGTTGACGTCTTTGGTCGGCAGCCGCGTCTGGTACTGCTCGATGGAGTCGCGTAGCGCCGGCATGAGCTTGTTCAGGTTCCTGCCGGTCAACGCGGACACGCGTAGTACCGGAACGTCGCCGACGAACGCCAGTCGTCGCCGCAACTCCGTGAGTACCTCGTCGCGCCCGTCGGCGTCGAGCAGCTCCCACTTGTTCAACACCAGCAGGATCGGGCACCCGGCGGCATCGATCCGCTCGGCGAGTCGCTGGTCTTGTGCTGTGATGCCCACGGTGGCGTCGATCACCAGCAGCGCCACGTCGGCGTCGTCGATCGAGCGCAGCGCGCGCACCAGCGAGTAGTACTCGGCCGAGTCGTCGATCTTGGCCTTGCGCCGCATCCCCGCTGTGTCGATGAACACCACCGGGCCGTCGGGCGTGTCGACACGCGTGTCGATCGAGTCGCGCGTGGTCCCGGCGAGGTCGTGGACGACCGCCCGCTCCTCCCCCACCAGCTTGTTGAACAAGGTGCTCTTGCCCACGTTCGGCCGCCCGACGATGGCCACCCGAGGCACATCCTCATCGAGCTGCTCCCGATCCTCCGAAATCCTGTCGATTTCCTGCGCGTCATGCCGGATTTCGACAGGAGAATCGTGTTCGGCCGGCAGGCGTTCGACGACTTCGTCGAGTAGGTCGCCGGCGCGGCGACCGTGAAGAGCGCTGACCGGCACCGGTTCGCCAAGACCGAGTCCCATGAACTCCCACATCTCGTTCTCGCGACGCTCGTTGTCGGCCTTGTTGGCCACCACGATCACCGGGGCATCGATCCGCCGCAGCCAGTTGGCGATGGCCTCGTCGTCGTCGGACACCCCGACCGCTGCGTCGACCACGAACAGGACCACGTCGGCGTGGCGGACGGCGGTTTCCACCTGGCCGCTCACCTTCTCGTCGAGCACGTCGCCGCTCGGCATCCACCCGCCCGTGTCGACCACCGAGAACGGCACACCCAGCCATTCGGCGTCGATCGTCTTGCGGTCGCGCGTGACGCCGGGGCGGTCCTCCACGATCGCTTCCTGGCTGCCGAGGATTCGATTGAACAGCGTGCTCTTACCGACGTTCGGACGCCCAACGATCACCACGGTGCCCGTCATGCGGCCACCTCCAACGCAGCGCGCAGCGCGCGCCCGTCGGTCGACACGATCTCCACCGGGTGCGGCAGCTCGTCGACCGCAACACCGTCGAGGAATCGCCCATCGTCGGAGAGACACACGTCGGGCAGCAGGTAGCGGTGCCCACCGGGCTGCTCGCCCAGGACCCGGGCCACGTCGGCGCCGGTCATCAAGCCGGTCACACCGGTATTCCCCCCGAAGAACTCGTTGTCGACCGGCAACACGCGCACGTCGCCGCGGGCCACTTCGGCCACGAGCGGTTCGATCACGCGCGCCCCGAGCGTGCCCGTGAGAATCCCCACCGGCGCTCGGCGACTGGGCCGCAGGGAGACCCCCACCGTCGCCGCACCTGTCGTATTGACACCCGCAGCCGCATCATCGGGGTGCTGGCTGCCGCATGTCCGCAGCCCGGTGTAGGCGGCTGGGTTCGGCGGCGCGTCGACGGCGGCGAAGAACCCTCGGCGCACTCCGGTGACGTCGTCGACCTCACCACGAAACTCCGCCGCGAACGTTCTGGCCATCCCGATGCCGTCCTCGTGCATCGGAAACCCGTCGTAGGTCACGTCCTCGGGAAACGGTCGGTTGGCCATGAGGTAGTACTCGTCGGCGGCATACACCACCCGCCGGCCCAGCGTGTCGAGAAACACCTGTTGCCACTCGGCGATCAGATCGACGACCGCAGCTGCCTCGGATTGCGTGTGCGGCCGCATCGAGCTCGCCGGGTTGAATCGCGACACCCCGAGCGGCACCACCGCCACCGCATCGAGCTCGGGATACTCATCGAGCACGCCGGCCATCGTGTCATCGAGTACGGCGCCGTCGTTCTGACCCGGACACACAACGATCTGCCCACGCACGGCGATGTCGTGATCGAGCAACGCCCGCAGCCAGCGCAAGCTCGTGGCGCCGCGCCGATTCTGCAGCATCTGCGCACGCACTTCGGGATCGGTGGCGTGGATGCTGACGTGCAGTGGCGACAATCGCTCGGTGACGACCCGTTCGAGATCGGCCTCGGTGAACCGGGTCAAGGTGGTGAAGTTCCCGTACAGGAACGACAGCCGGTAGTCGTCGTCTTTCAAATACAGGCTGCGGCGCATACCTTTGGGCAGCTGGTAGATGAAACAGAACTCACAGTGGTTGTCGCACGTGCGCACGCGATCGAACACGGCACTCGACACCTCGACCCCGAGCGGCGCCCCCGGTGCCTTCTCGATCGTGAAGTCGAGTTCGAGGCCGCCGCGCAGTACCTCGAGTTCCACCAGCGGCTCATCGGTGGCGAACGTCCACTCGATCACGTCGCGCGGAACCTCACCGTTGACGCGCACGATCTCGTCGCCGGACACCACCCCCGCGGACGCGGCCGGTGAGTGGGCGGTGACCGCCACCACTGTCGGCGACAGCGAGGTACGAGGGGATGTGACCGACATGGCCGGGTCAGGCTACCGGTGGCCTCGCGACGGTAGATTCGAGGGCGCAATGACGGTCGAGCAGGTGCTTCTCGCCCAGCCTCGTGGGTTCTGTGCAGGCGTCGAGATGGCGATCAAGGCCCTCGCGTGGATGGTCCGGGCCCACCCCGCGCCCGTGTACTGCTACCACGAGATCGTGCACAACAAGCTCGTGGTGGAGCGCTTCGAAGCCCAGGGCGTGGTGTTCGTCGACTCGATCGACGAGGTGCCGCCCGGGCGACCGATCATGCTGTCGGCCCACGGCTCGGCGCCCGAGGTGGTCGAGGCGGCGCGCGCCCGCGGCTCGTATGTGGTCGATTCGGTGTGTCCGCTAGTGACCAAAGTGCATCACGAGGTGAAGGTCCGCGCTGGCAAGGGATACCGCATCGTGTACATCGGCCACGAAGGCCACGAGGAAGCGGTCGGCACGATGGCGGTTGCGCCGCAATCCATCGACCGCGTCGAATCGGTGTCCGACGTCGATGCGCTCGACGACATCGCCGAACCCGTCGCACTGCTCGCCCAGACCACGCTGTCGCACCGCGATTGGGAAGACGTGGCCGTGGCCGTGCGCACGCGCTTCCCCGACGTGTGGACGCCTGGTCGGAGTGACCTGTGCTTCGCCACCACGAACCGACAGGCGGCGCTCATGGAGCTGGCCCATCGGTGCGATGCCATCGTCGTGATCGGCTCGGCCAACTCGTCGAACACTCGGGCCCTCGAGCAACTGGCTCGAGAGGAGGGCTGCTCGCGAGTGTTCCGGATCAACCGTGTCACCGAGTTGCCCGACAACCTCAGCGGCGTCGTCGGGGTCACCGCTGGCGCCTCGGCCCCGGAAGAGCTCGTCGAGCAGGTGATCGGCTTCTTGGCGCCGGTCGGCGGGGTGGAGCTGGTCGACGTGACCGAAGAAGACGAGTACTTCCCTCCCCCGCGCAACATCCGGGAGCTACAAGAAGCGATCGAAACCGCTGCGACCACCATGCTCGGTGGCAGCGTGCTGCACCGACCGGCGATGGACGATCGCTCTCTCGGCGCCAGCGACGTGCTCGCTGCGCTGGCCGGCTGACAATCGCCAGCCATCATCTGCGGCATGCTCTCGACCACCGAAACACCTGGCGGATCGACGAGGTCCGATCCGGGCGGTTCGAGAACGAGGCGCACCACTCGATCGGGCCGACTCACCGCACGTCAGGTCAACCTGCTGCTCGAGGTGCTCGTGGCCATCGCCATCGTCACCGGAACGGCATCCTGGATGCTCAGCGATCGGTGGGTGGGATGGACGACGACGGTCCACGCCATCGCGGGTTTGGCACTCGTCATCGTGGTGCCGGCCAAGCTCCGCGGATCGGTCCGCACAGGGTTCCGTCGTCGCCGCACGACGCGCTGGCTGTCGGCGGTGTTCGGGGTGCTCGTGCTGGCCACTTTGACACTGGGAGTGCTGCACACCATCGGTCTGTGGTTCGGGGTCGGCCCCTGGAGCGCACTGTGGACCCACCAGCTGCTCGGATTCGTCATCATTCCGTTCTTCATGTGGCACCTCGTGTCGCGTCCGGTGCGCCCCAAGGTGACCGACGTCGATCGTCGGGCGGCGATCCGAACCGGTGTGATTGCGGGCGGTGCCGCCGGCGCGTACGTCGCGCAGCGTGTGCTGGCGGGGGACGATCGCCGGCAGACCGGCTCGCGCGAAATCGCTTCATTCGACCCGGCGAACATGCCCAGGGTGTCGTGGATCAACGACACCCGGCCCGGCAACACCGCAGCCGATGCATGGGAACTGCGCATCGACGGTGAGCTGATGCCGATCGCTGCGCTCTGGGACCGGGCTCGTCCTGTCTCGGCGGTGCTCGATTGCACCGGCGGTTGGTGGAGTGAGCAGCGGTGGGACGCCGTTGCGCTGGGCGAGCTGATCCCGAACCTGTCGGGGCGCAGCGTGCGCGTGGTGTCGTCGACGGGATACGACCGCTACATCGGCGCCAGCGCCCTCGATCGCACCTATTTGGCAGTCGGGTACGGCGGCGAGCCACTGCGGGCCGGGCATGGTGCGCCGGTGCGTCTGATCGTCCCAGGACGTCGCGGCCCGTGGTGGGTCAAGTGGGTCACGTCGGTGAGCAATTCCGACCGCCCCACATGGATGCAGCCGCCTCTGCCGTTGGCCTGACGCCGGTGGGGGTCGCCCCAGACGCGCCCGGGGGCCCCCCCGCATAGAGGGGGCCGGGCCCCCCAAACACCCCGCCGGGGGGG
>JBCCVW010000104.1:0-15400 GCA_039194665.1 Actinomycetota bacterium
CTGTTCTGATCGATCCACTCCAGTGGGTCGGACTGGATCTCGGCGGAGTCCTCGGCGAAGACGCCGCCAACGAACAGCGCCACCGCAATGACCACCATCGGCAGACCCAGTGACGATGGCGCCGAGCCGAGCCACACCACGATGCGCTCCACGATCGACGGACCGCGCGTGGCCGTGCGCTGCTTCCACTCGCGGATCCCCAGCACCGATGCCGTCAGGACGATGCCGACGGCCACCAGTACGAAAATGCCGATCGCCAGCAACACGCCGAAATCGCGAATCATCGGGACGCGCGAGATGCGCAGGGCCAGCACGGCGACGATGCCGGCGATCGCGGCAGCGATCAGCGGCGGCGCCATGTTGGCCAACGACTCCGCGATCGGATGCTCCTCGCGATCGATCACCACCTCCTCTTCCACACGGTTGTGCACTTGGATGGCAAAGTCGATCCCGAGGCCGATCAGGATCGGCAGACCCGAGATGGTCACGAGCGAGAGATCGATGCCGATCAGCCCGAGGAAGGAGAAGGCCCAGAACACGCCGATGATCACCGACAGCAGCGGCAGCAGACGCCAGCGCACGCGGAACATCACGGCGAGGATCACGGCCATCACCACGAGCGCCCACGCGCCAAGGGTGAGCATGCCACCGCGCAGATAGTCGTTGATCTCGGCGAGGTACACCGGCGAACCGGTGACCACCAGCTCGAACCCGTCGAAATTGGCGTCGTCGAGGATCTCGAGCACGGCCTCGGTGCCAGCGGTCTGCTCCTCCAGGCTGGCGTTGCCCTGCAGCACCACACCGCCGACCGCGGTCTGCTGGTCGGGGAACGTCGACGCCAGCGACAGACGAATGGCCCGATCTTCATCCGCCGGCGCGACGGGCTCGCCGTCGACGACCTCGTAGTTGTCGTTGCCGAAGATCAGCAACTCGTTGTAGTCGGGCTGGCCGATCTCCTGGACGTCGACCGCGCCGAGCCGGGCGAGTGCCAACGTGATGTCGGCGTTGCGCGCTTCGGCGCCAGCTTCATCACGGCCGGCCGCCGATAGGAGGGCGTTCGTGCCGACTCCGCCCGCGAGGAGGTTGTCGCTGAACTGCAGCGACACGTAGGGCGTGACGACGGAATACACCTCTGGGATCTCGCCGAGCTCCTCGGTGACCCGCTGGAGTTCGGCGAGGTTGTCGCCTTCGAAGAGGTCGGTGATGTTGGTGTTGTCGTCAGCCATGAACAACAACACGACGGTCTCACCGCCGAAGTCGTCTTGGAAGGCGACGTTGTCGATCGCCACCTGCGAGTCGGGATTCAGGTAGCTGTCTTGGCCGGTCGCAAACTCGAGCCGACTCGTACCGATCAGCAGGATCGCGGTGATCACGACCGCGGCCGCGGCGACCCACTTCCAGTGCTTCCCCAACGCCACGCCCGATGCGCGCCAGAACCTCTCCATGGCGAAATCCCCCTTCGATCGCGCAGACTAGTCACGATGCCACCGACCGCTGACAAGCACCGCGCGTTGATCGCCGATCTCATCGACGTCGTTGGCGCCGCGCACGTGTTGACCGCACTCGATGAGCGCGCCGGGTACGAGCTCGACTGGACGCGTCGATATGGCGGTGAGAGCACCGCTGTGGTTCGGCCTGCAACATCTGCACACGTGGCGGCTGTGCTTCGCGCATGTACCCGTCACGACGCCGTCGTCGTGACCCAGGGAGGAAACACCGGCCTCGTCGGCGGCGGCGTGCCGCACAACGGACAGTCCTCCGACCGGTCGACCGTGGTGCTGTCGACGCGGCGGATCGACGCAATCGGCGATCCCGATCTCGATGCGATGCAAATCACCGTCGGCGCCGGCGCGACGTTGGCCGCAGTGCAGGCGAGGGCAGCGGCCGTCGGTCTCGACCTTCCGGTCGACTTCGCCGCGCGCGACAGCGCCACCATCGGTGGTGCCGTGGCGACCAACGCCGGCGGATCGAGGGTGGTCCGCTACGGAACGATGCGCCACCACGTGGCCGGCGTTCGAGCCGTGTTGGCCAACGGTGCGATGGTCGGCTCGCTGGCCGGTCTCCCGAAAGAGACCGCAGGGGTGCATTGGCCCTCGTTGCTCTGCGGCTCGGAGGGCACTTTGGCCGTGATCACCGAGGTGCGCCTGCGGCTGGTGCCGCTCCTCGATCACCGGACGACGGCGCTCGTCACGCTGGCCGATCTCGATCGGGCGGCGCGGCTCGCCGGCCACCTGCGACGCGCGGCGCCGTCGATCGATCAGATCGAGCTGATCCAACCCGAGGCGATGCAGCTCGTCACCGAACATCTCGGCCGCACTCCACCGCTTGCCGTTCCGGATGGTGGAACCTTCGTGCTCGTCGAGAGCGCCAACCGCCGCGACCCGACCGACGAGCTCGGCGCGGCCATCGCCGACACGGACGTCATCGATGCGGTCGTGGCCACCGACCCTGCGCCCAGCCAGCAGCTCCTCGATCTGCGTGACCGGATCACCGAGGCGCTCGCCGCAGCGGCGACGGCCACCGGGACGCCGGTGTTCAAGCTCGACGTCGCAGTGCCGCTGCGCCATCTCGGTCAGCTCGTCGATGTCGCACGCCGGGCGGCGAACGCCGACGGTGCGCGACTGATCCCGTTCGGCCACGTCGCCGAAGGAAACGTGCACCTCAACTACCTCGAGGCGACCGACACCGAGACAATTGCCGACACGGTCTTGCCTGCGGTCGCCGACGTCGGTGGCACGATTTCCGCCGAGCACGGCATCGGCGTCGCCAAAGCGCGTTGGTTGCCGCTGATTCGAACCACCGACGAACTCGATGCGCAGGCTGCGCTGCGTCGCGCTCTCGATCCGGCCGGCATGCTCAACCCCGGCGTGCTGACCCCCTGACCAAGCCACCGGTCTGTCCGAAATCCTGGCGACATCCCGCGCCACGCGCCGGATTTCGCAAGAAGAACCGGTGCGGTCAGGTGCCGTAGTCGAAGCCGAGGTCGGGGGCGGAGAGCAGCGGCCGATAGTCGATGCCGCGTTCGGCGGCCATCGCCGCGCACGTCCCGCCGCGGTCGACGATCACCGTCATGAACACCGGCTCGGCGCCGAACTCGGCGATCTGCGCTGCTGCTTCGAGCGGGGAGGTGCCGCGGGTGGTCGTGTCCTCGGTGACCAGGACGCGATCGCCAGGCTGCAACGCCCCGGCGATACGCCCCTTCACGCCGTGGTCCTTGGCTTCTTTGCGCACGCTGAAGCTGCGGAGTTCCACACCACGCGTCGCGAGCACTGCGGCGACGCCGAAGGCGACGGGATCGGCGCCCATCGTGAGTCCACCGATCGCATCGATCGTCGGCAGGTCGGCGGCGAACATCTCCTCGACGGCATCGGCCACGGCGACGATGCCCTCGCTGCGACATGCGGTCTGTTTGGTGTCGAGGAACCACGAACTGCGGGCACCGGACTTCAATACGAACTCGCCGCGCTTGACCGAGTGCTCAGCGACGTGATCGCGCAACCGCGCCTGGATGGGGGTGAGGGGGGACGTCATCGACGCCGATCTTCTCACCCGCGGGCGCGGCGCACGAGCACCTCTTGGGCGATTGTCGCCACGTGTGCGCCGTCGCCGGAGAAGACGTGACCGATCGATACCCCGCGACCCCCGGTGAAGTGGTGACACGTCATGTCGTAGAGATGCCACCGGTCAGCGTGCACCGGCCCGTGGAACCAGATGGTGTGGTCGAGGCTGGCCGCGAAGAAGTCATCGCTGTCGAACTCGGGAACGGCACGAATCACTGCATCGGTGGGCAGGTCGTCGGAGATGTACGCCAGCCAGCAGCGGTGCAGGAGCTGGCCGGCCTGATCGTTCGGATCGCCGATGTCGTGGTTCACCTTGAACCATGCCGTCGAACGGCCTCGCCCGTCGCGACGATCGTCGAGTGCCTCACCCGGCACGAATGCCCGCGAAAAGTGGTCGCTCCACGAGTCGTGATCAAGCCCGTCGGGTGCGGGCACGTCGGGCATCGTCACGGTCTGCACGACCGGAGAGTCTTCCGGCCGTTGAAACGAACTCTCGGCGTTGAGGATTGCCCCAACTGCCTGGCGGGCGACGACCCGTCGGGTGGCAAACGAGCGCCCATTACGGATGCGATCTACCTCGTATCTGACCGGTTCATTGTGGTCGCCGCGGCGAATGAAATAGGCGCGAATCGAGTGCACTGCGAGGTCATCGTCCACGGTCAAGGTGGCCGCACGGAGTGCCTGCGCCACGATCTGGCCGCCATACAGTCCACCCCAAGGGTATTGCGGGCCGATTCCGACATAGACGTCGGGGCCATGGGGCGCCAGTTCGAACAACTCCGAAAAACTATTGCTTGCCGAGTTCACGGGCGTATCATCCTCCAAATGGCAGAGAAGCGAGGGCCGAAATCTCCCATGACCGACGAGCACAAGGCCGCCTTGGCCAAAGGGCGAGTCGAGGGTCGAATCGTGCGGGATTACCTCGAAGGTTTACGCGCCACCAAACCCAAGCGCGGTCGGAAACGGACACCCGAAACGGTGCAGGCGCGTCTCGCCGCGATCGACACCGAATTGCAGAGCGCCAGTGCGCTCGACGAGCTGTTGTTGGTCCAGGAACGGCGCGACCTCGAAGCCGAACTGGAAGCGATGTCCGATGCGATCGACATGCCGGCCCTCGAAGAGGCGTTCGTCGGCGTGGCCAAGAGCTACAGCCACAGCAAGTCGATCTCCTACGCGTCATGGCGCGATGTCGGTGTGCCGGCGAGCGTGCTCAAGCAAGCCGGTATCGGCCGCGGCGACTGACCCGCGGTGTAGCTCCGACCGATCCAGGTCGATCGGAGTCAATCCAGCTCGATCTCATCGAGCGCATCGACCGTGCGATGCGCATTGGCCAACGAACGATGGAGATCAAAGGCCGCGTCGAGTTCACCGCTGGCGCCGAGTGACGCCACGTCGGGATCCTCCTCGAGCAGCGAGCGGAACTCGCGCTGTTCATCCCACGTACGAAGCGCATTGCGTTGCACGATTCGATACGCGTCATCACGTGTCGCGCCCGCACGCACCAACGCCAACAACACCGGCTGACTGAACACCAATCCGTGGCTCGACCACAGGTTCTCGATCATCCGATTCTCGTTGACACCGAGCCGGTCGAGCAGCCCACGCAGTCGGCGCAGCGTGTAGTACACGAGCTGAGACGAGTCGGGGAGTACCACTCGTTCAACCGATGAGTGGGAGATATCACGTTCGTGCCACAGCGCAACGTCTTGCAGCCCGGTGAGCAGGTTGCCGCGCACCACGCGCGCCAATCCCGAGATCGTTTCGGCCGAGATCGGGTTGCGTTTGTGCGGCATGGCCGACGAACCCTTTTGGCCGGGTTTGAACCCTTCCAACACTTCACCGACTTCGGTGCGCTGCAGGTGCCGCAGTTCGACGGCGACCAGCTCGCACGTCGCCGCAAGTGAGGCGCAGGCGTAGAGGAACTCGGCGTGACGGTCGCGCGCCACGACCTGGGTGGCGGGCACCGGCGCAAGGTCGAGGCGGGCGGCCACGAAGGCTTCGACGTCGGGCGGGATGTTCGAGTACGTGCCAACTGCACCGCTGAGTTTCATCACCGCGACTGCGTCGCGGGCGGCGCGCATGCGCGTGCGGTCGCGATCCAGCTGCAGCGCCCACAACGAGACCTTGGCCCCGAAGGTGGTTGGCTCGGCGTGGATGCCGTGGGTCCGTCCGATCATCGGTGTGTCGGCGTGCCGGCGGGCGAGCTCGACCATGGTGGCCAGCAGCGCATCGGCCGCGTCGAGCATCAGGTCTGCGGCGTCGCGCATCGCCCAGCACTGTGCGGTGTCGACCACGTCGGACGACGTGAGGCCGTAGTGGATCCACGAACCCGCTGGTGCACCGATGGCACCCTGCACCACGTCGACGAATGCAGCGACGTCGTGGTCGGTCACGGCCTCGCGTTCGCTCACTGCGTGTACGAACGCCTCGTCGACCGCTGGCGCCCGATCACGGCACGCCGCGGCATCGGCTGCCGGCACCGTCCCCAGCTCGGCGAGCGCCTCGGTGGCGAGGAGCTCCACTTCGAGCCATCGGCCAAATCGGGCGACGTCGCTCCACACGGCGTCCATTTCGGCGGTGGAGTACCGCGGGATCATGAGGCCCAGACGAGATAGTCGTCGCGCTCGGCGCCCACGCCGACCACGCGCACCGGGATGCCGACCTCGCGCTCGACGACCTCGATGAACCGACGGGCTTCGCTCGGCAATTCACTCGGTTCACGAGCGGTCGTCAGCGAGGTCTCCCAGCCGCTCAGCGTCTCATACACGGGCTCGACGCGTGCGAGGAGATCGGAACGGTCGGGGTACCCGGACACGTCGACACCATCGAGGCGGTAGCCGGTACAGATCTGTACTTGCTCGAACCCGTCGAGAATGTCGAGCTTGGTCAGCGACAACTCGGTCAGCGAGTTGAGTCGAACGGCATGGCGGAGCATCACACAGTCGAGCCAGCCAGCACGGCGGCGGCGGCCGGTGACGGTGCCGAATTCGCGGCCGATGTCGACGAGACGATCGCCGTCGGCATCGAGCAGCTCGGTGGGGAATGGCCCAGCGCCGACGCGCGTCGTGTAGGCCTTGGTGATGCCGACGACCCGGTCGATGAGCTTCGGACCGAGACCGGTTCCGGTCGACGCGCCCCCCGCCGTGGGGTTCGACGACGTGACGTAGGGGTAGGTGCCGTGGTCGAGGTCGAGGAACGTCGCCTGGGCGCCCTCGAGCAGGAGATGGTCGCCCGCATCGACGGCGTCGTGGAGCAGGCCGACCGTGTCGACCACATAGGGCGCCAGCCGCTGCCCGAGCTCGTCGAACCGGTCGACCACCTCGGCGACGTCGAGCGGGGTGCCGCCCGCCTCTTCGATCAGGGTGTTCTCGGCGACGGCGCGTTCGCGGACCAGTTCGCGGAAACGCTCACGATCGAGCACGTCGCCGGCACGCACGCCGACCCGCCGCGCCTTGTCGGCATAGGCCGGGCCGATGCCTTTGAGGGTGGTGCCGATCTTGTCGTCACCGCGCATCGCTTCGGCGATCGCATCGTGGGCCTGATGCCACGGGAAGATCAGATGGGCCCGGCTCGACACCTGGAGGCGGCCGCACGAGATACCCCGCTCTTCCAGTCCGTCGATCTCCTCGAATAGGGTCGGCAGGTCGACGACGACCCCGTTGGCGATCACGGGGATGACGTGGTCGTAGAGGATCCCCGAGGGCACGAGCTGGAGCGCATAGCGCTCACCGTCGACCACCACGGTGTGGCCCGCGTTGTGGCCACCTTGGTAGCGCACCACGTACACGTGCTCTTTGCTCAGCAGGTCGATGACCTTGGCTTTGCCTTCGTCACCCCATTGGGCGCCGACGACGACGGTGACGGGCATGCACGCTCCTTCTCTGGCGCCGGTGAGAGCGCTCGAACGCGGGGAGATCGTAGCGGCAGGTAGCGTCGCCGATTGTGACGGTTCTGCGGCGGCAACGGTGGAGCGAGATGGATACCGCGGCGCGTGCGGCGCTGATGCGGCGTGGCCTCGACGACATCTTCGACGACGATCTGCGCCGCTCGATCGGTGAGTTGATCGACGACGTGCGTGTCCGCGGCGACGAGGCCGTGTGCGATGCGCTGGCCCGGTTCGATGGCATTCGGCTCCGTACCGACCAGTTGCGCATCAGCGACGACGAGCTCGCCAGTGCTGCGGTGAGCAATGACGTCGATCGAGCGCTCGACGATGCGATCGAGCATCTGCGCACGTTCAACGAGGCGCAGATGGCGCAGCTGTCGGAGTGGTCGATCGAAAGCGAGCCGGGACTCACCGTTGGCGAGAAGGTCACGCCGATCGCGTCGGCTGGGTTGTTCACGCCGTCTGGCAAGGCCAGTTACCCGAGCGTGGCGTACCAGCTCGCGGTCCCGGCCACGGTGGCGGGCGTGCCGTCGCTGGCCTTGGTGGTGCCGCCGATCCCCGGCGGCACAGGTGAGGTCGACCCGGCGGTACTGGTCGTGTGTCGCAAACTCGGAATCGACGACGTATTCCGAGTGAACGGCCCAGCGGGTATTGCGGCGCTGGGCTTCGGCACCGAGTCGATCCCGCGGGTGCGCAAGATCGTCGGGCCTGGATCGCCGGCGGTGACGATTGCGCAGGTCGAGATGCAGCGCCACGGAGTGGCGACGATGATGTTGCTCGGACCGACCGAGTCGCTGGTGGTGGCGGACGAAACCGCCGACGCCGAGCGCTTGGCGGCCGACCTGTTGATCGAGGCCGAGCACGGCACCGACAGCTCGGTGGTGTTGGTCACCACGTCGGGCGCACTCGTGGACGCCACCGACGCCGAACTGGAACGGCAGCTGGCACCGCTTCCGGCGGCACGAGCGGAGGCGGCGCGGGCGTCACTCGGCCCCAACGGTGGGTCGGTGTTGGTCGATGATCTCGACGATGCCGTCGACATTGCCAACGAGTTCGCCCCTGAGCACCTACAGGTAGCGGTCGCCGACGAGTACCTCGACGACGTGGTCGATCGGTTGGACAACGCCGGGGAAATCCTGGTGGGGCAGAACACGCCGTTCTCGGCAGCCAACTTCGTGATCGGCTGCCCCGCATCGCTGCCGACCAGCGGGTTCGCCCACGTCGCATCAGGGATCACCGCCGACGCCTTCCTCAAGCGCACCGCAGTGGCCCGCGCCGACTCCACAGCGCTGGCCCGCATGTCGAGCTCGGTGCTGGCCCTGGCCGACCACGAAGGTTTCCCCGCCCACGGCAACGCCCTCCGTCTGCGCAACCTGTAACGCAGGCTCGTTACACCAGGGGTCAGGCCCCTGACACGAAACGTTTGGAGAACGTGCGGCGAAGAGCGATCCAAAAGGGTGCAGAATCGGCGGGTGCAGATGAATCGGCGGCACTTTGCTGGGCTCGTTGCTGGTGGCGCCGTGCTTGCGGCGTGTGGCAGCGACTCGGAGAGCGACGACGCAGCGAGCGAGTCGGGAGCTGCCGACGAACCGACCGGCACGGCGCCACCGGACGACTTCATCGTCGATCCGGAGTCGAACATCGACACCAACGTGTTGCCCGACTTGGTGGTCGACAACGTGTCGGACGGCAACAAGATCAACCTGCGCAACACGTTCCCCGCCGATCAGCCGGTCCTGTTGTGGATGTACGCCCCGCATTGACCGGTGTGTCGTCGGGAAGCCCCCGAGGTTGAGCAGTTCGCTCAGCGTCACGCAGACGAAGTCACCGTGATCGGACTCGGCACCCAGGACTCGCTGGGAGAGGCCGAGGACTTCGTGCGCGACTTCGGCACCAACTCGTTCACCATGTTGTGGGACGAGAGTTTCCAGTCGTGGCAATCGCTCGGCATCAGCGCCCAGCCCGCGGCGGTGATGTTCCAGCCCGACGGGACGATCATCACCGGCTGGCTCGGCCCGTTCCCCGAGAACGAAGTGATCGAGCTGGCCGCCGAGTACTCGGCGTAACGATCCGCTCGAAAACGCGAACGATCCCCGCCGGCCGAAGCCGACGGGGATCGAGTCGTTAGGTAGTCAGTCGTTGATGATCAGGTGTTGACGACGGCGTCGCCGTTCGAGCCACCGGAGGGCAAGCACGGGTTCGCCCCGCCGCCGGCCGGAGCCTGATAGGTCAGGCCGCCATCAGCTGCGACCGTGTAGTTCTCCGAGCTCGACACGAGGAGGCCGACCTCGATCAGCGTGCCCTCAGGAGTCGTGCCGGTCACGCCGTCGACAACCGTCGCAGACGTCGGGATGGCGGTGCCACCCTCCTGGGCGAAGTAGGCCTCCACGGCAGTCTGCACGGTCTTGAGGTCAGCGTTACACGCCGACTCTTCACCCTGGTCGGTGATGCCGCGAACGGCGAACACGGTGACCGTGGCGAGGATGCCGAGGATGACGATGACGATCAGGAGCTCCACCAAGGTGAAACCCTTGTCCTGCTTCTTCATTGGATTGGTTTCCTTCCGCTTTTGGTTGATCTCCCGCAGGAGACGTTTCTCACGAATGCGCCCCGTGAGATCCACCTCCCGTAGCGCACTAGGTCTTTCGGCATCGCCCGAGCGACCTTGAGGGTCTTTGTGCAAAGAATCCGAAGATCAACGTCGCCTCAAGCACGCTCGTGCGCTTGCCGATGAATGAGCGTCGGCGCGGACGAGTTCTGTCGCTCCCCGCCGTCACGATTCACGCCACTCACTACGCATCACGCGAAGGACGGGACACCGCACATGTTCGGCAAGGTCAAGCACGACACCGCACTCGACGTCGACGACATCCTCGGCGACGAACAGGCCGCGGAAGAGATGGCGCGCGTCGACGCACTGCGCGATCGGGTGGAGCAGGTCGAGTCGCAACTGGCGAGCCAGTTCACCTCACTCGCCGCTTATGCCCAGATTGCCCAGGAACAGGTCGAGTTGGTGCGTGCCGAGGGAAAGGCCAACGGCGAGCAGACGGAACACCGTCTGACGACGCTGATCGAGCGCGAACGCAACGACCGCATCGCCTCGGTCACCGGTGACGTTCCGGACTCGGCACCCGACGTGCTGCGGCGCGTGGAGTCGATGGAGCGGACGGTGGCCAAGATCGCTCGTGGCCTCGAAGACTGCCTCGATCGGCAGCTACAGCTCGCGGAAGCGATCAGCGCGGCGTTCGAGCGCAAGCCAGCGGACATCGCCGCCGCGGTGACATCCGCCGAGCCGGTGGTGGAGCTCGTGTTGACCGAGCCGACCGAGTCGCTCACCGAGCCGACGCCACTCCCGGCGCTGTCGCTGTCGCTCCCCCCGCTCCCCTCCGTCGACGCGGTCGGTGCGGCCGACGGGCCGATTCCAGCGCTCTCGTTGGACTGAGTGACTGCAGCCGATGGTGCGGCTGCAGTGTGACGTTTGGGTTTGAACCCCAAACGTCACATCAACACGTCACATCAACAGTGCATCGCTAGCGGACGATTTCCATGCGCATGCCTTCTTCGTCCCAGAAGGGATCGAGGGGCATGCGGCTGATCGCCCGGCCCGACGCACGACGCGCGGTGAACAACAGGGCCGCAGCATCGAGGAGATGCTTCGGGGCGGCCCCATCGGGCGGCGTGCGAGTGACCACATCATCGACACCGGGCAGGCGCTCGCGGATCAGCTCGAGGCGTTCCACGCGTCCGTCTTCGTGCCACGGTGACGTGCGCAATTGCTCGTCGCTGTTCATCACGGTGAACGACACGTCGGGGTGTGCGGAGAAGAAGCGCCGCGAGTGATAGGGCGCGAGCTCACGGGCCGCCTCGCCGGTCCAACGTGTGCGTCGGAGTTGATGCCGCGTCATCCACGGCTCGAGCTCCTGCGTCTCGGAACGCCGCGTGGTGACGAGTGCCGGCCGGCTCGGGGTACCGTACACGGCCACCGACCGCGGCCAGCCGACGTATTCGCGGGCTTCGAGGTCACACGGCCGGAACTCGCCGTCAGGCGACTCGCGCAGCCCCATCGGCGCGTCGATCGCCGCGGCGTCGAACACCGGTCGATAGTCGAGCACGTCGAACAACTTGCGCACGACGAAGGCTTCTTCTGCCGTCACCGTGACGCCCGCGAGGCGCGCCGGCAATACCAACCATCCGGCCGGACACTGGGCCACGCCGGCAAGATTCTTGTACGGCAGCTGCTTGACCGCCACTCCGAGCCCCGATCAGACGCCGGCCGGCTCGTCGGCTGGCGGCGGAGGAGGCGGCGGGGTTGCGCCGTTCGGCGCCGCCGGCTCGTCGCCATACGTCCCCGACCCGGACGACCCGGCTTGACCGGTCGCCACGGTGGCTTGGGCTTGCAGGTGGGCGCGTGCAGTCGCCAACTGGGCTTGCACCTCTTTGGGGTAGGCGCTCGAGGCCGTGGCGACGTCCATCGAGATGAGTCCCGAGGCGACGAGGCGAGCGAGGTCCATCTCGATGGTCTGCATGCCTTCAGATCCACCGGTGGCCACCATGTTGCGCATCTGCCGCGACTTGCCTTCGCGCACGAGGTTCTTGATTGCTTCATTGGCGACCATCACCTCGTAGGCCGCGACACGACCACCGCTCAGCGCCGGCAGCAGGCGCTGGGAGATCACTCCCTGCAGCGCACCGGCGAGCATGATCTGGATCTGGTCGCGTCGCTCTGCGGGGAACACGTCGATGATGCGGTCGAGCGCTTGCGCCGCGTCGTTGGTGTGCAACGTGGCGAACACGAGGTGGCCGGTTTCGGCGAGTGACAGTGCAATCTGAATCGAGTCGAGGTCGCGCATCTCGCCGAGGAGCACCACGTCGGGGTCCTCGCGCAGGGCGCTCTTCAGGCCAGCCGGGAACGAATCGACATCGGTGCCCACTTCGCGCTGGTTGACCATCGCCACCTTGTGGTGATGGAGGTACTCGACCGGGTCTTCGATGGTCAGGATGTGTACCGGCTTGGTTTCGTTGATCCGGTCGATCATCGCCGCCAAGGTGGTCGACTTACCCGAGCCGGTGGGCCCCACGACGAGCACGATGCCGTACGGCCGATTGAGCAGTGTGGTGCATGCCTGCGGCGCACCGAGCTCCTCGAGTGACCGCACGCGGAACGGCACCACGCGCAGTGCCAGCGACAGCGCACCGCGCTGGCGGAAGGCGTTCGCACGGAATCGGCCGAGGCCGGGCACGCCGAACGAGAAGTCGACCTGGCGGTCACGCTTGAGCTCGGCGACCTTGCGCTCGTCGAGTAGCGAGTAGATCATCCGGTCGATGTCGTCGGCTTCGAGTACCGGCACGTTCTCGAACGACACGAGCGTGCCGTCACGCCGCGCGGTCGCTGCGCGCCCGACCGTGAGGTGCAGGTCGGACGAGCCGGAATTGACGGTCGCCGTGAGCAGCGACACGAGCATCGGATCTGGTTCGGACATCACTGACTAACCTCCCGCCCGGGCCGCTGTGGCCACAGGGATCGATGAACTTCTCGTTGCTGCTGGTCGTGGTGATCGTCGCCGGTCTGTTGATCGGCTCGTTCTTGACGGTCGTGGTCGATCGCGTCCCCGACGGCGGTTCGGTGATGGCACCGCCGAGTGCGTGCGGCGCGTGCGGACACCGGCTGGGGCCGCTCGATTTGGTGCCGATCGTCAGTTGGCTGGCGCTGCGCGGTCGATGCCGCTACTGCGGCACGAGTATCGGCATCGAGCCGATCGTGATCGAGCTGGCGACGGCGACGTTGTTCGTCGTCTTTGCCGTCGAGTTTGGAGCCGATGCGGCGTTGCCGGCGTACTGCATCCTCGCCGCCGTGCTGGTGGCCCAGACCTGGATCGACCTGCACACCCAGCGCCTGCCCCGGGAGATCACATACGCCGGGTTGGTGCTTGGAGCTCCCGCACTGACGGTCGCGGCGCTGGTGCGCGACGAACCGGACCGGATCTGGCAAATGGTGCTCGGTGCCGGCATTGGGCTGGCACTGATGTGGACGATCTATGTCGCCAGTAAGGGCGGCATGGGCGACGGGGACGTGCGGCTTGCCCCACTGCTCGGCATGTACCTCGGTTGGCTGAATCCAGGTCTGGTACCGGTCGGCCTCTTCTTTGGGTTCCTCGCCGGGGCGATCGTCGGCGTGGCGCTGATGGCGCGCGGCGAGGCGGGTCGCAGAACCGCCGTCCCGTTCGGGCCGTTCCTGGCCCTTGGAACGGTCGCAGCGATTCTCGTCGGCCAGCCGTTCATCGACTGGGTGCTCGGGCGCTGAGATCACTAGACCTCGCCTTTCGCTCCATTGAGCACCCCGTACATTGCGGAGACGAGCGCGATCGCCACGAAGCCGACGATCAGTCCGACGAATACGATCATCAGCGGCTCGAACAACGTGGTGAACTTCTTGATGCGGCTCTCGAGCTCGCGGTCGAAGTAGATCGAGGCGACCTCGAGCTGCTGGTCCAGGGAACCGGTCTCTTCGCCGACCTTGAACATCTGCTTGGCGGCGCCGGGGAACAGCTCGGTCTCGATGAGCGGATCGGAGAATCCTCGACCCTCCAGCATGTGGGCTCGCGCCACTTCCAGTCGCTCCTGAAACACGACGTTGCTTGTCGCGTCGGTCGTCGTTTTGAGTGCTTCCGGCAGCGGCACGCCGGCACCGATCATCGCTGACAGGATCCGGCAGAACCGCTCGAGGATGGCGTACTCGACGATGCCGTTGATGATCGGAATCTTCAGCACGAGCTGGTCCTTCCACACCTTCCCGGTCGGATGCTTGAAGAGGAAGATCACCGCAGCTGCGATCACCACGAAGATCCCAGCCGTGATGAACCAGAGGTCGGTGAAGAAGCGTGAGAAGAACAACATCATGCGTGTTGGCAGCGGCAACTCGGCGTCGAGCTCCTCGAACAGCGGCTCGAACTGCGGGAGCACGTACGAGGCGAGAATCAGCACGGTGATCATCGCCAGGACGATGACGACCATTGGGTACGACAGTGCCTGAACAACCTTGTTGCGCGTGTCGATCTCTCGCTCGAGGTAGCCGGCGAGGTTCTCGAGTGCGACGTCGAGCTGACCGGTGAGTTCCGCCGATTGGAGAATGCCGATGTAGTAGTTCGGGAAGACTTCGGGATGGTTCGCCGCGGCTGCGGAGAAGAGCCCACCATTCCGCAACTCATCGACAATGGTGCCGAGCGCTCGGCGCAGCGCGACGTCTTCGGTTTCATCACCGATGGTGATCAGCGCGTCGGTGATCGGGATACCGGCCTTGACAAACACGGCGAGCTGACGCGTGAAGTGCATCAGCTCTTTCTTCTTGACTTTCTCCTTGGTCAGCTCGAAGTCGAGCAGCCCACGGCGTTCCTCGATCTTGGTCGGGAACAGGTTCTGGTCGACGAGCGTCGCCCGCGCCGATCCGATCGTGTCAGCCTTCGTGACACCCTCGACCGAGGTGCCGTCTTGATCGATTGCTGCGTATGCGAACTTTGGCATCGGATACTCCGTGATCAGTGGGCGAACAGGGTGCGAACAACTTCGGGGATGGTCGTCACGTCGTCTTCGACCATCTGCATTGCTTCTCGGAGCATCGTGCGCATTCCTTGAGCAACTGCCAGACGACGCAGCTCTTCGGTGGTTGCCCAGCCGACGATCAGCCGGCGGATTTCCGGGGTGATCTTCAGCAGCTCGTACACACCGATGCGGTCGCGGTAGCCCGTGTTCGAGCAGTAGCTGCATCCCGCACCGCGATAGAACACACTCTTCTCGCTGCCTCCCGAGTGCTGACGGAACACTGCCAACTCTTCGGCGCCAGGTGTGTAGGGCTCGCGGCAGTTGTCGCACATCTTGCGCAACAGACGCTGGGAGACGACACCGACGATCGCCGACGCCACGAGGAAGGCCTCGATGCCCATGTCGAGCAAGCGGTGCA
>JBCCVW010000105.1:0-15326 GCA_039194665.1 Actinomycetota bacterium
CAGCGGACCGTCACGTCCGTCGCCGACGAGACCCTCACGTTCGACGCCGTCGTCGATGCGCCTCGGGGCTACGGCGTCAACGTCTCGCCGAGCCAGATCGAACTCGCGCCCGGCGAGTCGGCCACCTTCGACGTGGAAATCACCCCGCAGCGTGTCCAGTCAGGCGTCTGGCAGTTCGGCTCGCTCAGTTGGGTGAGCGGCGACCACGAGGTATTCAGCCCGATTGCTGTCAAGGCCGTCTGAGTCCCACCGATGCCGCGGGCGCCTGCCCGACCACGCGCTGCGGCATCCGGGAAGGCGTTCGTGGCCAGCCGGCGCAGCTCCAGCCGGTCAGATCTCGGTCCAGGTCGACTGTACGCCGACGAATCGAACAGTGCTGTCGACAGCGCCCGAGATGTTGAATGTCACGTGGTACCCCTGCGGAGCGACCCCAACGCTCAGCTCGTCGACGTCGACCTGGTAGCAACCTTCGTCGGATCGATCGGCGGGATCGGAGACGAAGTCGCTCGGCGTGAGGGCGTGGACGGTGACATCGTCGACCCTGGCACCTCCCGTCGTGTCTCGCATGCAGTACTCGAGCGACGCCAGCCGATATGACCCCCCGCCGATGACCGCGGGGCCGACGAGGGGAAGCACGATCGAGCTCGTCAGGCCGCCGCTCGTGATGCGCACGCTGTTCTGAAAGTAGGCGATCGACTTGGGCGGTAGGTCTGGATTGACGAGTGTCGGTCCGAGACCGTGGGTCATCGTGACGGGCCCGACGCCGACCGCCGGTTCGCGGTTGGCGAGTTCTTGCAAACTGGCATCGGTGAAGTAGCCCACGACGTCGATCACGAGGTGGACCGACCCCCTGAAGTTGTACGCCTTGAGTGTGCCGTCCGGTGCAAGTTGCACGTTCACGGCGTTGGGAGTCGGCGGAGCACCGGGCGTGACGTTCAGATTGGAAAGGTTCGGCGGCGTCGCAAGATCGCCGCGATAGATGCGTATGTTGGATTGTGCCGTCGGGTCGACAACGGTCACGTTGGTCGACAAGCCGACGGCATCAGCAGGGAGTGCGAGATCGCCCGTGCACTCGCCCTGGTCGCCGATGGCTTGGATGGTCATCACCTCGTTTTCCGCCAGCTTCGAGCCGCGAGGTCCGACCTGCGTGTTGGTCCGCGTGTCGGTGAGCCGACAACCCGGCCAGGCGACGTAGGTCGCATCGTCATCACCCGGCGCTGCGTCCGCTCGCCATGCCGCTGAGAGCGCCAACGTTGCGATCACCCCCAGCGAGGCGGCGATCACGATGTACGTGATGGTTCGGACTCGTAACTCGATGACCTGGCCCATCCGGTCATCTTTGCCGGTCAGCACCAAATCGTTGAGGATGAAACCTGTCCTCCGACATCGACGCACGGCTCTGCTGGGCGTGCGATGCCGCCCCGCGCAGGTGCGCGGTGCGACTCGCCGTGCGCGCTCACTCGGTGGTGGCCACCACCGAGATGGTGCGGCCACGGACTACTGCGCACTGTTCGGCGACGGCGTGAGCCGGACGCGGCCACAACGCTGGGACCGGTGCGGAATCGCCATCGCGATCGGCTTCCGACGGATCTTCACTGTCGGCGAGCATCTCCGCAATGTGAGTCGTGAGCCGTACGGTTTCGTCCCGGGTGACGGCGGCCGCCCGATCGAGTTCGGGCGATTCCACATGAAATCGACGTCCGAGGTCGAACGTTGCCACACCGAGTGAGTGGATCGCCTCGGCGAGTCTGCGTTCCTCAATCGGTGCCGGACGGCTCCAGTCGGCGCTCGCCTCGCTGATACTCATGCGCGCCGCCGCAAGCGACGCAACGGCGTTGCGTCGCGCGGCGTCGACGTCGACATCGGGGGACCGGGGGGACAACGCCGTCCCGGCGAAACTCGCCGTCGTTCGAAGCGCTGCGGACAACTGCTCGCGGAGATCGTCGCGGGGATGATGTGGCCACACGAAGATCCCCACCGTGAGGCCGATCGCCGCGCCGACCACGGTGTCGATCAAGCGCACCTCGGCGATGCTCTCGTAGCCGGCGGTCGACGCGTCGAGGGCGATGATGAGGACGGTGATGAAGATCACGGCAATGCCGTAGTTGATCGGCATGAGCGCACCGCCGAGCACCCCGACGACGCCGAGGGCGACGTAGTAGACGATCGATCCCTGAGGAACGGTGGCCGCGAACGCGAGCGCGACCACCACCCCAGCGAGCGTGCCAACCGTGCGCTGCACACCCTTGGTGAGCGTCGCATTCGTGGTCGGCGCAAGCACGATCAGGACGGTCAGCGGGATCCACAACGCCCGCTCGAACGGACCCCACAGCGTGAGCGCACCCGCGGCGACCATGGCCAAGACGAAGCGCACAGCGTGGTGTCGTTGTCGTCGAGCCGGGTGGAGCAGTAGCTGCCCGATGTGGGCGAGGTGTGTCCGGGCGGACGGCTCGTCATGCGACACCGACGGCGGCGGAGACACCAGTGGAGCCGACGCCGAGCGCGCCAACGCAACGACCTCGCGGGGCGCGCCGGTCGACTCCACGCTCGTCGTCGCCGCATCGAGCGCCGACCATCGCACCGCGAGCGGCTCGGTCGACAGTGCGATCTCCGATACGGCGTCGAGCCACTCGGTTGCGCCTGGAATCTCGTCGCAACGACGACCCACCACGTAGATCGCGGAGGCCAGCGCATCGATCGAAGCGAGCTCGCGACTGGCGTCGTCGTCGGTAGGAGACGATGCCAGCACCTCGTTGGCGAGTACGACGGCACTTCGGACCTCCGCCAATGCGTCGTCGTCGTCGGGCCGTCGAGTTTGTGATGCAAGCGCGGCCCGCGCGCGGGAGATCGTTGCGGCCGCAGGCGCGCGGGCCCGCAGTGGCCACGGGGCAAGCGCGATCAGCATCACCCACGCACAGCCGATGGACCCAGCGACGAGCAACGACAGCGGTGACCGAATCGGCAGGTCGCCGTAGGCGAAGACCACTCCGACCACCGCCGTGATCAGCCCGCCGAAGGCGGGAAGGCGACCGAAGCCGGCGACGAGGGCTGCGAGCATGGCGAGTAGTGCGGTCAGTGCCAGGACCGCACTGTTCCACGAGGCGACGGCGTGGGCGAGTTGCGCAACCACAATGAACAGCGCCGACATCACCAACATGACCCGAGCTCGGAATGCGTAGGCTCCGCGCGGATCGACGATCGCCACGTGCAAACCGAACAGCGCCGCGATCAGGCCGCCCGAACCCTCGTCGACGAGATCACCGACGACCAGCGGACCGAGGAGTCCGGCGGCGATCCGCAAACCGGTCGGCCAGTCCGGGTAGACAGGCGCGATGCGCATCGCATCGCGCAACCAGACCGGGCGTTGCGCCAGCACAGGTCGAGACCATACGTGAGCGCAGCATGGCATCGATCCGCACGATGACGCTCAGGCGTCGGATCGCATCCGAGTCACCCGCTTCTGAAGTCGGGTACGCGATCGCCGGTGAACATCGGCGGCGCGATGCGCTCGTAGGCGGCCGCAATGCGGAACGGCGTCAGATCGTCGTACGGTCGTCCGGCGATCTGCATGCTGGTGGGAACGTTCTGGCTCGTCAGGCCGGTCGGCGCCGCGATCACCGGCACCGTGTACAGAAGGTTGAACAGCGGGGTGAGGATCCAGCCGCTGAGTGAATTCACCTCGGTGCCGTCGACCACGGTGCGATCCGTGGTGTAGTCGTGATCGGCGGGGATGTGACTCGTCGTTAGCGTGGGCATGACGAGCGCATCGAACCCCTGCGCATACACCCGGTCGTGGATGCGACGGGTTCCCTCCAACATGTTCTGTTCGAAGGCCAAGGCTTCGGCAGGGCCGAAACCACCTTCGGCTTTCTCGCAGAAGTACCGCGCGTAGGTGGTGAGTTTGTCGCGATCTCCGATCGATGCCAGCTGGGCGCCCATCGGCCCGAACAGTGCGGCCTCGGCGAATGCCTGACTGATGTCGCTATCGGTGACCTCGAGCGCGAGGTCGACCTCGCTGACCTCGGCGCCGGCCGCCCGAAGCACGTCGAGTGCAGCCTCGGTGTTCTGTCGCACCTCGGGGTCGACAACGGCCCAACTCTGGTCGGGGCTGTAGGCGATGCGCACTCCCTCGATCGAGGGTGGGTCGAGCGGGATCTCCACCTTGGGAGCGATCGCCGTCGGTGCGTAGGGGTGCGGCCCGGAGATCACGTTCTCCATGCGCGCGACGTCGGTCAGCGTGCGCGCCAGCGGACCAGCCGATGCGATGTGCAAGAACGGGTCGGTCGTCGTTGGGACCCGACCGTACGGCGGCTTGAAGCCGTACAGCCCGTTGAACGCACAGGGAATGCGGATCGAGCCGCCCATGTCCGACCCGGTTGCCAGGGTGCACATGCCAGCAGCGAGCGCGGCGCCCGAACCGCCCGACGAACCGCCGACCGCGTAGCGCAGATTCCACGGGTTGCGGGTGACGCCCCACAGCTCCGTCCAGGTGACCGCAGCGAGATAGAACTCAGGAACGGTTGTCTGAAACGGCATGATCGCTCCAGCGTCGGCAAGTCGCTGCGCGACTGGCTCCGACTCGCTCAGCGTCTCCGTCTCGCACAGCCGAGAGCCTTGTGTCACGGTCCAACCCTCGAGGCCGTGTTCGTCCTTGACGCCGACGGTGAGACCCTCGAGAGCACGTGCTGTTCCGTTCGCATAACGACGCTCAGCGATCCGTGCCGCCTCGAACGCCTGGTCCAGGTAGCGGTGCGTAATGCAGTTGAGTCGATCGTTGACTTCGTCGGCTCGTACCAGCTGTGCTTCGAGCACCTCGACGGGCGACACCTCACGCGAGGCGAATCGTTGCAGCAGATTCGTGGCGGATGCGTAACACAGTTCGTCGTCAGCTGGCATTGGTCGACCTTTCGTGCGGTCTCGTGAGCGGGGCGCGGGACTCGACCACAGTTGACCGCACTCCTGTCTCTACCGCACGACCGTGGAGCGCGTCGACCTGGCGCTCGTCGCCACACTGCTCATTCTCCGGCCGTGGGTGGCGAACAGCGGCATCGGGGCCAGGGCCAAAATGGCAAACCCGAGGGCCGAGATAGCTGGCTTAGCGCTGGATGGGTTCGGACATTGGCACCGCGGCGAGCAACCGGCTGAGCGTGCGACGCTGCCGAGCGCGTGTCCAGTGTTGTGGCTCGGCGAGCGAACTGATGGCGATTCCGTCGACTGCCGCCATCACCGCGTCGACGTACTCGGCGAGCTCGGATTCTGGCACGCCGTTAGTGGCCAGATTGGTTGTCAGATCGTCACGCAGGGCTTTCATCCGCGTTCGGTACACCGCTTGCAGGTTCGGTTTGCCGATGCTCAACGCCCAGAACACGTACCACGTCGTCAGCTCGCGTTGACGTTGCTCGTCGAGTGGCAGGAACTCTGCCAGGATCTGCTCGAGCGTGACGTCGGCGTGCTCGAGCGCTGTACGGCAGCGCGCTGAGGCGTCGGCGGCGGCCTGGTCGAGTACCGCCTCGATCAGTTGGTCCTTGGAGTCGAACCAGTGATTGATGAGCCCGATGGTGCAGCCCGCTTCGCCAGCGATCTCGCGCATCGACATGGCCTGCGGGCCCTTGGCGGCGATCAATCGAGCGGTCGCCGCGACGATGCGCGCCCGCTGGGCCTGACCGCTTGCTTTCCGTGGCACGACAACTTCTCCTTCATGACAACTTCTGCTCGACCAAGACAACTTCTGCTTGACGCTGAACCGAGACATGCGTAGCGTATCATTCGATACGCATATCGATTGATACGTACACGGCGCGATACGGAGTTCTTGGAGGACGCCGATGACGACCCCGCTGGCACACTTCGACATCACCGATGACCCGCAACGGATCATCGCCCAGATCAACGCCGACGGCGGGGTGATCGTGGAGAACTTCATCTCTGATGACCTTCGTCGGCAGTTGCTGAGCGAGCTCTCGGCGCACGCTGAGCGCACCGAGGCTGGGAGCGACGGTGGCGTCGTCAAGCAGAGCTTCTGCGGCGCGCGCACCAAGCGATTCACCGGCTTGGCGCGCCGTTCGCCCGCCTTCGTCAACGTCATCGATCACGATCTGTTGCACGCGTGGGCGAAGGCTGGCTTCCAGACCGACTATTGGATCAACACCGGCCAGGCCATCTTCATCGGGCCGGGAGAACCGGGGCAGTACCTGCACCGCGACGTTGGCAACTGGCCGATCGTGCACAGCCTCGGCAAGGACGGCCCAGAGGCAATCCTCAGCATCATGTTGGCCCTCGACGACTTCACCGAAGAGAACGGTGCGACACGGGTCGTGCCGGGCAGTCATCGCTGGGACGACTTCAACGTGGAAGCCGACGCAGCAGAGACGGTCGGCGCCGTGATGCCCGCCGGATCGGCCCTGATGTACACCGGCAAGACCATCCATGGCGGTGGGGCCAACACGACCACCGACCAGTGGCGGTTCGGCGTGCACTTCAGCTTCACACTCGGCCAGCTGACCCCAGAGGAAGCGCACACCGTGACCGTGCCCTGGGAGATCGCCAAAGACTTTCCCGAACGAGTGCAACACATGCTCGGCTACCACTCGCACCGGACGTTCCTTCCCGACTGGCCAATCCTGTGGACCTACGACTACCGCAACGTGCGCGACAGCCTCTCGCCGGCGCCGAGCGGCGACTACGAACCGGCGGGTGGGAAGATGCTTGCACCGATGGGCGTGTCGAGCTGACGCAGCCCGTTCGCCGCGCCACGTCGAACCAGCCTGTGAGCCAACAGCCGATTCGCGCCGACCTGATCGAGACGCATCAGGCGGTCATCGCCAGCCTCGGCACGCCCGGCAGTTTCTGGTCGGGCGCAGAACGCGTCGCCATCGCGGCAACCGTGCGCACGGCCGTCGAGCAGCCGGACCGGCCCCCGTGGTACCGCCCTGCCCACGAAGCGCACCCGCAGGGCGGCGAAACACCGCTTCCCTCAGCAGCCGTCGGCGCGATCTGGCGGCTGACGAATCACCCGAGCACAGTGACGGAGTCGTGGTGCGCCGAGACGATCGCCGGGCTCGACGAACCAGAGCAGTACGTCGAGCTGTTGGGGCTCGTTGCCGTGGTGAACGCCATCGATCGGTTTGCCCGGATCGTCGACCGTCCCCTCGTCGAGTTGCCCACACCGTCACCGGGTCGACCGACGCGAGCGTTCGTCGATGGTGCGGCCGTCACCACACACTGGGTCCCCACCGCGACCGGTGAGTTCAACGGGATGGTGTTGCAATCGTTGACGGCGGTGCCCGCGGTGGAAACGCTCGTCCACGACATGGCAGCGACGCATTACATGCCCATCGCCGTCATGTTGTCGGAGTGGGACTACGACCGCGGCACGCTCGACCGCCGCCAGATCGAACTCGTGGCAGCCAGAACGTCGTTCAACAACGACTGCTTCTATTGAACGACCGCGCACGCATCCATGCTCAGTCTGAGCGGGAACCAGACCGGCCATCTCGTCGACGCGGCTCGACTCGACGATGGGGCCGGCGTCGACGATGGACCATTACTCGTCGGCTTCGTCGACGGCTGCTTCGATCAGCAGCAGCCGGCAGGCGCAGCATTCCGTGAACTCGAACAGCGGCGCGGCCACGAGTTCGCTGTCGACGCAGCAGCGGTCGTCGCCGCGTTTCACATGATGACGCGCGTCGCCGACGGTTCAGGCACGCCACTCGACGCTGCGCTGGAGAACATGAGCACCGACATCAGAGCCGGCAATTCGCTCGACGACTTGAACTCGCGGCGACTCGAGTCGGAGTTGCCGGGAACCACACGTTCGGCGCCCTGACCGCGGCGCTTGTCCAGTCCGCCGCTCATTCGTCGTCGTTGATCATCGCTGCGCCGACGAGTCGCCATCGCCCGACGAGTAGGTGCCATCGAGTGGCGATATCGACGTGACCGTCCTCGACCTCGTAGCGGACGACGAACTCGCGCCACTCGACGTCGCGCACTTCTGACACGATCTCCCAACTCGTGGAATCGTCGGGAAGGGCGCCGCCGGACTCCTCGAATACGAATCGGGCGTTGCCGTAGAAGTCGTCGTCGACGCGGTCGCGCCGTCCATCGACCACGTCCTGGGCGTGACGTTCGGCTGTTTCCCGAGCGGTGGGGATGGGGTCGGGTAGGTGGAGGTGGCCACAGCCGGTCATCTCGCCAGCGAGCTGCTGCAACTCGCCCAGATGCGACTCGTACACCCCGCGCGGGTTGGTTCCATGCTCGTTGCACAACCAGGCTGCGATGCCCACGGCCGCGCCGTGCTGGCCGCCGTTGCCCATGAACTTGACGCTGCTCCCCGCGATGCGGGTGACGCTGATGTGCTTGCCGGCCATCATCAGGTTGTCGACCGATGTCGAGTAGAGGCAGCGGAACGGGATCGAGTACGGCTGCTGGTCGCGGGTGTCCCACACCCAGTCCCTGAGCCGGAAGTCGTAGTCGCCCTCGCCTTCCTCGTGCGGATAGTGGAGGCAGAATGCCCCATCGTTGCGGACCACGGCGTCGTGGAACTCGGTGTGATTCCGGATGTCGTTCTCGGTGAGCACGTGTGCCCCGCGGTAGCGAACGAATTCGCCTTGGGCCGGGACGTGGGCGACCCAGTCGAACTCGAGATTGGCGTAGTGCTGAGGGTCGAGCCGTTTCACGTTGGAGAACGTGCCGTACAACGCGCGCAGCAGGTGGTCGCGTATGTGCTCGGCGTCGCGTTGCAGGTCGAGCCATTGTCCGTACTCCCAGAAGTGGGTGGCCGGGAATCCCATCATCGGGTTGTCTCCAGCGTCGCTGTTCGAGAAGTCGAACACCGGATCGATCGTCGGGTCGAGGCCCGGGCGAGGGCCGGGACCGTTCTCGACCCCGGGTTGGGTGAGCTGACCACTGAGGTTGGCGTAGTCCTTCGACACGGCAGTCGCCCATGGCACGTCGGGGAAGTCGACCGGTTCGTCGGCGAGCCTGGTGCGGAAGAACACGGTGTTGCCGTGGTGCATCTCATCGCGTTCTGCGGGCGCCCGAGACTCGTCGTGCTCGTCGCTCGACTCCTGACCCGACAACAACTCGGCGCCAGCCAGCTGACCGAGGATCGCCGCGCCCGTGCAATCGATGAACACCGGCGCTGTCAGCTGGGTCTCGACGCCGGTACGTGTGGCCCGCACGTCGATCGAGGTGATCGAGTTCCCGTCGCGGCGCAGGTCGTACACGCGCTGTTCGAGAAACAGCGACACGTTCGGTTCGGCGTCGAGGATCGCCCGCGCCGCAATGTCGCCGTCCGCAGTACGTTCGGCGATTTCGCGGATGAGATCGCCGGACTCGCCGCGCGGGCTCAAGCCGATCTCCTTGCTCGCATTGCCCCCGAGGAACGGTCGGTCCTGCACCAGCGCAACGCGCAGGCCGAGTCGGGCAGCGGTCAGCGTTGCTGCGCACCCGGCGATCCCCCCGCCGACGACCACGACGTCGAAGTCGCCGCCGTCGACCGGTTCGGGGGGCAGTCCGCGCAGCTCGCGGCGCCAGGCGAGCGCCGCCGCGTCAGCTCCGTCGACCGGCGCCGACCCGTCGGCGCTGAGGTAGATCGCGTCGCACCGGCCGTCGAAGCCCGTGAGGTCGCACAGGCGCAGTTCGACGTCACCGGCGGGGAGGTCGATCGTGCCCGCGATCCGCCAACTCCAGTCGCGGCCATCGGCGCCGAGCTCGGTGCGCAATAGCGTGCCGTCGACCGATACGCGGAAACGACCGGGGGAGTGGGAGGGCACCCAGTCCTTCGCCCGCACCCACACTGTGTAGGTGCCCGGTTGCTCGACGGCGACGGTGGTGACGGCGTCGGCGACTGGCCGTCCGATGCCGTGCGCCAGCAGGTACGGGCTGCCCATCTGAAGCTCGAACTGCGAGTCGAGCAACCAGCCGCCGTATTCGTCGAACTCTTCGGCTTCGACGAGAACTCGTGGCGTGCCGTGCGACGTCGTGGTCATCTCTGCTCCGTTTCCATCGGTTCACTCACGCCTCGAAGCCTGCCAGCACTGCGCTGACACACTCGCCGATCGTGTCCAGGTTGTAGCCGCCCTCTTGGATCAGCACGGTCGGCACGCCGAGTTCGGCGAGCCGCTCACCGACCCGACTGAAGCAGGCGGTGCCGAGCGCAAGGGCTCGACTCGGGTCGTCGCGATGGCCGTCGACGCCGAGGGACACCACGAGCACGTCGGGTGTGAAGGCCCCGATTCGGGGCACCGCCGCGTCGACCGCCTCGAGGTAGGGCTCGTCGCCCGACATGAGCGGGAGCGGCAGGTTGACGTTGAACCCGGTTCCTCGGCGGGTGCCGCGCTCGTGTGTGTATCCGGCGAAGTAGGGATAGCACTCGTTGGGATCGCAGTGCAACGACACGAACAGCACGTCGTCGCGGTCGTAGAACAGGTCCTGGGTGCCATTGCCGTGGTGGACGTCGATGTCGACCAGTGCCACCCGAGCGACGTGGGTGCGTAGGAACTCGGCGGCGATGGCCGCGTTGTTGAGGTAGCAGTTGCCGCCACCGCGCTCGAACGATGCGTGGTGCCCGGAGGGACGGCACAGGGCGTAGGCCGCGCGGTCGCCGCCAACGACCGCATCGGCCGCGTCGACGGCGAGGTTGGCCGATGCCTCGATCGCCTTCCAGCTCTCAGCTCCGAGGGGCATCCACATGTCGGACGAATGGAAACCCGCTCGACCGACGATCGAGCTCGGATAACCGTGGTCCATGCCGCGGACGGGAAAGATCAACGGGTACACCTCCCGCGAGGTCCCGAGGTCGGTCATCCCCATTTCGTCGCGCGCCTCGTTGTAGGCGCCCCAGGCCGTGCGTAGGTAGTCGAGGTAGTCGGGGCTGTGGACCTCGGCGATCGCCTCCCGGCCGCGGTTGGTCGCGGCGACGATCTCGTGGCCCTCGGCGGTCAGGGTGGCCAGGATCTGCTCGGCTCGGTCGGGGATGTCTGGGGTGAAGTCGAGGAAGGCACCGAAGGCGAAGAAGTTCGCCGGGTGGTGGTGTCGGTGCATGAGCGAGGAGAAGACTCTCATCGGATCGTGACCTTTCGTGGTGTCAGCGGTACTCGACCGGAGTGGTCCAGCGGGGGTCGTCGTGTGCCGCCCAGTAGGCGTCGCGGAGTCGGGTGGTGATGGGGCCGGGGGTTCCGTCGCCGAGTGGACGGTCGTCGATCGTCGTCACCGGCATGACCCCTCCCGCCGTGCTGGTGACAAACGCTTCGTCGGCGACGTCGGCGGTCGCCGTCGGGATGGGCGCGACGCTGGTCGGAATGTCGATTTCTGTGGCGAGTTCCAGGACCGTGCGCCGGGTGATGCCCTCGAGGACACCAGCGTCGGGCGTGTGCAACTCGCCGTCGACGACGAGAAACAGGTTGAAGCCGGGGCCCTCGGTGAGGTTGCCGTCGAGGTCGGGAAGCACGGCAAGGGTTCCGCCGCGGTCGTAGGCCTCGAACGAACCCCGGGTGAGGTCGCCCCAGTGAAAGTTCTTGATCGTCGGGTCGACCGAACGCGATGGGATGCGAACTGTGTCGCGAGCGACAACGAGGTGCGAACCTGCGGACTGCTGCTCGGGCTCGACGATCCAGATGTACGGCACGGCGTAGGCGTAGAACTGGTTCTTGAACGACCGCGGATCGCGGCCGCCGCGCGGCGGCCATCCGCGGGTGGCGATCATGTCGACGTAGGCGTCGCGCAACCCCGCCCGCCGCACACACTCGTGCAGGATCTCGGCGATCTGCGAGCGGTCGTGTCCGAGGTTCAAGCGGAGGCCAGCCATACTTCGCTCGAACCGGTCGAGGTGCTCTTCCAGCCGGAAGAATCTGCCATCGCAGACGGCGACGACGTCGTAGGTCACGTCCGATCGGCTGAACCCGGCGTCGATGAGCGGCACGCCCGCATCGCGGATCGGGACGTACTCGCCGCGCACCCACGCGCAGCCCGCAGCGAAGCGGCTGAGGTCGTCGCTCATGGGCTCGCCTCCAACACGCGTGCATCGCGCACGCTCTCGAGATGCTCGGGCACGAGATCGCGCGATCGCACATCGGCTTCGGTCTCGGCTCGTCGGATCACCGCAGCGTCGCACCGGTGACCAGGACCATTGCGGGGCGCACGCTGAGGGCGTCATCGATGTTCGGCATGGTTGATCTCCCTGGAAGTCAACAGATTACGTGAGTAGTACTCACGTACGTAACGTGAAGGTATCTCATGTCTGGTGTAGAGTCAACCCATGAGCTCCGTCGACCCGGTGGTGCGCCGCCGTCCAACGCAGCAACGCTCTCGGACCCGCTTCGAGGGCATCCTCGAGGCAGCCTCCGAGCTGATTGCCGAGCGCGGGCTCGAACCGACCTCGATGACCGACATCGCGAACCGTTCCGGCATGGGTCTCACCGCGTTGTACCGCTACTTCCCGAACAAGCGATCGATCGTTCGGGAACTCGCGTTGCGCACCTTCGACGATGCGCAGTCGCTCATCGGCGCAGCCGCGGAGGACGAAACCGAACTGGCTCCAATGATCGACCGCGGCGTCAGGCAGTACTGGCGAATGCACCGCGAACAACCGTTCCGGGGGCAGCTGCGCGCCGCGATTCACGCCGACGCCGAACTGACCGCCCTCGACCTCGACGACAGCCGACGCAACGCACACGCCATGGCCCGCACGACCGGGCAGCTCACGGGCCGCACCGATCTCGAGAACCTCGAGCGTCAGATCCTGTTGATGATCGAACTCCTCGACAGTCTGATGCGCCTCGTCGTCAATGTCGACGAGGCGGAAGCCGAGCCACTCGTTGCTGAGTTCGTGCAGCTCTTCGTCGACGCGCTCAGCCCGTCTGACGGCCAGCGAGCGGCCGAGGTGACGCCGCCGCGATCGGGGTGAACTCGTTGTTGATCGGTCGACCCCAACAGGCCCAGAAATCGCGGGTGCGGGGCCGCATGACGGCCGCCCCACTCGATTCGATGAAGTAGGGCGCGACCGCCGTCTGACAGATTGCGTCGGGTTCGCGCGTCAGCGCGAACAGCCGCTCGGCGTCGACCGTGCCGTGCTCGATCAGCCGGCGTGCTGCCTGCAATCGCGCTGTCGAGTTGTCGTGGAGACCGGTGTCGGCACGCACCTCGACGTGGCGGGCCGAAGCATCCAATACGTGATTGGTGTGCGCGATCGGTGCGTCGCCGAGCCTGCTGACCGGTCGCGTCGACGGCATTGCCTCGACGTTGTAGCCGACGCCGTGCCGATCGAGAATCAGGAAGTTGTGCGCGCCGGCGAGGTCGGCGTCGAGTAACACGTCGAGCGCGGACTGGGCGTCGGTGCACTTCAGCATCCCGCGTACCACCGATGGCCACGTCACGCCCGTGCACCCGTCGCGGCCCGTCAGGTTGTTGATCCCCACGCAGAGTCCGTCGTCGTTCATCCCGATCTGTCCAAGGCAGCCGGTCGTTGTGAAGATGCGCGCCGGCGGTGCATCGTGGGGCCGTACGCGCAGCAGGATCACGTGCTCGGTCGCGGTGTCGTGCATGTCCCAGGTCTGCGCGAAGAATCCGGCGCCGTCGGCGCACGAGTCGGGAACCAGCACCGCCGTGCAGTCGTCCTCGATCACCGTGGTGGGCGGTGGCCCTCCCGATACCGCCGCAACGGTGTCGACGAAGTCGGTGAAGCCGCCCACGATGATCGCCTCGGCCGTGCTGATGCCGGCGGCGTCGGCCATCGCCTCCATCTCGTCGTGCAGTGCTGGGTCGAACGCCGCATGGGCAGGGATCATCGACTCCGCAATCGCCAGCACATCCGTTTCGTCGAGCGGGCCGCCGTTCCAGCGTCCAGCTGTGATCAGATCGACGCGTTCACGGACGTACCGGTTGATGTCATCGGCAAACGCCGTTCCGTGGGCCCGGCCGACGTCGGCGGGCGCTCCGCCAGCGTCGAAGATGCGGATCGGTCCTCGTGTGTGCATTGGCGTCCTTTCGGCCCGATCGGCGCTCGCAAGGTCAGACATCGCACGCGATCGAGCGCAGCGCACGATTGGTGAGTACCTCTCACGTTCTGTGTCAGATTGTGACTGACATGCTCTCGGCTGTCAACCTGCGGCACCGCCAATCAACACCGCGACTACGGCGTGGCCTCGGCTCGTTGGACTGGAACGAAGACGAGGTCGATCACGACCGGCTCGTCGAGATCGTCGGCGATCAACCGTGCAAGTTCGGCGACATCGCCGTCGGCGCGCTGTCCCGTCGCGACGATCTCGAGCTCCAAAGGGTCCTCGCGTGTCCGGGTAATCACCTCTTCGACCTCGATCGTGTCGTCCCACACCGCCACCTGGTCGGTGACGCGCAGCGGGATCGTCGCGTCCCGATAGCGGACGACCGTATTGAGCGTGAGCGGCACGGCGATCGCGATGACGATGGCCACCGCGGTGATCGTTGCGATGCGCCGCTCGCGCACGCGATCGCGAGGCGCGAGAAACCCTGCTGCGGCGAAGACGACGCCAGCAGCCACCACGATCGCGACGACGTTTGTCCAGAACAACAAGATCGCGCCGTTGAACAAGTCGGTCCTGCCGACGCGCAGTGTGAGCCCGGCCGTCGCCAACGGGGGTACGAGGGCGACAGCGATCCCCACGCCGGGGAGCGCCGAACTCGCCTCCTTGCGGATCGTCACGTATGCGCCGGCCGCTCCGGCGGCGAGGGCGATGGCGAGATCGATCAGGTTCGGTTCTGTGCGGGCGAGGATCTCGCCTGGGAGGATCTCGTCGCTGCCGACCTGGGGGATGACGATGCCCATCAGCCAGCCGGTCGACACGCCGAGCACTGCTCCACCGACGAGGATCGCCGTGTTCTCCGCGAGACGGGCGGTCCACGTCTGCACGATTGCTGCAGCAGCGGCCATCATCGGCGTCATCATTGGAGCGATCAACATCGCTCCGATCACCACGGCGGCACTGTCGTTGATCAACCCCATCGCAGCGATCGACGACGAGAACAACATCAGTGCGACGAACCGCCACAGATACGGGGCCCGTCGGTCGCCTTCGAAGTAGAGCTCGTCGAGGATCCGGCTGCGTTCTTGTCGCGTGAGGCCCGCACCGCGCGAGCCGAGCTCGCCGCGCGGCACGTTCAGGCCCGCGAGCGAGGGACGTCTGCGGTTGGTCAGTAGATCATCGGCCACAAGGAGATCTTCGCAAGGATTCCGCGCCCCTGACACGCCTGTCGTGGCACCGCCTGGTCCGCGGCGGCCGCGTCACCACGTGCGACGCCGACCCGGCGAGCGAGGGGGCGCGTCATCGTCCCCGCCGTGGCTCGTCGCCGAG
>JBCCVW010000106.1:0-15102 GCA_039194665.1 Actinomycetota bacterium
CAGCGGCAGCCGCCTCGAGAGCCCGATCCAAAAGGCGGTGCGCGACATCGCCACCGGGTCGAACCACATCATCTTCGACCGCGAATCGCGGTACGCCGACTACGGCCGCACGCTGCTCGATCAGCCGATCCAGAGCTTCTTGGTGTAGCCGATGAGCACCCCGCGCGTGTCTCTCCTCCCGATCGAAGACGCCACGCAGACCGGCGCACCGCTCGGGATCATCGAGCTGAAGGCGCAGCTCTCGGTGTATCGCGTCCTGCTGCACCACCCGCAGCTGGCACAACGGATCAGCGACCTGATGGACACGCTGACGAGCCAGAGCGAACTCGACGCACGACTGCGCGAGTTGATCATCATGCGTATCGGCTGGATCAACAACGGCGTCTACGAGTGGACGCAGCATTGGCAGCTCGCCCCGCTGTTCGAAGTGGACCAGAACGAGCTGCTCGCCACCAGAGATTGGACGACCCACGATCACTGGTCGCCCATCGACCGCGCCGCGTTGCGCGCCACCGACGACACGATGTTGCGCGGCGCCATCTCCAGCGAGACCTGGAGTGCGTGCGTCGATGCGTTCCCGACCGAGCGCGAACAGCTCGAACTGGTCGCCACCATCGGCGCCTGGAAGATGATGTCCGATCTGCTGCAGAGCCTGCAGGTGCCGCTGGAAGACGGCGTCACTCCGTGGCCGCCGGACGGAGTGTCGCCGAACAAGCCGCTGGTTGCCGAGCTGCAAGTTGACGACCCGTGGACCGCTTGACACAGCGCTCGACCCGCACCGCCGGGACACGCCGATGACCGCGCTGCTGCCACTGTCGACCACCCCCTTCGTGCCGCCCACCGACCGCGACATGCTTCCGTCGGAACGACGGGAGTTCGTCCGCACGCACCGCACATGCATCTTCGGCTACGCCCGCCAGGCCGATGGGCCGGCGATGTCGGTCGTGTACTACATCCCCACCGACGACGACGAGCTGCTGATCGCCACGATGGCTGACCGGGCCAAGGCCAAAGCGGTTGGCCGCCACGGCAAGGTCAGCCTGTGCGTCCTCGACGAGCAATGGCCCGTCGGGTACCTGCAGGTGTATTGCGACGCGATCGTCGACACCGACCGCTCGTCGACGGTCGACGTGATGATGGCGGTCGGCTGGCGGATGTCGGGCGAGGAGATTGACGTCTCCGCGCGTCCGGTGGTCGAGGCAATGGCCGAAGAAGAGCACCGCGTGCTGCTGCGTTGCCGGCCGTACGCGACCTTCGCCACACCGCCCCGCCATCTCCACAGCAACGACCAAGACGAACAGCTGACCCACTGGCTGTCCGGCTCTGTCTCCTGGGACGCGCCGGACCCGAGCTGAAACCCCGCGTCGTCGACGACACGCGGGTGGGGCGTCGTCGACGACGCCCCCGGGTCGCCGCCCCCCAACACCGGAACAAGGACCTACGACATGAATACGAACGACCCCAAAGAGATCCTCAACCTGATCAAGATCCTCTCGCCGACCACGTTGCCGAAGCTCGAGTACATCTCACGCGAGGACCTGACGTTGACGAACGTGCACGACAACGGCGTCCGGCGTGATGCTCCCCTCACGTCGGACATGCGTTACCCGCAACCGGCGACGTATCCCCTCGGCGCCGAGAACGCGCACGGCGAAGTCGAGCTGATCGACGGCGTCGAGTTCACGCACTGGTATGCCGATGCCGACGGCGTCGTATGGCACTTCGTGACCACCGGCGACCCGAACAACGAACCGTTCGTGATGGTCCACGGCTTCCCCGAGAGCTGGTACACGTTCCATCACCAGATGGCTGATCTGTCCGACGACTTCTATTGCATCGCCGTCGACACGCTCGGCAACGGCCAGAGCGACAAACGCCTCGACCTCGACTACCGATACTCAGCGATCGCCGACTCGTTGGCGTCGATGCTCGACACCATCGGCATCGACCGATTCAACCTCGGCGGCCACGACCGCGGATCGGTGATCTCGGACCATCTGCTCAACGTCGACGGCATGGAAGGGCGAGTACTGCGCTACGTCCGCATGCAGCAATCGGCCAACGAACCCCACGGCGACCCGCAACCGCCACACGACATCTTCGCCCAGCCGTGGTTTCCCACGCTCATGAAGTGGACCGGTTTTCCGCGTGTGGCGTACGCCGCGGGCGGGTACCGCGTCGAGGGCATCTCCAAAGAGGTCCTCGATCGGCTCGACTACGAGGTGAAGTTCACCGGCGTGGCCGAGGCGTCGCCGCGACAGTTCGATCACACCGGCTTGCAGCAGGAGCTCGATGACCGGCACAACATGCTGTTCGCCAAGATGACGATGCCGGTGCTGTTCTTGCAGGGGCGCCTCGACCCCGGCCAGCACGTCGAGGAATACGAGAACACCCCCGACTTCGTCACCAACGGACGTGTGCAGTTCCTCGACGGCAACCACTTCTTCCAACTCGAAGTGCCCGACGACGCATCGGCGGCCATGCGCGAGTTCCTCTCCGAACCACTGCTCTGAGGACGGGTGACGAGGACGCGCTCCACCGAATAACGCGTGCCGTCCGAATCGGCGGGCTTCATACACTCGTCGAATGACGGTGGCGATCGTCACGCTCGACGGCTTCAACGAAGTTGATACCTTCGTCGCGGCAACGATTCTCGGCCGCGTGCAACGACCGAATTCGGGTGTCGTCATCGCGTCGCCGACCCCGACGGTGACGTCGATGAACGGCATCACCGTTTCCGCCCACATCTCCTGCGACGAATTGCCATCGGCCGACGGCGTGATCGTGGGCAGCGGTAGGAGGACACGCGAGTTCGCCGACGATGCAGCGTTCTTACAGAGACTCCTCCTCGATCCTCGTCGCCAGCTGGTCGGAGCGCAGTGCTCCGGTGCGCTGCTCCTCGCTCGGCTGGGTCTACTCGAGGGGGTACCGGTGTGCACCGACGCCGCAACGACACCGTGGCTCACCGAGGCCGGGTTCGATGTCGTGAACCGACCGTTCACCGCCACGGGGAACACGGCAACCGCAGGCGGATGTTTGGCGAGCCAGTATCTCGCGTCGTGGATGATCGCTCGATGGTGGGGTGTCGACCTGGCGCGCGAGGCGCTTCGCTCCGTCGCACCCACCGGGGAGGAAGACGACTACGTCAAACGCGCGATGCGTCACGTGCTCTCGACGATGACCGGCGCCCGCTGAGCTCCCCTGAGTCCACACCGCGATCCAGGCGTACGCGACGGTCGAGTGATGCACTCCACGAGCTGCGGAACGAGTTCGGCCGCATCGGTGCCGACGCCGTCGATGAACGCCGACTTCCGCCTGCGCTGGAACAGCTCGCCGAGCACGAACAGTCCAGGCGCGGCGCCGACCCCTCGGTCATGCACGATTGCTCCGCTGGCGTCGACCAATGAATGATGCGCCCACGGGTGGTGGCGCCGGAACCCGGTGGCCCACACGACGGTGGCGAAGCGGCGCACATCCAGGGTCGTCGCGGCCCGCTCGATACGCACCGGCTCCGGCCGAGCGGGAGGGCCGACAGCCGAGTCGAGGTCGTGCCGCGTGATGTATGCGTCGACTCGGTCGAGCAGACGGTTCTGCTTGAGGTCGGCTGCGGTCACCATGTTCGCTATCGAACCAGCGAATTGCAGGCTCGATCCGGCAACCCCGACGAGTCGCCCGACCATTTGCACGCCGAGCGCGGCCAACGTCGTCGCGTCGATGTCTCGCTGCGGCGACGACCCGACGAGCTGGAGTGACGGCAACCGACGAGCGCGTCGCGGATCCGGCACGTCGTCGATTCGCTCGTCGAGTACGCCGACCGCGTCGAGCCAATGGTGGATGTCACGCCCTCGGTAACAGCGGGGGACGCGGATGTGATCGCCGACGGAGAGCACCACTTCACGACCGGATCGTGCGAGTTCGTCAGCGATCTGAACGCCTGACGCTGACGCCCCGACCACCAGCACCGGTCCGTCTCGGAGCTGCTCGGCGTTGCGGTACGCCAGCGACGTCACCTGCGTCAGGCGCGCCGGAAGGGCTGCCGCAATGGCGGGCACGCTCGGGGTGCTCGCCGCCCCGGTGGCGACCACGACTGCTCGACACGACCACCGCTCCCCCACGGCAGCCACGTCGAATCCGCGCCCGCCGGGCGCCAGGGAGTCGACCGCCGCACCGGTGATCAATGGGACCCGGGAACGGCGGCAGTAGGCCGCGAGAAACCGGGCCACGTCGTTGGCCGACATGTATCCGTCGGGGTTGGTGCCGGTGTAGCGATGGCCGGGCAGGCGGGTCATCCAATTCGGTGTCAGCAGACGGAGCGAATCCCACCGCTCGGTCCGCCACGAGTGGGCGACACCGCCCCGCTCCAATACGACGTGATCGACACCGGACCGTGACAGCAGCGCGCTGGCGGCGAGGCCGGCTTGTCCGGCGCCGATCACGACGACGTCCGTGTTCACGGACATGGGGACGGTGGCGAACTCACGCGAGCCCGACGTTGACGAGCGTCGGGTTCGTGAGGGTGTCGTACACGGCGGATCGCTTCTGTGACTGCGACACCACGGCCGCGAGCTCGTCGCGGCTGGCATCGGCGTCGATGTCGAAACGCACCCGGATCTCGCTGAAACCGTTTCGTACGTCGGGGTCGGCGCCGATCACACCGCGTGCATCGAGGTTGCCCTCGACCACTGCCGTGACCCGTCGAAGCTGGATTCCCCTGCGGGTCGCCACCGACGCCACGCCGGCGGTCAGGCACCCGGCGAGCGCGGCAAGCGCAATCTCGGTCGGTGTGGCGCCGTTGTCCTCGCTGGCGAACGTCTGCGGATGGTCGCCGTCGATCACGAACGCCTGACGGTGCTGGTGGTGCTCGCCAAGCCCGTAGTACGGCTCGATCGTGGTGCGGCTGTGTGTTCCATTCGCCCACTCGCACGTGGCCGTCCACACGAACGCAGCCGCAGCCGGGTCCTCCGTGAGCGCTTCGCGGGCTTCGAGGAGCGCCTCGAGGTCGATGCCATTGTCCACGGTCGAGGTGTTCGTTGCTGTATCGGGGGTGGTCATGTCCTTCTCCTTCTCGATGTGTTGGTGTGTTGTCTGCATGGCCCGGCCGCCACACTCGGAGCGCCGGGCCGTCGATCCGATGCTGCGCAGCATCGATCCACCACCGCTCGAAGAAGGCGTGGTGAGCACCTGAGGACGATCTTCAGGTACTCCTCAGGTCATCTCCGAGCGACCGCCAGGCCGTTCAGCGAACGTTGGGGTCATGGCACACGCAGCAGCCCGAACCACGCGGCACGAATCCGTCGCCGCCGCCGACGCGGACGAACGCATGCACGACTGGCAGGTGGCCGGGGAAGCGTGGGGTCGCGCAGCAGCGGACTGGTCGTGCCTGTACGAGCACTACGCCGCAGAGGTACTCGCGGCGATGTTGGCCGCAACCGAGGTCGGCGCAGGCACATCGATGCTCGACGTCGCGTGCGGCGCAGGCCTTGCGTTGCGACAGGCACGAGGGTGCGGCGCCGAAGTGGCCGGCATCGACGCGTCGGCGAACCTGATCGCCATCGCCCGCAAACGCAATCCCGGAGCAGACGTCCGCCTGGGGTCGATGTTCGACCTGCCGTGGAACGACGAGTCGTTCGATGCGGTGATCTCCGTGAACGGGATCTGGGGCGGGTGCCAACGCGCGCTGGGCGAGATGCGCCGCGTCGCTCGTCCGGGTGCACTCTGCGCGATCAGTTTCTGGGGCTCCGGACCGCCGCTCGACATTCGACCGGTCTTCAAGGTCTTCGCTCACCACGCGCCGGCGCGTCATGTCGACGGCATGCGATCGACCAACGAGATAGCGCGCCCCGGTGTGGCCGAGAGGATGTTGATCGAAGCGGGCTTCGAGGTCGTCAGGCGAGATGCTCGCGTCTCGACGATCGAGTGGCCCGACGCCGACACGGCGTGGCGGGCCATCTCGAGCGGGGGGCCGGCGCAGCCAGCGCTGGAGCACGGTGACCGCTCCGAGATTCGGCACGCGGTGCTCGACGCGCTGCAACCCCAACGCGACGAGTTTGGGATCTACCGGTTCAGCAACGACCACCAGTTCGTCATCGCACGCGTAAATCCGGCGACGTGAGTCGTGGGTCCGGGAGTACCATTTTCTGGACCCGCACGCGCTCAAGAAGGATCGCCGTCATGCCCCTGTTTCTGGTGGAACGCGAGTACGCCGAACAGCTCGTCCTCGACGACGAAGCGAACGCCCGCAGCGTGGACTACGAGCTGCGACACGAGATGCGGTGGGTCACATCCTTTCTGTCGGCCGACAAGAAGAAGGCGTACTGCCTGTACGAGGTCGACGACGTCGAGATTCTTCGCCAACACGCACGCGACCTCGAGCTCCCGCTCGATGCGATCGTCGAGGTCTCTGAGATCACGCGGTGACGCGCTACTCGTTCGACGACTTCGTGGTCGACACCGATCGCCACGAGGTGCGCGGCCCTGATGGCCTTCGGTCGTTCGAACCGCAGGTTTTCGATGTCATTCGGCACCTGCTCGAGGCCAACGGCCGATTGGTCGCCAAGAACGACCTTCTCGACGCCGTGTGGGGGCACCGGTTTGTCACCGAGTCGGCGATGACCACCCAGATCAAGCACGCCCGCCGGCTACTCGACGACGACGGCCGGACGCAGCACACGATTCGCACCGTTCGCGGTCGCGGCTACCAATTCGTCGCCGACGTGGCGATCGAGTCGGCCGCAGCGGACGGTCGATCGCCCGATGCTGCACCACGGCGTCGCGATCCCCTCGAGTCACCGGCGGATCGACCGGCCGTCCCACCAGCACTCCGTGCGGAGTCGCACGCTCCGCTCGTTGGCCGCGACGAGACGCTGCGGCAGATGACGTCGTTCTCGGCAGCCCGATCGGACGGTCTCTCGTGGATCTGGCTGCTCGGCGAGCCGGGTATTGGCAAGACTCGACTGGCATCGCAGTTCGCGCTCGATGCGTGCGACGCGGGGGCGCGCGTGCTCTTCGGTCGCTGCGACGAGGATCTTCTGGTGCCCTACCAACCGGTGATCGAGGCGATCCGCTCGTCGACGTCGATGCTCCACGGCGACGACCTCCGCACCGCGCTCGGCGCACGAGCGGATCAGCTCTCGCCCTTGTTCCCCGATCTGTTCGACCGACTTGGAGAACGAGACCCAATCGGTCCCTCGACTACCGACGCCGAGACCGGCCGCTTTCGCCTGCACCTGGCGATCGGCGAGTGGCTGGCAGAGACGGCGCGGCACGAACCCGTTGTATTCGTGATCGACGACGTGCACTGGGCTACGGAGGCAACGTTGCAACTGCTCGGCCAATTGCAACGCGACTCGATTCACAGTGACGTGCTCATCGTGGCGACGGCGCGCGATACGGCGCCGCACGACAACCCTCGGCTCGCCGATCTGGTGTCGACACTCAGCGACGACCAGCTGGTCATCCGGCTCGAGGGCCTTGCCCCAGCTGCGATCGAGTCGCTCGCCGCCCCGTCGACGAGTATCGACGTCGACGACATCCTCCGAGCGACTGCTGGGAACCCGCTGCTGGTGCGCGCACTCCTCGGCGATCCCGACCACGGGACCGACGGTCTCGCATCAGCGGTCCGATGGCGCACGGCTGGTCTACCTGCGCAGGTGCAAGACGTGATGACCGTGGCGAGCGTGATCGGATATGAGTTCGATCTCCCGGTGGCCGCGCATGTCCTTGGTCGCCCCGAACTAGAGGTACTGGCCGATCTGGAACTTGCGGTCGCCGCACGACTCCTGGTCGAGATCGAGATCGACCGTTTTCAGTTTCTCCACGCACTGGTGCGGTCGGTGCTCCGAGACGATCTCTCGGGCGGGAGACGGGCGCGTCTGCACGGTCGCATCGCCGACGCACTTCTGGCGATACATACGGGGTCGGTCGACGACGTCAGAGCAACGATCGCCCACCATCAGGCGGCAGCATCGGTCGTCGAGCCCGACCGCCGGCCGGTTGCGATCGATCATCTGCGCGCCGCAGCTCACTCGGCGGCGTTCACGTACTCGTTCGATACGGCAATTACACATTTGCAGACCGCTCGATCGTTGGTGTCGTCGAGCGATCGTCGAGTGCGCTCGCTGTTGGCGCTCGAGCAGGGAGACGCCGAAGCACGGGCCGGCTACAGCGAACCCGCCCTGCGATCGTTCGATGCGGCGTTCGCTGATGCCCGCACGATCGACGATGCGGAGCTGGTCGTGCGCGCCGCACTGGCGTACGAGGATGCAAGTTGGCGTCCCGGTCGGCACGGAGGTCCTGCAGCCGAGCGTCTCCTCGCCGCACGTCAGTTGGTGTCCGACGGCGACTGCGCCACGCTCGCCCGAATCGAACTGTCGCTCTGTCGGGCGTTCTCGCACTCACTCGATCGACGATCGGCCGAACTCACTCAGGACCGAGCAGAGGAACTCGTCGCGTCGATCGACGACGTGTCGATCGAAGTGGCGATGCTGACGATCAAGCTGGGTCCGATGTACGGGCATCGTGGCTCGGGGACCAGCGCCGATGCCGACCGCATGGCTCGACTGCTGCCACGTATCGAGGACACCGACCAGGCCATGCTGGCGCTCCAAGTCCTCCAGAGTCGCCGGTTCAGCACGTGTGAGTTCGACGCCTTTCGGCACGGTCACATCGAGATGGAGCAACGCGCGGCGCGCCTCCACTCGACGTTCTGGAACTACGTCGTCACGAACATGGCTGCGATGCTCGCGCTGTACGACGGCGACTTCGTCCGCACAGAGCACTTGACCGAACGGTGTCTCGAGATCGCGGACGGCCTGCCCGACGAGGACAACGCCGGCACATACGGGTTGCGGATGTTCGTGTTGCGACGCGAACAAGGCCGGGTCGCACCCCTGCTGCCGCTGGTTCGTTCGGTCCTCCGGTCCGATCCATCGGCCGAGTATTGGTCACCGGGTCTCGCCATTTTGCTCGCCGAGACCGGCGATCACGACGGTGCCCGCACGGTCTTCGACCAACTCGCCCGTTCCGACTTCGACGTGCCGTTCGATGCGATGTGGTCCACCGTGATGGCCTTTCTCGCCGAGCTCGCGCTGTTCCTCGACGCGGGCGAAGAATCGCGCATGTTGCTCCGAAGGTTCGACGAGATCGACGACGAGGTGCTGCTTGCCGGACCCGGAGTGTTGTGCCTGGGTGCGGTCGATCGATACCGCGGGATGCTCAGCCTCGCCTCCGGAGATCTCGACGAGGCGGCGCACCGTCTCCAGAATGCTGTGGACATCGACACCCTGGGTGGGAGCGAGCTCTGGGCCAGTCATGCATCGGCACTGCTCGCCGACGTGCACGACCGCCAAGGCCGAAGCGATCGTGCCGCAGAGATCCGAGCGGAGGTCCGGCGGGTCGCCACTCGACACGGGTTCACCGCCGTCGAGGCACGGCTGACCGCCCGGTAGGGAGTGCGTAGATCCCGGATGACCAACCACGCCCGACGAACGATCGGTCCACGTGGGTCGACCATGCAGCGTCGGGGCGATCAGGGAAACGGCATTCCCACCGGTGATGATTGTGCAGCGAACGGGCCGCGCTCACCCTGTCCGGACTGAAGTGGAACTCGTCCAAACCGCCAGTCACCACGGAGTCACGGATCGATGCCCCGAACCCAGAACGCCGCCACTGCCGACCGCATCTGCCTCGCTGAGCGTCCGATGCCGCTCGACGCGTTCATCGAACGCGCCGAAGCCGAGTTACTCCCGCTGCAGCTACCCAAGCCTCCGCTCTGGTACGTCGCCCAGGACGGCGTGGCCAACGACCGGCCCGACGGTCTGTGGCTCGAGTTCGGCACGGGCAGCGCAACGACCACGAAGATGCTCTGCGCTGCTCGCCAGCACGGCAACGTGTACACCTTCGACTCGTTCGAGGGCCTGCCCGCCGACTGGAACGACATGTTTCGCAAGGGCGCGTTTCGCTTCGATCGACCGCTCGACCTTCCGGACAACGGCGTCGTCGTCCCGGGACTGTTCGCCGACACGCTGCCGGCGTTCCTCGACGAGCACCCCGGCCCGATCGACCTCTTGCACATCGACTGCGACATCTACTCGTCGACACGTGACGTACTCACGTCGGTGTCGGACCGGATCGTGCCAGGCACCGTGATCGTGTTCGACGAGCTGCTCTATTACCCCGATCGCGCCGACCACGAGGTCAAGGCGTTCTACGAGTGGTTACAGACGAGCGGCGCAGCCTTCGAGTGGATCGGCATCAACGGCACCAAGCGTGCGCTCGACTGGTACGCGATCGCCGACTCGGACCCATCGCGCGCATCTGAAGTGTTCGTCGACGAGACGTCGCGCATCGTTCGCTTCGATGTTGCGCTCAACGAACGAGTGGCACTGCGCATCGTCGACTGACCCGCCGGCGCAGCGGTCGCCCCATCAGGCACGGACGATCCAGCGGATGTCGACGATCGCAGGTCTGGCCGATTCCACCAGCGGTCACTCGGGTATGGGTCTGAACCGCACCCTGACCCAATCCGTGTACACGTATTTCGGCGGATTGTATTTGTACAAGACCGTCCGATTCTTCCCGCCCTGCTGGAACGCGGAGTACACCTTGTCTTCGGTCGCCTGCGTGTTCTCCTGTCCGTCGTTGTATCCATACAGGTCGACGTCGCCAGGAACGGACTCCGGGTCCGAGTTGAGCTCATCAAACAACGAGAACATGGGCTTGTACCTTCGGCCCACCTGCAGACCTTGGTTGAGGTCGTCATCTTCGAACAGATCGACCAGACCCTGATCGAATCCCGAGCCACCGCCCTGATTGAGGACGAGTCCCGCGAGATCATCTGCGCCCAGTCGTTCGGCGGCCAACGCGGCGGCGGCGGCTTCGTGGGCGGCTTCGTTGGCTGTTGTGAGGTGGAGGCCGCCGACGACGCCGGCGAAGACGAAAATAAGCGAGACGGCAAGGAAGCCGACGAGGTCCCAGGTGTCGTGGTGGCGTTTGACTTGGATACCGAACTCGTGCCAGAAGTTGGTCCACCCGTTCTTACCGTGGGCCCACTGCTTGGGGGAGAGTCCGTTGGGGTCGTGGTAGTTGATGGGGTCGGAGCGGGCGTAGGTGTATTCGCTGTTGGAGGCCCCTGGGATCGGGTCGGGACTAGAGAACCGACCCAACTGCGGGAGGTACACCCGGGCGCCCATCATCACGTACGGCAGCTCGAGCGATTCGGTCTCGGCGTTGGTTGCTGCGTTCCACGCATAGTCCGGCGTGTCGTCAGCATTGACGTCGGGTGTCGTGACCGGGTTGCCGTAGGGGTCGAACAAGTCCGGCACCGTTTTGGTCGGGGTGCCCGTTGCGTCCAACGTGAGCATCCGGTTCCCCAACAGAGTGTTCAACTGATACGTCGTCGCAGTGGCAGTGTTCGTGGCAGGCGTGGTGATGATGAGCGGCCCGAACTGAAAGATCTGGGTGACGACTTGACCAATCGTGTTCAACATCAACCCGTTGCTCGAATACCGGATCGTCGTATCCACACCACCGGTACGAGTCGTCTTTTCGATCAACTGGTAACTCAGCAGTCGGGTGTAGTCCACCGTGGTCGTGCCGTCAGTAACCGAGACCGGTGAGTTCACCCGGTTGTAGGAGATCGTGTCCGCACCAATCGTGGTCAGGTTGCCGAAACTGTCATAGACCAGACCGGCCAGATCGGGATCGGTGGTGCGGGTCAAACGGTCAGCGAAGTCGTAGTGATACGTGAACATGTCACTCGGCCCACCGTTCAGCGACACGGTCTTGGAGGTGATGTTCCCGTTCAAATGAGCATTCGGATTCTCACCACCCGTCACCGACGCCGACTGATCGGCGAACCCATACGCCCAACTCCCCGAAATCGAATCGTCACTGGAAGAGAGTTCGGCGCCGGTCAACCGCGACAAACCCCCATAGGTGTAATCCCAGTCGTAAGTGACCCCACCAGTGGCGATGGTCTCACCGAGGGCGCGCAACGAGTTCGGCGACTCAGTAAGTGTGTCGGTCGCGATCACGGTCCCGCCCCGACTCCAGGTCGATCCGATATGACTCCCCGTCGTTGGCTGATACGCCAGGGTTTCGGTGATGATCTCGGTTGATCCGTTGGTGATCGTGACGGTGTCGATGGTGGAGTCGGTGTTGTAGGCGTAGGTCGCCGTGACGGTGGTGGTGCCATCAGCACGCGTCGTGCTGGCCATCAGCCCATCAACACCGATCACCGCTGTCTGGGTCACCGAGAACCCCACAGCGGTTGTGGTCACCGTGGTGATCGTGTCCACCCCAGTTGTCGGGTCGACTGCATAGTTGGTGACGGTGCGTGTCCCCCACGGATCGACTGCGACAACGTTCCGCCCCAACAAGTCCGCCGTCGATGACGTGCTGTAGGTCTGTGGGGTGCGGTTGACGTCGACGGTGGTGTGGGTGGCGGTGGTGGTGTACGGGTCAGTGCTGTTGGGGTCGTTCCATGGATACGCGTACTCGGTCGACAACGAGCCATCCAACGTCGACACCTTCAGCGGTTGATCACGCGCGCCAAACACGTGACACCGCGTATAGGACGCGTTGCCGTCTTGACTCGTATAGGTCTGGGAGGTCGTGCGCCCAGCAATGTCGTAGACCATCGCCACCGACATCCCCGACGCGTCACCGGTGCCCGTATTCGACATCGTCGACGACGCCTGCAGCCCCGCCTGGGGTGTCGACCCTTGCGCACCGCATGGGTCCGCTGTTGGTGTTTGGGTGGGTCCCCAATATGTGGCGGCGACGGTGGTGCCGGCGTAATCGGTGGATTGCAGCGGACGGCCCCACGTGGTGGACCCGTCGTAGCCCTCGAAGGTGTGGTCCATCGTCACCGACACCCCGTCGGAGTCCAACGTCTGTGTCTTCACTTGCTGACGTTGGGGGTCTTGATAGATCGAGTTGTTGACAATCTTCTGTGTCGGCCCGCCTTCGGTGAACGTGTCGGTCTGGGAACGCTCCGATGGCGTCCCGAACCCTGGGTCCACATCCCGCGCCCCCAACACCGTCCACGTGCCGCCGCCGTCGGTGGACACCTCGATCGTCACCGACAACGGATTCGACGCTGACACCGCCGTGGCGTTCCGCGTGTATTGCACCTGGAGTGTGACCGGTTCACCGGCCAACGTTGATGACGGCACCGCCACCTCCGGTGCACAATCTGACGCCCCGACAGTGGCGTTACACATCCCCGACGCAAACAACCGCACCGATGCCGCGTCGGTGTCGGTGCTGACCCGGTAGCGCAACACGTTCGCATCGGCGGGTGCTTCATGGGACCCGACCGCGTTCAACGACCAACCACCACCAGACACCTTTGCGGTGGTCGGCAACGCGGTCCACGTCAACGGCGGCGAATCAGCATCCGGGCACTGGCCTTCCGCACACGACCCCAACGACGACGCCGGCACCCCCACCGGCGTCGACGACGCATACATCGACACCGTCAACCCCGCCAACAACCCCGCACCATCGGCTTCGAACGACGACACCGAACCGATCAACACGTCATCACCCACCACCGGCACCAACCCACCATCAGACGCACCAACATCAGTGAACGACGACACCGGCGCCGGCCCCCACCGATTGACCAACCGCCCCAAATAGTCATAGTCCGACACCCGCACCCGACCATTCGGCCCCTCAGCCACCAACAACCGGTCATGCACCGTGTCCCACGACTGCAACGACACATACCGGCCACCACCAGCAGCCGGCACCGAATACTTCGTCGGCCGCCACGCCCCATCCCACTCCACCGTCACCAACTCCGCACCCGCTGTCACCACACCCTGCGGATCGCCCTGATCCACCACACCGTGTGACACCCGCGTACACGACCCCGAACAACCCGCACCCTGCGGCGCGTAGTCGAAGAACCGTGCGATCCGATCCTGATCGACTCCCGGTTGATCGACACCCGGTGTCGCCGACACGACGGATTCGACTCGTCCGGTCAACTCCTCATAATTCACAAACCACGACACCGCCTCCTCCGTCAACCCAGCGGTGTTCTGCGCGTCCCACCCCAACGGGGCCTGCACCCGAAACAACTGCTCCGGCGACCCGCCACCATCAGACGTCCACGAATACTGCGTGTTCACCCCACCAGGCCGCACCACCCACCCCACCTGCCACCCCTGAGTGGGATCACCCGGATCGGACGCACCCACCTTCACATACCGCACCAGAGACGACCGACCATCAAAATTCGTCCACCCACACAACAACCCCACCGGCGCGTAATACCGCACCCCACCATCGACAGGCACCGCCTGCCCATCACAGGACCGACCCAACGAATCAGACGAATACACAAACTGAGCCGACTTGCCCGACGCCGGATCCACCAACGACTTCAACCGCGGCACCTGCGGCAACGGCACCGGCGGCAACTCCCACTCCGCCCGCACCGACACCCCAGAAAACCCACCCGGCTCCACCTCACGCGACTCCGTCACCACCCACACCCTGCGCTGATCAACCACCGCCAACTGCTCAAACACCACCACCTGCGACCCCGACGACCACGTCAACTTCGACCCCGCAGCCGACACATCCCCATCATCAGACAACGACCCAAACTGCCCCGACGGCCACCCCACCTGCACCGGCGGCGCCCAACCCCCCGACACCGCACCAGACCCCACCCGCGTATTCGTGAACTCCACCTGCTGACCGTCAAACGCCGTCAACACCAACGCCTCCGGCACATCCCCCAACCCCACCTGCACCGCAGACACCCACGGCACCACACGACCCAACCCATCAAACGACCACCCCGCCGGCAACGTGCCCGTCGGCTCGTCAGCCACGTACCCCGCAGCAAACGACCGAAACCCCAACCCCACCGACACCGAACCACCCACCAACCCCACCGACGTCGAATTCACACCCACACCCAACGCCCCCGACGACAACCCCACACTCAACGGACCAAACCCCACCCGCTCCTCCACCCCACCACGCACCACATCCACCCGAAACGAACGCCAACCCCCCGGCCCCGGATCACCACACCCCGACGTCGCCTCACCAACCCCCGGCGCAAACACCCACGAATAC
>JBCCVW010000107.1:0-14917 GCA_039194665.1 Actinomycetota bacterium
GCCGACGACGAACTGGAAGGCGCCGCATGACGAACCACACCGTACCCACGACGGCGACCACGCCTCCGGGCGGCTCGCGCAGCGCGCCAAGCGCGGCCGATGCCATCCGCACGCTCGCCGCTGAACGCATTGTCATGCTCGACGGCGCCATGGGCACCGAGATCCAACGACTCGGGCTCACCGACGCCGATCTGCGCGGCGAGCGGTTCGCTGATCACGAGCGCGATCTCTCTGGCAACAACGAGCTGCTGGTGCTCACCCAGCCTGACGCGATGCGCGACATCCACCTGCGCAACTGCGAAGCCGGCGCCGACATCATCGAGACGAACACCTTCTCGGCCACCCGCATTGCCCAGGGCGACTACGGCACCACCGATGTCGTCCGCGAATTGAATGTCGCCGCTGCACGGCTGGCGCGTGAGGCGATCGAGGAAGCACGCGGTCGAGATGGCCGCCGGCGATTCGTTGCCGGCGCGGTCGGCCCGACCAACGTCACGTTGTCGATCTCGCCACGCGTCGAAGACCCGGGGTACCGCGCGGTGTCGTTCGCTGACCTCGCCGACGCCTATCAAGAACAAATCGAGGCGCTCGCCGAGGGCGGTGTCGACCTGCTGCTCATCGAGACGATCTTCGACACGCTCAACGCCAAGGCGGCGATCGTTGCCGCGCGGCGGGCGATGCGACGGCTCGACGTACCGCTGCCGCTGATGATCTCGGGAACGATCACCGACCGGTCGGGGCGCACGCTGTCGGGGCAGACCCCGACGGCGTTCTGGCACTCGATTCGCCACGCCGAGCCGCTGACCGTCGGCCTCAACTGTGCGCTCGGGGCAGCCGAGATGCGCCCGCACATCGCGGAGATTGCGGCCGTCGCCGACACGCTCGTGTGTGCATATCCCAACGCCGGGTTGCCCAACGAGCTCGGTGGCTACGACGAAACCCCGGCGACCACCTCGAGCATCCTCGGCGAGTTCGCCGAGGCCGGACTGTTGAACGTTGTCGGCGGCTGCTGCGGCACCACCACCGCTCATATCGCAGCCATCGCCGAGGAGGTGGCCAGCCTGCCGCCGCGCATCGTCCCGGCGCGTACGCCGCGTCTCGAGCTGAGCGGACTCGAACCGTTTGCGCTCACCGACGACATCCCGTTCGTCAACGTCGGCGAGCGAACAAACATCACCGGCTCGGCGCGATTTCGCCGCCTGATCAAAGAGGGCGACTACGCGACCGCCCTCGACGTCGCCCGGCAACAGGTCGAGAACGGCGCGCAGGTGATCGACGTCAATATGGACGACGGTCTCATCGATGGGGTCGAGGCGATGACCCGCTTCTGCAATTTGATCGCCTCGGAACCTGACATCGCCCGAGTGCCGATGATGATCGACTCGTCGAAGTTCGAGGTGATCGAAGCCGGACTGCAGTGTGTGCAAGGCAAGTCGATCGTCAACTCGATCTCCCTCAAAGAAGGCGAAGCGGCCTTTCGTGAGCAGGCGCAGACCTGTCTCGACTACGGCGCTGCGGTGATCGTGATGGCCTTCGACGAGCAGGGTCAGGCCGACACCGCCGACCGCAAGGTCGAGATTGCCGCCCGTGCCTACCGGCTGTTGGTCGACGACATCGGGTTTCCTGCCGACGACATCATCATCGACCCCAACATCTTCGCCGTTGCCACCGGTATCGAAGAACACGACCGGTACGGGCTCGACTTCATCGAGGCCACGCAGCGGATCACCGACGAACTTCCCCACGTCAACGTGTCGGGCGGAGTGTCGAACCTGTCGTTCTCGTTCCGCGGCAACGACGCCGTGCGCGAGGCGATGCACTCGGTGTTCCTGCTGCGCACGATCCAAGCCGGCATGCGACTCGGGATCGTCAATGCCGGCCAGCTTGCGGTCTACGAGCAGATCGACCCCGAGCTCCGTGAGCTGTGCGAAGACGTGGTGCTGGCCCGTCGGCCCGACGCCACCGAGCGACTGCTCGACGCCGCCACACGGTTCGCGTCGACCGGCGATGACGAGGTCGACGAGGCCGCTGCGGAATGGCGCGGCTGGCCGGTGACACAACGCCTCGAACATGCCCTCGTCAACGGCATCACCGCGCACATCGACGACGACGTCGAAGAAGCACGTGCTGCTGCCGGGCGCGCGGTCGAGGTGATCGAGGGCCCATTGATGACCGGGATGAACGTGGTCGGCGACCTGTTTGGCGCAGGCAAGATGTTCCTCCCACAGGTGGTCAAGTCGGCACGGGTGATGAAGCAGGCCGTCGCCTATCTCACGCCCTTCATCGAAGCCGAGGGTTCCGAGGACGAAGCGGCGGCGACGAGCGCCGGGCGAGTGCTGATGGCCACGGTGAAGGGCGACGTCCACGACATCGGCAAGAACATCGTTGGCGTGGTGCTGGGGTGCGCCAACTACGAGGTGATCGACCTCGGGGTGATGGTCCCGGCGCAACAGATTCTCGACACCGCAGTCGAGCGGGAGGTCGACGTGATCGGATTGTCGGGGTTGATCACGCCATCGCTCGATGAGATGGTCAATGTGGCCAGCGAGATGGAGCGGCGGGGGCTCGACTACCCGCTGCTCATCGGTGGTGCTACCACCAGCCGTCTGCACACGGCACTCAAGATCGACCCCGCGTACCACGGTCCGGTCGTGCATGTGGCCGACGCCAGCCGCGCCTCGACGGTGATCTCCAGCCTGTTGTCCGACGAGGGGCGCGAACCGTTCATGGCCGACATCGCCGCCGACTACGCCCGTGTCACGGCGCGCCACGCAGAGGCCAGCGTCGAACGCGAGCGAATCTCCCTCGACGCCGCGCGCCGCAACCGGTTGCGCGCCCGCTTCGACGACAGCACCGTGATCGCCCCGACCTATACCGGGGCGCGCGTGTTCCGCGACATCGACGTTGCATCGCTCGTCGACGTGATCGACTGGACGCCGTTCTTCCGCACCTGGGGGATCCGATCGAAGTATCCCGAAGTGCTCGATGATCCCGAGTTCGCTGAAGCAGCACAATCACTGTTCGACGACGCGCAACGGATGCTCGATCGCATCGTCCACGAACGCTGGCTGCATCCGGCCGCCGTCATCGGATTCTGGCCGGCCAACGCGGAAGACGACGACGAGATCGCGGTGTACACCGACGAGTCGCGGCGGGCCGTGCGCGCCCGGTTCGAGGGCATTCGCCAGCAGGCGGCGCGCCGCGACAACAAACCGAACCTGTGCCTGTCCGACTTCGTCGCACCGCGCGGCATCGATGACCACCTGGGCGGATTCGTGGTGACGGTCGGCGCCGAGGAGATCTCCCTCGCGGAGCGGTTCGAGGCGGCGAACGACGATTACAGCTCGATCATGCTCAAATCGCTCGCCGACCGGCTTGCTGAAGCACTGGCGGAGCGGATGCACCAGCGGGTGCGCACCGAGTTGTGGGGGTACGCGCCCGACGAACGACTCGATCCGGCGGCGCTGCTCAGCGAACGGTTCCAAGGCATCCGTCCGGCTCCGGGATATCCGTGCCAGCCGGATCACTCCGAGAAGGAGACCCTGTTCGATCTCCTCGACGCCGAAGCGGCGATCGGTGTGCGGCTCACCGAGTCGTACGCGATGTGGCCGGGTTCATCGGTGTCCGGGCTGTACTTCGCCCACCCCGAGGCCAAGTACTTCGGCGTCGGCAAGATCCAGCGCGACCAGCTCGAGGCCTACGCCAAGCGCAAGGACTGGAGTGTCGACGAAGCCGAACAGCTTCTCGCGCCGATCTTCGACGGCTGATTCGAGCGTGTGACCGCAGGCTCAGACCCTGCGGTCACACGTCTGTGACACGAGAGGTCTGACCCCTGCGGTCACACGTGGCGGGCGCGTGCCGGGCGTCGTAGGGCCCGAAGCGGAACACGGCCGCGAGGGCGATGCTCAAGACTGCGCCGACGAACAGGACCGCGGTGGTCGATGCCGTCGTGAGCAGCAACGCTGCTCCGAGTGGGCCCGCGGTTTGGCCGAGGCGCGCTGCGCCGACCCACACCGAGATGAGCGCCGCGCGGTGTTCGGCTGGCGCCAACTCGGTGACGCGATCCTGCACGCCGGGGATCAACACACCCTCGCCGGCGCCGTAGACGAGCCCGCCGATGACGAGGATCAGCGCCGTTGTCGCCGCGCCGACCAGGGCGAACCCAGCGGCGAACAGCAACGCACACAGCACGAACAGCGAGCGGCCACCGAACCTGGCGCGGAGGTTTCCGAGATTGAACGCCACGATCGTCGACGACGCCGCCGGCAACGCGAGGAACACCCCGCGCACACCGGCGTCGTAGCCGAACTGCTCTTCGAGGTGCAGCGGCAGCGCTGAGAGGTAGACCCCGAAGATCAACACGAACGCGACCGCGCCACCCGTCAGCATCACGATGATCTCTGGGCGGCGAGCGACGGCGCCGACGCCCGAGAGCTGTTGACGGATGGTGCGCGATCTGTCGGGTGCTCGCGGCTCGAGCACCTTCATCGCCAACAGTGCAGTCGCCAATGCAACGCCGTAGTGGGCGAGCGCCGCTCGCCATCCGGCGAGTTGTGTCAACAGCCCGCCGATCAGCGGGAAGACGGCGATGCAGATCGTGAGAAACGCCGCGTTGCGGCCGATGATCCTCGTCCGGTCGGCACCGGACCAGTGGTCGCCGATCAGCACCACGGCGAGGTTGATCAGTCCGGCGCTGCCGAGTCCCATCCCCAGCCGGGCCGCGATCAGGGCGGGAAACGTCGGCGCGAGCATCGCCGCCACACCGAAGCCGCCGAAGGCGACGAGACAGGGCACGAGCACCCGTCGGCGGCCGTAGCGGTCAGCCAACACACCGACGACGGGGGCGATCACGATGCCTGGTAGCGACGCCGACGCGATCAACAGGCCGGCACCGCTGTCGGCCACCCCGAAGTCATCGAGGACGTCGGGGATCGCCGGTGACAACAGCGTGTTCGCCATGATCCCCGTCGCGGTGACCGCCAAGATCAGTCCGATGATTGGTCGGCGGTCGGGCACCGTCGCACGCTACTTAGCCTGACGTTGCCGACGTTCCGCGATTCGACGGTGGCCGGTGACGTACCGTGGGCGTCGGCCGTCACGAACATCGGCCGGGAGGGGACAGGATGAACGAACAGGCTCGAATCGGCATCGTCGAAGCAATCGGCACCGCCGTGTTGGTCATCGGCGGACCCGGTACCGCGATCTTTGCCACCGGCAGCTTCAACGAGGGGCTGAGCGTTGGCATCCTCGGCGTCTCGCTGGCGTTCGGTCTCAGCCTGTTGTGCATGGCCTACCTCATTGGGCGGATCACCGGCTGCCACATCAACCCGGCGGTGACGCTCGGCATGATCGTCACCGGCAAGCTCGAAGCAGCGAAGTCGGCGCCGTACTTCGTCGGTCAGGTGATCGGCGGCATCGTCGGAGCGGCGATCATCTTCCTCACGCTCACCGGCACCGACGGCTACCTCGACATCGCGCAGAATGCCGGGTTTGCCTCGAACGGCTACGGCGAGCACAGTCCGGGCGGCTTTGACCTGCTGTCGGTGGCCATCTTGGAGATCGTCATCACTGCGGTGTTCGTGCTCATCGTGCTCGGCACCACCGACGCGAGCGGCGTGCCCAACGGGTTCGGGCCCATCGCTGCCGGCCTCGGACTCACGCTGGTCCACCTCATCTCGATCCCGGTGTCGAACACGTCGGTCAATCCGGCCCGGTCGATCGCCACGGCGGTGTTCCAAGGCGACTGGGCGCTCGGCCAGGTGTGGGCGTTCATCGTGTTCCCGCTGGTCGGTGCGCTGCTCGCCGGAGCGATTTGGTTGGTCGTTGGCTCGAACAGCGAAGCGGCCTGAACGCCGTTTCGGCGGCCTGATTCGGGCGGCCGACACCCCGAAATCAGCGTCGCGATCGGTTTGGGAAGCAATTCACGAGCCCTGATAGCGTCGCCCGTGCGATGTCGGAGTTCCTCCGCGACTATTTGACCGTCATCTGGTTCGGCGCGGCCGCGCTGGCGATCGGTGCGATCCTGTTGGGTGCCGCCGCGCTTGTGCGGCCGTCGAGCCCGAGCTTCGAGAAGTCGATCGCCTACGAGTCTGGCGTCGACCCGGTGGGCATCGGCTGGTCGCAGAGTCAAATCCGCTACTACGTGTTCGCCCTGCTCTTCGTCATCTTCGACGTCGAGGCCGTGTTCCTCTTTCCGTGGGCGGCGAACATTGAGCGGTACGGCGCGTTCGGGCTTGTAGTGATGGTGATTTTCATCGTGCTGCTGCTCGATGGACTGGTGTACGCCTGGAAGCGAGGGTTGTTGCGATGGGTCTAGTCGACCGCGGCCGCATGCCGGCGCCGCTCACCAAGTTGTTCAACATGAGTCGGTCGTACTCGCTGTGGGTGTACCAGTGGGGCCTCGCGTGCTGCGCCATCGAGATGGGAGCCGCGTTCGGCTCACCGCGCTACGACGTGATGCGCCTCGGCGTGATCCCCCTTCCGGCCAGCCCGCGTCAGGCCGACTTCGTGTGCATCTCCGGCACGGTCACCGACAAGATGGCGCCGGCGATCAAGCGTCTGTGGGAACAGATGCCCGAGCCGAAGTACTCGATTTCGATGGGATCGTGCGCCAACTGTGGCGGGCCGTACTGGGACAGCTACTCGGTCACCAAGGGCGTCGACCAGATCATCCCGATCGATGTGTACGTGCCCGGCTGCCCGCCACGGCCCGAGGCGTTGCTCGAGGGCGTGGTGTTGCTGCAGCAGCGCATCAAGAACGAGGACATGGCCGCCAAGTGGCGCGGTGACGAGTACCGCAACAACCGTCGCCAGTTCGAGGTTGACGATGGCGGGTACCGCACGCATGGCGTGTCGGGCGACCCGATTCCGAGCACGGTGCCGCCACGAGAGCCGATCGTGGTGGGCGGTGGCCCCATTGAGTGACGATCAATCCACCGAGGGATCCGACGCCGACACACTTGCACTGCCCGGCGACGGACTGCGCGAAGGCATCGTCGACGATCTCCGCGAACGCATCGGCGACGCACTGCTCGACACCCACATCAGTCCCAACGACGACCTGTGGGTGCGCGTCGATACCGATGCGTGGAAAGAGACCGGTGCGGCACTGAAGGCGGCCGGTTTCGACCACTTCTGCTTCATCTCGGCGATCGACTGGATGCCCTCGCCGTACGGCACCGGTGAGGACGACCCAGACGCCGAGCCGAAAGAACCCGACACCGAGATCGTCCAGGGTGTCACCGGTGGCGAGACCCGGCTGCAGGTGTTCGCTCGGCTCACCGATGTGGAACGTCACGTCGGGGTCACGATCAAGGCTGACGTGCCCGACGACGAGCCGCTCGTCGACACGTGGACCGAATCGTTCGCCGGTGCGAACTGGCACGAGCGCGAGTGCCACGAGATGTTCGGCATCGGCTTTCTCGGCCATCCCGACCTGCGCAACATGTATCTGCCCACCGACTTCGAAGGCCATCCGCTGCGCAAGGACTTCCCGCTGCTGGCACGCATGGTCAAGCCGTGGCCGGGCATCGTCGACGTCGAGCCGATGCCCGAGTTCGACGAAGAGGAGAAGAACGAAGACTCCGCTGAGAACAAGGAGGCGGACACGTGATCGCGGCGCCGAGGGAAGCGCGAGCGACGAGGCTGGCCGCTCGTCCGTCCGACCGTGCTGTCCGAGCGTTTGAAGTGAGGACGAGCGAATCGAGGGCGTCGTTGTGACTGTGCTCAGTGACCGTCAACAACTGAGCTACATCGCGTCGCAGGCGGCCGATGCGCGGCTGAACGTGGAGCTCGAGACCGAGGGGATGACCCTCAATATCGGGCCGCAGCACCCGGCCACGCACGGCACGCTGCGCATCATCTGTCGCCTCGATGGCGAGCAGGTGGTGTGGGCCGAGCCGTCGGCGGGGTACATGCACCGCGGCTACGAGAAGCTCACCGAGGTGCGCACTTTCCCGCAGGTGACCACACTGATCAACCGCATCGACTGGTTGGGCAGTTTCGCCAATGAGGTGCCGTTCATCCTCGCCGCCGAGAAGCTGATGGAGATCGAGGCGCCGCCGCGCGCCCAGGTGATCCGCACGATCTTGTTCGAGCTGTCGCGTATCGCCAACGTGTCGCTGTTTCTCGGTGACCTCGGAGTGCAGATGGGCGCGATCACTCCGGTGTTCCTCGCGTTCCGCGATCGCGAGTACGTGCTCAACCTCATCGAGGGCGCCACCGGCGGCCGCTTCCACCCGAACTTCGACCGCATCGGCGGTCTCAAGGACGACCTGCCCAAGGGCTGGATCGATGAGACCCGTCAGGTGATGATCAAGCTGCAGCAGTTCTGCGACACCATCGAAGACCTGTTGTTCGGCAACGAGATCTTCCAGAGCCGGATGCGCGGCATCGGGATCATCCCGGCCGACATCGCCAAGAGCTACGGCCTGTCGGGCGCCAACCTGCGGGCGAGCGGCATCGACTACGACCTACGTCGCGATCAAGAGCTGCCGATGGCCTGGGACAAGGCTGACTGGCGGGTGTGGACGCACCCCGACGGCGACAGCTTCGCCCGGTGCTGGGTACGGCTGCAGGAGACGCGCGAGTCGTGCAAGATCGTCGAGCAGCTGCTCGACCAGATCCCCGCCGGCCCGATCATGACCAAGGTGCCGCGGATCATCAAGGTGCCCGAGGGCGAGGCCTGGGTGTCGACGGAGAACCCGCTCGGCGAGATGGGCTACTACGTCGTGTCGAAGGGCGATCTCGGGCCGTTCCGCGTGAAAATCCGCTCGGCCAGTTTCAACAACATCTCTGTCGTGCCATGGGCGCTGAAGGGTGTGTACGTCCCCGACGTGATCACGATTCTCGCCTCGCTGTACTTCATCTTGGGCGACATCGATCGATGATGATGGACTCGCTCGTCGGCCCTTCGGTTCTCCACGCTCGTCTGCCGCTCGTCGCTGGCGCTTCCCTCGCGGCGCGCCCGCACGGGGGTGAACGCGTTTGATCCCATTGCTCGCAGTCGAGATTCCGTACTGGGGGCAGTCGATCCTGCGCGTCCTCGGTGGGCTCGTTGCGGTGCTGTTGCCGGCCGGCACCATCGTGTACCTGTTCCTGTTCAAGATGATGTCGTTCATGCAGAGCCGACTCGGGCCGATGGAAGCCGGCCCGTATGGCTCGCTGCAGCTCGTTGCGGAGGTCGGCAAGTGGATGCAGAAGGAGGACCTCGCACCGGAGAACGCCGACCGGACCATCTTCAAGATGGCCCCGCTCGTCGTGCTGGTGTCGGCGTTCCTCCTTGTCGCCGTCATCCCCTTCGGGCCCGACGCGTACTTCACCAACTTCTCCGTCGGCGTGTTCTTCGGCCTGGCCGTCTCGTCGATCAGCGTGCTCGGCATCCTCATCGCCGGGTGGGCGAGCGCCAACAAGTACTCCCTGCTCGGCGGCTTGCGCGCCGCTGGACAGCTGATCGCCTACGAGCTGCCGCTCATCTTGGCCACCCTCGGCGTGGTGATCCAAGCCGAGTCGATGAACTTCCAAGAGATCGTCGTCGCCCAGAACACGGGAGCGATCTTCGGGTTCGAGTGGCTCGGTAACCCGTTCATCTTCACTCAGTTCATCGGGTTCGTGATCTTCATGATCGCCGTGCAGGCCGAGCTCACCCAGGCGCCGTTCGACATGCCGATCGCCGAGTCCGAGCTCGTGTCGGGCTACATGACCGAGTACTCCGGCTTCCGCTTCCTGATCTTCTTCATCGCCGAATTCGCCACCGCCGGCATCTTCGCCCTCATCGCTTCACTGCTGTTCCTCGGCGGATGGGGTGTCCCGTTCGTGTGGTTCGACTGGAACTCGCTCGACGATGTCAGCTGGTGGATGAACCTCGTCGGTCCGCTGATCATGCTGACCAAGATGCTGCTGCTGACCTTCATCATCATGTGGGTCCGCTTCAGCTATCCCCGCTTCCGCGAGGACCAGTTGCAGACCTTCGCGTGGAAGGTGCTGATTCCGCTCTCGCTCGCCAACATCGGTGTCACGGCCATTTTGAAGGTGGCCGTGTGATCCAGGAGATTCGTTGATGCCCAAGGTTCCCGGCCTGATCAAAGGACTCGGTGTCACCCTTGGCACGCTCGGCAAGACCGTTACCGAGGGTGCCGCCACCGTGCAGTATCCGCACGAGAAAGAGGCGCCACCCGTGCGCGCCCGCGGTGTCATTGCGCTGCACGAAGGCAACTGCACCGCCTGCATGTTGTGCGCACGCTCGTGTCCCGATTGGTGCATCTACATCGAGGGCCACAAGCAGCTCGCGCCACCTCGGCGGGCAGGCGGTAAGCCACGCCAAGTCAACCATCTCGACCGGTTCGACATCGACTACGCGCTGTGCATGTACTGCGGGATCTGTGTCGAAGTGTGCCCGTTCGACGCCCTGTTCTGGAGCCCCGAGTACGAGTATTCGGAGCCGCGCATCGCCGACCTGCTGCACGACAAGGAGAAGCTCGGCGAGTGGATGGAGACGGTGCCCGAGGCGCCGGCTCTCGAGGCGGGAGCCCAGGCGAAGTGAGCATTGAATGGTGAGCGTCACAGTGAGGTCGATCCGTTGATCGCACAGGCTGCATCCGACAGCATCAACGTTGCGCAGAACGTCGGCTTCGGCATCATCGCCGCGCTGATGATCTTCGCCGCGCTCAGCGTGGTGACGACGCGCAACGTGGTGCACGCTGCACTGTGGCTGGTGCTCGTGCTCGCCGGCGTCGCCGCGCAGTACATCCTCGCTGCTGCCGAGTTCGTCGCTGCCTCGCAGGTGCTCGTGTACATCGGCGCCGTGATGGTTCTGTTCTTGTTCGGCATCATGTTGACCCGCGCCCAGATCGGTAAAGAACGCGGGCTCAACAACCCCACGTGGGCGCTGGGCATCCCGGTGGCAGTGGTGCTGCTCGGCCTGCTCGCCTGGGTGATCATCGACGCCTTCGAAGACGACGTGTTGCCCGATCGCGGTCCGACTCCGACCGTTGCCTTGTCCGACCAGTTCTTGTCGATCTATCTCATTCCATTCCTCGCCCTGTCTTTTGTGCTGCTCGCCGCCGCCATCGGCGCCATCGTCCTCGCCAGGAAAGATCGCTGATGATGATGGACTCGCTCGTCGGCCCGATGGTTCTGCTCGCTCGTCTGCCGCTCGTCGCTGGCGCTTCCCTTGCGGCCGGTGTGGCTATCGGAGGTGCGGTGCAGTGTTAGCGGTCAATTTCTTGCTGCTGGCTGCGGTGTTGTTCTGCATCGGTGTGTACGGCGTGATCGCCCGACGCAACGCGGTGCTCGTGTTGATGTCGATCGAGCTGATCCTCAACGCCGTCAACCTCAACCTCATCGCCTTTGCGCTGATGAACGGCTCGGTCGACGGCCAGGTGTTCGCGCTGTACGTCGTGGCGATCGCCGCGGCCGAGGTGGGCGTTGGGCTGGCGATGGTGCTGATGATTTATCGCAACCGTCGCTCGATCGCCCTCGATGAGTTGTCGGAGATGAAGGGCTGATGATGCTCGCTGCAGACGCCGCGCAGCTGTCGTCGGGGTGGTTTCTCGAGAACGCGTGGCTCATCGCGCTCATCCCCGCCATCGGCTTCGGGCTGATCATCGCCTTCGGCAAGAAGATGCCGATGAAGGGCTCCGAGATCGGGCTGCTGTCGATGGCCGCGTCCACGGTGCTCGCCAGCGGCGCCGCGGTTCAGTGGATCCAGCGCACCAACTCGGGCGACGAGGGCGAAGAGGCGGTCGGCCTGATCCAGGCGTTCGGCCGCTCGGTCCCGTCGGTGTCCGAGGGCGGCGAGGTCGAACCGTTCATCGAGCCGGTGGTGTCCACGTGGGTGTGGTGGCAGAACTCGGGCCTCGAGTTCGGCATCGGGTCCAGCGTCGACGGCCTGGCCATCTTGTTGCTCTGGCTCGTGGCGTTCATCTCGCTGCTCGTGCAGGTGTTCAGCCTCGACTACGTGCGCGGCGACCGCCGTTACACGCACTTCTTCGCTGCCCTCACGTTGTTCTCTGCCGGGATGCTCGTGATGGTGATGGCCGAGAACATGGTCCAGCTGATCCTCGGCTGGGAGATCATGGGCCTGTGCTCGTTCATGCTCATCGGGCACTGGTGGGAGGAGTACCCCAACGCCCGCGCCGCCTTGAAGGCGTTCTTCACGGTGCGCGTCGGCGACGTCGGGCTGCTCGTCGGTACCGCCATCATCTTCTTCGGTGCCAACCAATGGGCGGTCGACAACCTCGATTCGAACGGATTCAACATCGCCGCCATCCAGGCCTGGGCGTTGTCGGGCGAGGGCTCGCACATCCTGCTGCTGATGGGCGCGATCGCCCTGTTCATCGCCTGTATCGGCAAGTCCGGCCAGTTCCCGCTGCACACCTGGCTGCCCGACGCCATGGCCGGCCCCACTCCGGTGTCGTCGCTCCTGCACAGCTCGACCATGGTCGTGGCCGGCGTGTTCCTCGTCGCCCGCATCTACCCGGTGTTCTGGCAGGGCTTCAACATCGACGACGGTGGCCTGTCGTTCATCGCCATCATCGGGGGTATCACCATCGTCATCGCCGCGCTGTTGGCGTTCGTGCAGGACGACATCAAGAAGGTGTTGGCCTATTCGACCGTGAGCCAGCTCGGCTACATGATGCTCGGGCTGGGTACCGGCGCATGGTTGCCCGCGGTGTTCCACATCTTCACCCACGCCTTTTTCAAGTGCTGCCTGTTCCTGTGCGCCGGCTCGATCAGCCACTCGGCGTCGCACCACTCCTTCGACATGAAGAAGGACATGGGTGGCCTGCGCAAGAAGATGCCGATCACGTTCGCCGCGTGGATCGTGTCGACGCTCGCCCTGGCGGGCATCTTCCCCTTCGCCGGCTTCTGGTCGAAAGACGAGATCATCGACAACGTCGGCAACAACGGCTACGACTTCTTGCTCATCGTCGGCTTCGGTGGCGCCGCGCTCACTGCGATGTACATGACGCGCGCCACGTATCTGACGTTCTTCGGCGAACCGCGTGGTGCCGCCGCTGGCCTGCACGACCACGACGACTTCGACGACACCCACGCCGAAGAACACGAGATGGAGCTGCTCACGGTCGGCGCCCCCGAAGGCGAGACCGCCGACGAAGCCGCCGAGCCGAGCGACCCTCCGAAGTCACTCAGCGCAGCAGCGAACGCGGGCGCCCACGACACCGATCACGACCATGACGATCACGGGCATGACGATCATCACGCCGAGCCGCACGAGTCTGGTCCGCTGTTGTTGATTCCGATCGTGGTGTTGGCGTTCCTGGCCACGATCGCCGGCTTCGCCAACGCGACACCGCTCGGCGAAGAGTGGGAGTCGATCAAGAAGTACGTCGAGCCGCGACCGGTCGAGGTGCCGATCGAGGACTACCTGGCCCAGGGCGCCGGCGAGTCATTGCAGCTCGTGATGCCGACGGCCACCGGCGATGCGCTGACCGCCGACGAAGGCGCCAAAGTGTGCGGGTTCGAAACGCCTGCGCCCGGCACGGTGTGTTTCTTCCCGGCCGTCACCCACGCCGTACCGAAGCTCTCCAAGATCCTCGCCGCGACCGCCACCGTGGTCATCGCGTTCGCAGTCGCCATCGCCTTCAACGTGGCGTACTACGGCCGGCGCAACAAGCACCTGGTCGGCCTCACGGAACGCTCCCGCATCCTGCGCGGTGGGTTCTTGTTCCTGAAGAACAAGTACTACCTCGACGCGTTGTACGAGAACGTCATCGTTCGATGGGTGGCCCACCCGATTGCCAAGGCCACCTATTGGGTGAATCAGAAGGTCATCGATGCCACGGTCGACGGCGTGGGCAAGTCCACCCGCCGCACCGGGCAGTGGGTGTACGACAACGTCGACCAGAAGGTTGTCGACGGCGCTGTGAACGGATCCGGCTTCGTCGCATCGGAGACCGGCCACGGGCTGCAGCCGGTCCAGTCCGGCAAAGTCAGCCAATACGGCGCACTCCTGTTCGGCGCAGCCGCCGTCGGCGCCATCGTCCTCGTGATCGTGAATGTGAGCTAAGAGAGAATCTCTGATGGAAACCCTTACCGATCAGAACTGGTTGCTGAGTGTCGGCGTCTTCTTGCCGCTCGTCGGCGTGCTGGTGATGATGTTCATCCCGCGCGACGACGAGGCCACGCACAAGGCGATCGGCATCGTCACCGCTGGCGCCACGCTGGTGATCGGCATCATCACGCTGTTCGCCTTCGACTACGACCAGGCGGGCGCACTGCAGTTCTTCGTCGATGCCGAGTGGATCCCGGTGATCAACTCGAACTACACGGTCGGCCTCGACGGCATCAGCCTGCCGCTGTACGTCCTGTCGATGGCGGTCACGTTCCTGGTGATGATCTACACCTGGGACAACATGCCCGACGCCGGCAACCCGAAGGCCTTCTACATGCTGATGCTGGTGCTGCAAACCGGCATGGCCGGCACCTTCGTCGCCCAGGACCTGATCCTGTTCTTCGTCTTCTTCGAAGTGGTGCTGCTGCCGATGTACTTCATGATCGGCGTGTGGGGTGGCGAGAACCGCAAGTACGCCTCGCTGAAGTTCTTCCTGTACACGATGTTCGGGTCGGCGTTCATGCTCGTCGCCTTCCTCGCACTGTTCTTCCAGACCGACGCGGTGAGCTTCGGCTTTGCCCACCTCGTGGAGGCGGGCGCTGGCGTCGACCGCGACGTCCAGATCTGGATCTTCGCTGGCATGTTCCTCGGCTTCGCCGTGAAGGTGCCGATGTTCCCGTTCCACACGTGGCTGCCCGATGCCCACACTCAGGCACCCACACAGGGCTCGGTCATCCTTGCGGCAATCCTGCTCAAGCTCGGTACGTACGGCTTCGTGCGTATCGCCATTCCGATGCTCCCCGAGGGCGCCAAGGCCTGGGCGCCGGTGATCGGCATCCTCGC
>JBCCVW010000108.1:0-14907 GCA_039194665.1 Actinomycetota bacterium
GGACCGACGGGGTCGCCTGGGACCTGCCACACGGCGCCAACCGCATTCGACCGCTGCTGCGCAACGTACGGCGGATCGTCGTGATCACGGCGCACGGATCTGGCCGATTGACCAATCTGATCGAGGGACGAGTCGGCAAGCGCATGGTCGGCCGTGGCCTCCGAGCGATGTGCCACCCACTGGCCCGCATGCAATGGAGGGCGTGCTACGACATGGACCGCAACGCCGACGCCGATCGCCAACGTTTCCTCCGCCGCCTCGACCGCCTGTGACCGTTGGGGTCAGACCCCAGCTGTCACGGGGTCACGCGACGGTCTACACAGCGACACGTGCGTGACAGATGGGGTCTGACCCCAACGGTCACAACGCCGACTACATCTGACTGACCGCGACGGCGATGTCGGCGGCGACGCTGGCGTTGTGTTCGGCAAGCGCCAGGTTGGCCGGCACGCTACGCCCCTCGGTGACGTGGGCGATGCGCTCCAGCACGTACGGCGTCACCGCTGGACCGACCACCCCGTCGGCGTCGGCAGCATCCAAGGCAGCCGAGATCGCTGCATCGATCTCTGCGCCGTCGAGTGCCGCGGCCTCAGGGATCGGCACGGCCAACAACACCCCGCCGGTGGGCCGGGTCCCCGCAGCCAGGATCGCGGCCACTTCCTCAGCGGACTCGACTCGGTGGGCGACCGGGAACCCCGAGCTGCGTGCGTAGAACGCCGGGAAGTCGTCGTGGCGCCACCCGAGCACCGGCACGCCGCGCGTTTCGAGGTACTCCAGCGTCTTGCCGAGGTCGAGGAAGGCTTTGGCGCCCGCCGACACGGTGACCACCCGGTGATGAGCGATTGCGTCGAGGTCGGCCGAGATGTCGAAGCTGTCGAGGCCTCGGTGCACCCCGCCGATCCCACCAGTAGCGAACACCGCCACGTCGCCGGCGGCGGCGATCGCCAACGATGCCGACACCGTCGTTGCTCCGACACTCCACCCCTGGGACACGGCAACCGGCACGTCACGCTCTGCCATCTTGCGCGCCTCGCCCAAGATGCGCGGATACTCCTCGTCGGCCAATCCCAGACGCACGTCGCCGTCGAGCACGGCCGTCACCGCAGGTACAGCGCCGGCATTGCGCACCGCGGCCACACATCGCTCGAGGGCAACTGCATTGTCCGGCGAGGGGAGGCCCAAGTTGGAGAAGATCGTCGACTCGAGAGCGACGATCGGCTGGCCGGCGCGCTGCGCGGCCGCTACCTCAGAAGAACGGCGCGGGGTGATCACCCCGCGAGTGTGCCAGCGTCAGAACGAACCGACGAAGGCGCCGTCGGGGTTACCGTCGGCGACCACGCCGGGGGCGTCTTCGATGGTGATCGCCAGCGCCGACACCTCGCCCTCGACGGTGAACGTCTCGAGCTCGGGGTTCGGTCCGAGGATCCCGAGCGAGATCACCTGATCATCGGAGACCACGCCCCACAGCTGATAGGTCTGGTCGTCGGCGAGTGGTGGCAGTTCACGGGCCTCGAGGAACCCGTGGCCATCCTGATCGATCACGGCATCAGCTGATGCGGTGGAGCCATCGGCGACGAGCGTGGTTTCGATCGAGTCACGATCGGCGCGGGCCGTGTCGAGGGCTGACGCCAGCGGATCGGTCGGCGCGTCGGCACGATCGGTGACGACCACGGTGATCGCCACCACAGCGATGATTGCCGCAGCAGCCGAACCGACGAGCCACATGGCCGACGTCTGAAAGCGACGACGGGAACGGGCCTCATCGAGGGATCGAACCTCGGGCGGCGGGGATCGATCGGCGTCGGGCGGAGAGGACGGCGCCGCACCTGCGGGCGCTGCACCGATGATTTGCTGCAGCTCGGGTCCAGGCGCCGGACGCTCTGGATCGTCGTCGAGCTCACTGGCAATACGATCCCACAGGTCGTCTGGGGCCTCCATGCCGGTGAACGCCAGCATCGTTGCGACCTCACGGTGATCAGCGACTTCGGCCGCCGCCTTCGGGTTGATCGCCAGGTAGTCCTCGACCCGGCGCGCCTCATCGGCGTCGACCGCGTCGAGGGCGTACGCGCCGAGGAGCTCGTCGAGCTCGTAGGCGTCGCTCCTGTTCATGTCGTCCATGCTGTCACTCATTGCTCACGCCGATCCACTGGAGACGCCGGCTTCTAACAACTCTTGTCGCAACCGCTTGAGACCACTGCGGATTCGGCTCTTGACCGTTCCTTCGGGCTCGCCGAGCTCGGCCGCCACCTCTTTGTAGGTGCGACCACCGAAGTACGCCAGCTCGATCGCCTCACGCTCGCCGGGCTGGAGCGCCTCGAGGGCGTCGCGCACATGTCCGGCGAGTGCCAGGTCCCACACCTCGCGGGCCAGGTCGTACCCACCATCGGCCTGCTCTCGCGCCTCGCGTTCCTCGCGGGCACGGCGTGCGGCGTCCGAACGGATCAGGTCGACCGAGCGGCCATGGGTGTTGGCCAAGAGAAAGCTGCGCAGCGTGCCGCGCTCGGGATCGAACCGGCTCGGGTCGTTCCACAGCCGGACGAACACCTCTTGCACGATCTCTTCGGCCCGAGAGGCGTCGCTCAGCAGGCGTTTTGCGAGGCCGAACACCGCGCCGGCGTGGCGCCGGTAGGCCTCGGCCAGCGCGGCCTGCTGATAGCGACCGATGGCCACCACCAGTGCCGCGTCGGACGCCTCGACGTACTCCTGTCTCACATCTTCCATACGGATCAACCCGCTAGCGCGGATGAGATTATTCTCGCACGAGGCGGCTGACCAGCTCCAGATGGTGCGTTTGCGGGAACAGGTCGAGCACCTCCACGCCCTCGAGCCGGTACCCAGCGTCGATCAGCGCGCGGATGTCGCGGGCTCCGGCGACGGGATCACAACTCACGAGCACGACGACCGGCGCTTCCGCGGCAACCACCGCTGCAGCGCCCCCTGCGCCGAGCCCCGCCCGGGCCGGGTCGGCAATCATCACGTCCGCCGGTTCCCCGGGCTGCCACCGATCCATGCTCGTGTTGTGGATCGTCCACTCGGCGCCAGCGATGGTGTTGTGGCGGGCGTCGGCGCACGAGCTGGCCGACGTCTCCACGATCGTCACCCGCCCGACGTCGGCCAACACCGTCGCGGCGAACAACCCGACGCCACCATACGCGTCGACGCCATGGTCGGCTCCCGACGCCTCCGGCGCCGCTCGACGGACGGCGTCAACCAGCAACTCTGCGCCGGTCCGGCTGGCTTGGAAGAACGACGCCGCCGATACCCGCAACTCGGCACCGTCGACGCGTTCGCGGAGGGCAGCTCGCGGTCCCGTCCCGACATCTCGGCCCAGGCCGGCGGGCGACGTCGCGCGCCGGCCGGTCGGCCCGCGCCACCACGCAGTACACGTGCCGTCGAGCTCCGATATGCGCATCGTCAACTCGATCTCGGGGTCGAGCCGGACGGCGGCCACGGCCTCGGCGAGCGGCGCAACGGCCACCGGACAGTCGTCGATCGAAATCACCTGGTGCGAGCGGGCAGCACGGAACCCAGGGCGTCGGTCCGGTCCACCGACCACCCGCACCGTGGTGCGATAGCGGGTCGGGGCCACCGAAGCCCCGGTCACCACCACGTCGGCGACCTGCTCCGCGGGGATCCGCCCGGTGCGGGTCAAGGCGTCGGCCGCGATCTCGACCTTCGCGGTGAGTTGTGCCGGCGGATCGAGATGCATCCAGTCGCATCCGCCACATCCCGCCAGCCGGTGCACACAGGGAGGTGGTCGCCGGCCGGGCGACGGCTCGACGATGTGCTCGGCCCAACCCTCAGCGAAGTCGCGCCGCTCGCGAGAGATGGCTACGTCGGTCAACTCGCCAGGCAACGCCCCGTCGACGAACACCACACGCCCATCGGGGGCGCGGGCAATGGCCCGACCGCCTGCGACCAGTCGCTCGGCGCGCACTCGCACACGACGAGCGTATGGGCATGCACTCGCCGACACGAGTGCAGCGTGCGCGACACTGGGCGCATGACCGCACCTGCCGACGACGAGCGCTGGTATTGGGATCTCTCGCGGGGTACCGCCGTGCGCGCCAGTGAGCGCGGACCGGGCGCACAGACGATGGGGCCCTACGCATCGCGCGCCGAGGCGGAGCGGTGGCAAGAACGCGTCGACGACCGCAACGAGGCATGGGAAGAAGCCGACGAGGACTGGGCCGACGGACCGCAGGACGAGTCCGGCGACGAGGCTCCCAGCGGCGGAGGTGCGTCGTGACTCGGCCGATCCAGATCGTGCCCTCGGTGCTCCCCGCCGACTTTGCCAAGCTCGGTACCGAGGTCGCCGCATTGGAGGCGGCTGGAGTCGACGTGATCCAATTCGACGTGATGGACGGCCAGTTCGTGCCGAACCTTACGTTCGGCCCCGACGTCATCGCCGCATGCCGGCCGCACGCGACCATTCCGTTCGAGGCCCACCTGATGGTGTATACCCCCGAAGCGATGGCCAAGCAGTACATCGACGCCGGATGCCGCCGGTTGATCGTGCATGCAGAAGCGTGCACCCACCTCCATCGGGTGCTCGGAACGATCAACGACCTCGGCGCGGCGGCCGCGGTGGCGCTCAACCCGGCGACACCGGCGAGCCACGTGGCGCACGTGCTCGATCTGGTCGAGATGGTTTTGGTGATGACGGTCAACCCGGGCTTCGGCGGCCAGCGATACCTGGCATCGATGGAGTCAAAGGTGTCCGAGGTGCGCTCGATGATCGACGCCGTCGGGCGTGCGGACGAGGTCGACGTCGAGGTCGACGGCGGCATCGGCCCCGACACCATCGCGGGAGCTGCCCGCGCCGGGGCCAACGTATTGGTCGCGGGTAGTGCCCTGTATCGCGATCCCGATGGGCTCACCCACGCCGTCGACGACTTGCGTCAGCGGGCGTTGGCCGCCGCGTGACGATCGGGCGCTTCAGCTGCCCGGCCCGTGCGGCGCTGGCCGGGAACCCGTCCGACGGCTACGGCGGCGCCGTGGTCGCCGTGCCGGTCGACGCATGTCGCGCCACGGTTCGTGTCGATCACCACGATCGGTTCGCCATCGACCCGGCTCCGACACCCGACGACACGTTCGGAACGTGGGACGAGCTGTCCGAGCACGTGAGTCGGTTCGGATACCGCGGGAGTCGGCCGCTGCTCCTCGCTGCGTTGCGTCGATTCTCTGCGCACACGGGCCGCCCACCCGTTCCGGTGGCAGTCCATCTGTCGACCTCGATCCCCCGCTCGGTCGGCCTTGCGGGGTCGTCGGCGATCGTCATCGCGATGCTGCGCGGGTTGTACGCAGCCAACGACATCGTCACCCCTCCGCCCGACGAGCTGGCGTCCCTGGCCCTCTCGGTCGAGGTCGACGAATTGGGTATCTCCGCCGGATTGCAGGACCGCGTGGTGCAGGCGTACGGCGCACCGGTGGCGATGGAGTTCGGCCCGGCGGCGCAGCGCTCGATCGCGGGGATGCCCGCAGGCACGTACCGCACCCTCGACTGGGAGCACCTCGGGCCGCTCCTCGTCGCGGCACGGCCAACCGATGCCGAGCCGAGCCACGTGCCGCACGACGACCTGCGCTCCCGCCACGCCCGCGGCGACCGCTCACTCGGTGCGGCGATGGATCGCCTGGCGGACACGGCGCGCTGGGCAGCACGAGCGATCGACGACGGCGACCGCACCGAGTTGTGTCGCGCGCTCGATGCGAGCTTCGACATCCGGGCGGCGAACATCGGCGCCACACCAGGTCAGCACCGCTCGGTCGAGATCGCCCGCGCTGCCGGCGGGTCGGCCAACTCCACTGGATCGGGTGGCTCGATCGTGGTGGCCGCTCACGACGACGTCCACGGCGACGCACTGGCCGATGCGCTGACCGCTGATGGGTGCGTGGTGTTGCCGGTTGGGCCCGCAGGCTGACTCCCTTCGGACTCACGGTGACGGTGCCGCCGCACTCAAGACTGTGACACCCGCTTCGTACCATCGAGAACAATGGCCATCGCCCACACGCTGACCTCGGCCGCAGGGGCATCTTCCACCCTCCAACGCGCCGTCGCGGAGTTGAAGGGCGGCGACGTTCTTGCGCCGGTGACCTTGCTCGTGGCGAACAGCCCGAGCGGCGTGATGGCCCGCCGGGGGCTTGGACGACACGGCGTCGCCGCGATCGATGCGCCCACGATCGGACGATTCGCCAACGACCTTGCCGCCGGTCACCCCGATCTGGCCCATCGGCGGCCCGTGTCCGGACCCGTCCTCGAGCAGGTCATCGACGACACCTTGCGTACCAGCGCCGGGCCGCTGGCGGCGGTGGCGCGCCACCCCACATCGATCCGAGCGATGCGCGATAGCTACCGCGAACTTCGTCTCGCCGGACCCGAGGCACAGCGCCGCCTGACCGACACGTCAACGCGCGGCGCGACGGTCGCCGCAGTCACCGCCGCGACCCACGACCGACTGCGATCGCGGTGGTACGACGAGGCCGATGCGCTCACTGCGGCGATCGACACCGTTCGCTCGGGCCGACGGACGCCGTCACCGCTCGTGGTGTACCTCCCCGACCGGCTCGACCAACTCGCCATCGAACTCGTCGCCGCCGTCGGCGCGGTGACAGACGTGCGGCTGATCCTCACGTCGCCCGGCGATGCACTCGTGTCGCAGCTCGGCTCGCACGAGGCACCCGCGGCGACCCCGGCAGCCGAACCCGCGGCAGCTCGACAGCCGTCGATCATCTCCACCACCGACGCCGACGATGAATGCCGGTGGGCAGCACGCACGGTGATTGCACTCGTGCGCAGTGGCGTAGCCCTCGACCGAATCATGGTGGTGTGGCCCACGATGGTGCCCTACGCCCGGTCGATCGTCCACCATCTCGACGCGGCCGGGATCGGTTGGAACGGACGAGGCGGAACTGCGCTCCACGAGCGGACGACTCCACGTGTGCTCCTCGACCTACTGGAGCTGGGCCGCCGTGGGCTACGCCGGCGCGACGTCTTCGCCATGCTGGCCGGTGCGCCGATACACACCGCCAACGGCCTCGCTCCGGTTGCTGAGTGGGAGCGCGTCTCCCGGCTAGCAGGCGTGGTCGGTCCAGACGACTGGCACGACCGACTCGCGCCATACACCAGCGATCCGCGGTGGGGCGCTGCCGCAACCTCGTTGGCGCAGTTCGTCGAGCGGCTCGCCACCAGCCTCGACGATCGACCTCGCGGGTGGGCCGATTGGGTGCACTGGGCGCGCAGCGAGCTCACCGAACTGCTCGGCGATGGCTACCGCACCCACCTGAGCGAGCGCGACGTGCGCGCCGACGAGGCCCTCGACCTCACCCTCGACCACATCGCAGAACTCGATCAACTCGACGTCGACCCACACACTGGCGCCAGCAGCCCGCACGGCGACGTCGACGCGGGTGCACTCGACGACCCGAACGGCCCGCGCCGAGGTCACCGGGTGACGCGCGCCAGGTTCCTCCTGGCATTGACCGGCGAGCTCGACGACGCGCCCACCACGGAGGGGCGCGTCGGCCACGGCGTCACGGTGTGTTCGTTGCACGGCTCGCTCGGCGTCGACGCCGATGCCGCAGTCGTTGTCGGCGCCTCCGACGCCACGTTGCCACCTCGACCCACACCGGACCCCGTGTTGAGCGACGGCGACCGGCTCGCGGCCGGCCTCGCCACCAGCGACGACCTCACCCGGCGGCTCCGGCAGCGGTTCGACGACATCACCGACCGGTGCGCCGTCACGTTCACATCGCCACGCGGCGATCTCCGCCAGAGCGCCGAGCGTTCGCCGTCGCCGTGGATCCGTCCGTGGTTCGGCGAGCAAGTACAACACGTCGCATCGGCGCCGGCGGGACTGTTGTCGCTCGACTTCCCGGCAACGCCAGCAGAGCACCGTTGGCGTCGCCGACTGGCCGACCAGCGCGCCGGGGTCACCGTCGAACAGCTGTCGCGCGCCGACGTCGATCCGATCACCCGCCGTGCCGCCGACACCATCGTCGCCCGAGCTGCTGCGCACTTCACACCCTTCGACGGCGACCTCACCGGCGTCGACGTGCCCTCGCTTGCCACCAGTGGCCGGGCGGTCTCCCCGAGCCGTCTCGAGGCGTGGGCGCGCTGCCCGCACGCCTACTTCGTCCGCTACCTGCTCGGCGTGGAGGCGATCGACGAGTTCGGCCCCAACCTTCATGTACAACCGCTCGATCGAGGTACGGCGGTGCACGCCGCACTCGACCGCTTCCACCGTGCCGTGCTCACCGGCGAGTTGCCGCAGCCAGGATCCGCCGGCTGGGGCGTCGAACACCGCACTGCCCTGCTCGACGCCTTCGACGCGGTGTGCACCGACCTCGAACGAGCAGGGCGAGTGGGCCGCCCTTCGTCATGGGCCGACCGCCGCGACGAGATGCGCGACGACCTGCTGGGCTGGCTCGCCGCCGATGGTGCGGTCGCCGCTGAGCGTGGCAGCGTAATCGTCGGATCGGAAGTGGGTTTCGACGGCGTGGCGATCGACCTCGGCGACAACCAGCTGGCCGTGCGCGGCAGCATCGACCGCGTCGACCGCGCCGCCGACGGCAGGATCATCGTCACCGACCACAAGACCGGCAGCGATCGTGATCTCCGGGGGCTCGATGCCGACGACCCCACGCTTGGCGGGCGTCGCTTCCAACTCGCGACCTACGCCGCCGCCGCCGACCTCACCGACGATGCGCACGTACGCGCCGAATACGGATTCTTCGGGCGGTACCAGTACCGGCGCATCGGCATCGACTTCGATCCAGACGCCACAGCCCGGGCGACCGCGGCAATCGCGCACACGGTCGACGGCATCGATGCCGGCTGGTTTCCCAACCGTCCCCAACGTCCCGGATGGCGGCTCTTCGTCGACTGCCCGTACTGCGAACCCGACGGCCTCGGTACCGGCGAACTGCATCGCGCCTGGCGGCACAAACGCGTCGATCCGCGCGCCGCCGCGTGGTTCGGGCCGCCTGAGCCCGAGCCGACGGAGGGCGAGTTCGATGACCACTGAACAGCTGTCGTTACTCGACGCCGCCGAGCCGCCAGACGCTGCGGCCAGGCGGCGTGTCGCTGACGATCTCGACACCACGCTTTTCGTCAATGCCGGCGCCGGTTCGGGCAAGACGCAGGCACTGGTACGGCGGGTCGTGAACCTGGTCGAGGCCGGTGTACCGATCACCTCGATTGCGGCGATTACGTTCACCGAGCGAGCGGCCGCCGAGCTTCGCGGCCGCATTCGCACCGCCCTCGAGGCATCGCGCACATCGGCCGCCGACGCTGCCGTGGCGCAGCTCGACCAGGCGCCAATCGGCACGCTGCACGCGTTCGCTCGACGACTGATCGGCGAGGCGCCGTTCGCCGCCGGCGTGCCCCCCGGGTTCACCGTGCTCGACGAACTGGAGAGCGCGTTGGCGTTCGACGACGCGTGGGACGACCTGGTCGCTGCGCTCCTCGCAGAGATCGAACCCGTCGGCGGCCCGGGCGCCGGCGGACGGTTACTCGTCGAGTTGTGCGAATTCGACGGGTTTGGCATCCAGCGCGGCATGCGCCGGATCGCCGACGACTTTCGCGCCAATTGGGACCTCGTCGAGCTGTACGTCGACGGCGCCGTGCCGGAGGTACCCGTGCTCGACCTCCACCCGCTGCGGTCCGCAGTGGAGCACCTCGGCGCGTTCGATGTCCCCGACGACGACCGCCAACGCATCGTCGTTGCCGACATCGCCGCCACAGCTGGCCTCCTCGATCGCCCACAACTGCGGCCCCAGCTCGATGGCGTGGCCCAGCTCGCCGACCGATGCGCGCCGTCGCGCATGGCCAGCAAGGGCTCAAAAGCGAAGTGGAAACGCGCCCTGGGCGCCGACGGCCCCGAGCAGCTCGAGGCGCTACGCGCCGCCGAGGGGCGCGTCGGCGAGCTCGCCGCCGAACTCCTCGACTCGATCCGCCGCCAGCGCCGCCTGCTGCTCGGCGCGATCTTGCGACGCTTCGTGCTCGACGCCGCGCGCGAGCGCATCCGCAGCGGCACGCTCGAGTTCCACGATCTTCTGGTGGTCGCTCGGCGGCTGGTGCGCGGCCACCCCGACGTGCGCCGCGACCTGCACGATCGATACACCCACCTGTTGCTCGACGAATTCCAAGACACCGATCCGATCCAGCTCGAGCTGGCGGTACGGATCACCGCTCCCCCCGGCGACACCCATCACGATTCCAGCTGGCAGTCGCTTGCCCCTGTACCCGGGCGACTGTTCATGGTCGGCGACCCGAAGCAGTCGATCTATCGGTTTCGGCGCGCCGACATCGCCCAGTATCTGCGGGCCGCCGACCAGGTGGCGGCCGACCACGTGGGCCTCACCGCCAACTTTCGGTCGACGTCGGCCGTGATCGACTTCACGAACCGCGTCTTCGGCCAACTGATACGCGCCGACACCGACCGCCAGCCGGCATACACCCCACTCATCGCCGCTCGCCCAGCTGACCTACGCGGACACGGCTCGGTCACCGCACTCGGGATCGAACGCCATGACGACCTCCGCCGCGGCGACCGTCGCCGTTCCGCCGACGATCCGGGCCCGGCCGACCTGCTGCGGGCGCGGGAGGCCGACGAGGTGGCGGCCGCCATCACCACGGCCCTCGCTGCGGGGTGGCAAGTCGTCGACGTCGATACCGGCGTACTGCGACCCTGCAGACCAGCAGATATCACCGTGCTGCTTCCCACGCGCCTGTCGCTGCCCGCACTCGAAGCCAGCCTGACGGCTGCAGGCATCGACTACCGAGCCGAGAACTCGTCGGTGGTGTACGCCTCACCGGGCGTGCGCGAGTTGCTGCTGGCGCTGCGCGCGGCCGACGACAGCACCGACGAGCTCGCCGCCGTCGAGGTGCTGCGCACGCCGTTGTACGGGTGCAGCGATCCGGAGCTGTACGAGTGGGTGTCGGCGGGGGGAACGTTCTCCATCTGGTCGAACCCGCCGGAGGGGCTCGACGACCACCGCGTGGGCGCTGGCCTGGCGCACCTCCGCACGATCGCCGAGCGTGTTCACTCGGTGCCGCCCGCCGACCTCCTCGCACACGTCGCCGACGAACGCCGAGTGGTCGATCTGGCGCTCGCCGGGCCCGACTCGGCCGACGCGTGGCGGCGCATCCGCTTCGCGATCGAACGGGCACGGGCCTGGTCCGATGCGGGGGGCCGTGGCGTCCGGCGCTACTTGGCGTGGGCCTACCGCCAGGCGTCCGATCACCGGGTGGACGACGTCGTCCTTCCAGAGACCGATCACGACGTCGTGCGCGTCATGACGATCCATGCAGCCAAAGGGCTGCAGTTCCCGATCACGATCGTCGCGGGGCTGACCACCCAGCCCCGCCCACTTCCGACCGAGGGGGTCGTGTGGGCCGACTCCACGTGGATGCTCACCGGACGCGGCGACGACGGGCTGTTCGACGAGCAGGCCCCGATCGAGGAACAGTTCAGCGACGCCGAACGGCGGCGGCTGCTCTACGTCGCCTGTACCCGGGCGGTCGACCATCTCGTCGTGTCGGTGCATCGCATGGCACCGGCCGCGAACAACAAGGAGTACGCCGACGAGTCACGACTCACCGCCGCCGAGCTGTTGTGGGTCGGCGGGGCGGCCGATCCACATGTTGGTGCGGCGACCACACCCGAGTGGCGCCGCGGGACGCACCGGCCAAAGCCGGCGACACCAACAGAACTCCACTGGCCCGACGCTCGATCGTGGGCCAGCGAACACGAACGAACGCTGCGCGCGGCCGCCCGAACGACCACGATCGCCGCCACGCAGCTCGCCGCACCGAGTGCAGCCGGCGTCACCGCCCACGGCGCCGACGACCCAGGGCTGGCCAAGGATCCCGCCGAACACGAGCGGCCGCCGTGGCGGCGCGGGCGTTACGGCACCAACATCGGGCGCGCGGTGCACGCCGTCCTGCAACATGGCGACCTCCGAGCCGGCGCGGATGTGACACGGCTCGCTGCCGCACAAAGCGCCGCCGAAGGCGTTGGGGCCGACGTCGACGAAGTGATCGACCTGGTCGAATCGATCCGCCGCAGCTCGATCGTGCAAACAGCAGCAGCGGGTGCACCGCATTGGCGTGAGCTCTTCGTGGCCGCGCCCATCGGCCAGCGCGTACTCGAAGGGTATGTCGACCTGCTGGTGCGCACCGACGATGGGCTGGTGGTGGTCGACTACAAGACCGACCGCTGGTCGGGCCACTCGGCGGAACGCGCCGCCCGCTATCGCATCCAGCTCGCGGCCTACGGGGTGGCGTTGAGCACCATCCTCGATGAACCCACGGTGGGCGGGGTCGTGATCCATGCCCGCGCCGGACGACCCGCCGAGGAACTCCCGGTCGAACGCTGGACGGAGGCGCTCGACGAGGTGCGCGCCCTCGCAGAGTGAGTCGTGTCCGCAGAGTGATTCACATCGAGCGGTGAGCGGTCAGTTGGCGTCGTTGCCAACGAGACGCCCGCGCTCCTCCGAACCGTCGTCTCCGTCGCCGGTCTCATCGTTGTCGGTGGCGACGTCCGCTTCGGCGGCGTGCGCAGCTTCGGCCTCGGCCGCCGCTCGCGCAGCGCGCCGATCCACGTGGCCACGGACGCGCACCGCCTTGTGGTCGGGTACCGGCGTCACCGCGGCGCGGCCGAGTTCGAACACGCCGCGCATCGACACCGCGGCGAGCGCCCTGAGGATGACGATCGCCACCATCGCCACCATGGCGATCACCGTCGGCACCGCCAACGTGGCGATCAGCACCTGACGGTCCTCGAACAGCAAGCTGAGCACACCCGAGTCGACATCGCTGCCGTCGAGGTTCACCGTGCGCACCGGGTCGTCGATCACCGGACACTCCACTGCCGTGTCGTCGAGGCCGATCACGTCGTTCCCGCCGAACGTGGGGGCCGGCGGTCGCACGGTCGACACGAGCGCGCCGACCTCCGGATCGAAGCCAGCGCCGACCAAGTACTGCCGGCCGTCGTCGAGGAACCGATAGTCGATGCCGTAACGCACGTCGATGAGTCCGTCGATCGCCCACTCGCTGGCCGAACCCGCCCGCAGCTGGTCGATCTGGAAGCGGACCACCTGCACCACGTCGTCCTTGCCCACGACGGTGCCGACAAACGCCAGTGCCGCGGGATCTGGCGCATCACAGCCAGCAGGGATCGGAATCAGCCTCGTGGTGTCGGCCGGCAGGGTCGGGGGCGTGCCGTCGTCTTGTGCCGCCGCACTCCCGGCGAGCCACAGCGAACCGAAAACGACTACGCCGATCAGCGCGGCGATGCGGCGCACGGCACCCGGCGTCATCACGGCACAGAGGCTACGACCTGCGCCTCGGCAACCGGCGTCACGCGAGCGCCACCGGACAATCGACGGTGACGCTGTTAGCGACCCACGAACTTCGGGTCGCGCTTGTCGAGGAAGGCGCGAATCGCTTCGGCGGTGTCCTCGGTCGAGAAGTTGACGGTTTGCGAGAGTCCCTCAGCTGTGAGCGCCTCTTCGAGGGTGCTGTCGAACGACTGGTCGAGCAACTTCTTGCTCATCGCCATGGCGATCGGCGGCCCGGCGGCGAGCCGGGCTGCCCAGTCGGCGACGAACTCGTCGAGCTCGTCGGCTGGTACGACGCGGTTGACCAGCCCGATGTGGTCAGCGCGTTCGGCGTCGATGATGTCGGCGAACAAGGCCAGTTCCTTCGCCCGATGCAGACCGATGCGCCGTGGCAGGATCCACGAACCACCAAAGTCGAGACTCAGCCCGCGACGAGCAAAGATCTCCGAGAAACGCGCGGTGTCGTCGGCGACGACCAGGTCGCACATCAAGGCCAAGTTGAGACCTGCACCGACCGCCACGCCGCGCACCTTGGCGATCGTCGGCTGGGGCATGCGGTGCAGAGCGAGACACACGTCGTTGACGGCGCGCATCGCCGCCAGTTGGTGCGGGCGCTCCCCGTCGTCGCGGCCCGACAGGTCGGCACCGGCGCAGAAGTTGCCGTCCGCACCAGTGATCACCACTGCACGAACGTCGGACTGGCCGGCCAGCTCGCGGAATTGTTCACGCAGCTCGTCCCACATTGCCCCATCGATCGCGTTCAGCCGCTCTGGTCGACGCAGGGTGATCTCGACGATCGAGTCGTCGCGGCGGACGGTGATCGACTGCAGTTCGATCGTGCTGGTGGCCATGTGAAGCGACGATACTGACCCCGATGGGGTACAACCCGTACCGGAAGTACCGGGCCAAGCCCGCCGACTACGTCGCGGTGATCGCCGCGTTGGTCGTCGCTGCCGCTTTAGTCGCCTGGGCCTTCTTCGGCTGACCGCGGCCACGCACCAGCATCTCAGAAGGCGTCATGTACGACGTCGACCTGCCCGCCGACCACGGCGACGACATCGAAGCGGATGCGCTCGGTACGCACGTCGCGGGCTGCTATCCAGGCCGCGGCAAGTCGCCGGATTCGTTGCTGCTTCGCGCGACCAACCGCCAGCTCGGGCCGGCCGAATCGGTCGTTGGCGCGTGCTTTGACCTCGACGAACACGAGCACGGAACGATCGTCGGGCGCGACGACGAGGTCGAGCTCGCCGCCATGCGTCCGCCAGTTGCGGTCGAGCACGGCGTAGCCGTTGCGTTGGTACTCGCGGGCGGCGAGCTGCTCGCCGAACCGGCCGCGGGCGTGTCGTGCGGCGTAGGTCACAAGATCGACCTCCTGTGCGTGATCTCCCGCTCGGGGAGCTCTAGTCCGGGGAGGGGCCGGCACAGGCCCGAGGCCGGACACGGTACCGCCAACCAACGCCTCCCCGAATTTCTGCCGATACCCCGCGCCACGCGCCGGATTTCGGCAGGAGAACCGCGCAAACTCTGGCGTGCCGCCGCGCCACGCGCCGGATTTCGGCAGGAGAA
>JBCCVW010000109.1:0-14900 GCA_039194665.1 Actinomycetota bacterium
ACCGTGTCCTGATCGTCGTACTCGAGGCAGACGATGTGGTACGACACGAGGGCGATCGGGTAGGTGTCGGCCGTGGTCGGGTTGCGGTTGACCTCGATGGCGAAGTCGAAGTCGTTACGACCGGCGAGGCGCTCCGACGAGTCGACGATGCGACCGGCAGCCTCTGGCGAGAACTCGACGAACTCGCCGGCGACCGACACGGCAGCGGCGGGCAGGTCACCGATCTGGCTGGCGTCGGCGTAGCCGATCGAACCTTCACCGGCGGCTACGGCGGCAACAACACCGCTGGTCTGCGGGGCGCCCTCCCCGCCGCCCGGACCTTCGGAGTCCCACGGCTCGATGGCGCCGAAGGTCCAGATGTCGGGAGCGGTCTGGCTCATGTAGTCGGTGAAGTTCTCGGTGGTACCCGAGTCGTCGGAGCGGTGCACCGGGTTGATGGTGAGGTCTGGGAACTCGACGTCCGGGTTCTGTTCCGCAATCGACGGGTCATTCCAGTTGGTGATCTCGTTGGCGAAGATGCCCGCAATCAGCTCCGGAGTGAGGTTCAGCGTTGAACCCTCGATCGACGGCAGGTTGTACGGCAGCGCAATCGGGCTGATGTAGTGCGGCAGGTTGATCGCACCTTGGTCCCCGGCGCAAGTGTTGATCGACTCCTCGAACTCCTCGTCGTCGAGGAAGGCGTCAGAACCGGCGAAGCTGGTACCGCCCGCAAGGAACTGCTCGCGGCCGCCACCGGACCCGATCGGGTCGTACTCAACAGTGGCGTCGGTCTCGACCGCCTGGAAGCCGGCCTGCCAACCCTGCATTGCTGCGGCCTGCGACGAAGCGCCGGCGCCGATCAGCGTGCCCGACACGCCAGTGGGGATGTCGCCACCGCCATTCGGCGGCGCAACCGTGGCGTCGGTCGTGTCCGACATGTCGTCGGATTCCGTCGTCGCCGTGGTGTCCTCCGACATGTCGTCGGTGGTCTCAGTGGTGTCGGCCGTCGTGGTCTCGGTGGCGGCCGCTTCGGTCGTGTCGCTGCTGTCGTCGTCGTCGCCGCATGCTGCGGCGACGAGTGCCAGCGCAATCGCACCAGCAAAAATTCGACGCTTGGGAGTGTTCACGCGTGTAACTCCAATTCGGGGGTCGGGACCCACCGCGGCGCGGCAGGCGGAATGGTCTTCAGGGAGTGACTGGCGACGCGGACGGCGCGTTCGCCGGGCGGCAAACTAAACCGGGCAGATGAACCACCACCCCGAAGATGGTGAACGACAGGTGAACGGATAGCGGCGAATCGACCAACTGTCGCCGGGTGCGGCGGCTCCGTCGGCCCTCGGCGCCAACGCGCACAGAGCGTGGTCAGGGACGCCCGGTGAGTTGTTGCTCGGCCGCCCAGCGGTACAGGCGCTCTTGGGCATGGGGCTCGAACGCATTGGTCGGCCCAATCCGCGCCCATTGGTCGTCGGGTTGCAGCTCCCAGGCGACGATGTCGTCCGCCAGCGCAAAGTCGAGCGCCTGATCGAGCCATGCGGTGTGTCGCGGGTGTTCGATCGGCACGATCACCTCGACGCGCCGATTGAGGTTGCGCGGCATCAGGTCGGCCGAACCGATGAGATGCACGGCGTCGCTCTCGGCGCCCTCGAGACGTGCGCCGTGGACCACGTTGCCATGGGCGAAGCGATAGATCCGCGAGTGCTCGAGATACCGGCCCAGGATGCTGCGCACGCGAATGTGCTCGGACAACCCGGGCACGCCGGCGCGCACACAACAGATACCGCGGACGACCGCGTCGATGCGCGTGCCAGCGGCGCTGGCCCCGTACAACGCCTCGGCGATTCCCTGGTCGGCGATCGAGTTGCACTTCAGCGTGATGTGCCCCTCGGGTCCGAACGATGCCTCGTGTTCGATGAGGTCCATCAGCTGCCGACGGAGGTCGCGCGGCGCAACGAGCAGTTGACGGTAGTCCTCCGACCGGCTGTAGCCAGTGAGGTGGTTGAACAGCTGGGCGGCGTCGGCACCGATGTCGAGATCACAGGTGAGGATCCCGAGGTCTTCGTAAATGCGCGCCGTCTTGCCGTTGTAGTTGCCAGTGCCGACGTGGCAGTAGCGACGCAGCCGATCGCCGTCGTCGCGCACGACCAGCACCACCTTGCTGTGCGTCTTCAATCCGACCATGCCGTACACCACGTGCACACCCGCGCGTTCGAGTTGCTTGGCCCACTGCACGTTGGTCGCTTCGTCGAAGCGGGCCTTCAACTCGACAAGCACGGCCACCTGCACACCGCGCTCGGCGGCGCGGATCAGGCTGCGAATCACCGCGCTATCACCGCCAGCGCGGTACAACGTCATCTTGATCGACTGGACGCGCGGGTCGTCGCACGCCTGGGCGATGAACTCCTCGACGCTGGCCGAGAAGCTCTCGTACGGGTGGTGCACGAGCATCGCTCGGTGACGGATCACGTCGAAGATCGGCCGGTCGCTGTCGTCTGCTGCGGCGATGCGGCCGGGCACGACCGGCGTCCACACATCGTCTTTGAGGTCGGGCCGATCGAGTTCGTGCAGCTGCCACAGGCACGACAGATCGAGCGGCGCCCGGTGGTACGTGACGTCGTCGTGGGTCAGCTCGAGCTCGCGCACGAGCAATTCCAGGATCTCGGTACCGATGCCGCGGGGCACTTCGAGCCGAACCGCCTGTTTGAAGCGGCGACGCCGGAGCTCCATCTCGACGGCTTCGAGGAGGTCGTCTGCCTCATCCTCTTCCAAGGTGAGGTCGGCGTTGCGGCTGACACGGAACGGCGCCCACTCCTCGACGACCATGCCGACGAACAACCGGTCGAGGTGGGCGGCGATCAACTGCTCCACCGGCAGGAGTCGGCCGGCCGAGGTGGTGACTAACCGGGGGAAGACGTTGGGCACCTTCAGCCGAGCGAAGCGGCGGTCGCCCGTTTCTGGGTCGGCGACGTGGACCGCCAGTGACAATGCGAGGTCGGAGATGTACGGGAAGGGGTGTCCCGGATCGACGGCCAGCGGGGTGAGCACCGGGAACACGCGGTCGTCGAACAGCTCCGCAAGGCCAGCCCGCTCGTCGGCGTCGGTCTGGTCGTAGTCGATGATCTCGATTCCGTTCGCCGCCAACTCCGGGCGCAGCTGATCGAGGTAGGTCTCATCGAGACGGTCGATGAAGTCGGGCACCCGGTGGAGAATCGCCGCGAGTTGCTGCGAGGGCGTCCGGCCATCCCACGTCGGCCGCTCGATGCCGGCGGCGATCTGGTCGTGCAGCGCCGCCACGCGCACCTGGAAGAACTCGTCGAGGTTGGTCGAGCAAATCGCGCCGAACTTGGCCCGCTCCAGCAGCGGGACACCCGGCTCACGAGCGAGCTGCAGGACGCGATCGTTGAATCCGAGCCAGCTCAGCTCGCGATTGAGGAACCGTTCATCCAGCATCGGATCGTGCCGGCCGACCGGCGGGGCCTATTCCTCGGGTTCGGGACGACCGAGATCCCACTCGATGGAGATGTTCTCGCGCTCGGCGTCGCGCACGATCCGCTCGCGGTTGCGCCGGAACTGCGGATCGTCGCGGGGCAACAACACCAGTCGGGCCAACACTCGCGCCCGGAACTCGTCGAGCGCCTGGCGATCGCCCCAATCGCCGTAGACCTCCCAGTGCGGTGCGACCGGCCCGTGGTACACGATGCGCGCGTGCGCACGCGGCTCGGGGGCCTCGACGACATCGGTCATGACCAGCGATGTTACCTGCACTCGGCGCCGTCGACCCGCCACCCGGGGCGGTTGAATGCCGGACCCTCGCAATTGAATGCTGGACTCCGCATTACGAACACGTTACGATCAAGCGTCAACACCGCAACATGGATCCCGGGCACGTCCCCCCAGACGGGCGGCGTGTCGGCATCAGGGATCCACCGTCACGAAACGATCAAGAAATCGGCCGTACAGCGGGAACCGCGGGCCGATGCACAACGTCTACTTGTGTACGTCGCCACTCGACGGACCAGGCGGAAAGGAACCACCGTGATCTCTCGAATCAGCAGCCGCACCAAAAGATCCGACACCGCTGCGGGTGCCCCCGTGGCGAGCCGGTCCACCACGACGCTCGTCGCCGATGACCGACCGACCGAGCTCGACACCGCGCCGCCGGACCCCGACTCGATGACCGCATGGATGGCTGAAGGCAATTGCCGCCTGTACCCCCCAGCCACGTTCTTCCCCAGCGACGGCGTCGGCGTCGACCGCGCCCGCAAGATCTGCCGCGACTGCCCGGTGCAGGAGCGCTGCCTCGACTACGCGCTCGAGGAGCGCATTGACCACGGCGTGTGGGGTGGCTGCAGCGAACGAGAGCGTCGCCGCATCTTGAAGCGTCGTCGTAATGAAAGCTCGGCTTTACTGAACGACTGAGGCCGTCAATTCTGGACGGCCTCGCGCCAGGCGTGTTCGCTGGCGCTCACGGCGCCGGCGCAGCTCAGGAGGTGGGTGGGGTGTCGTTGGTTTCGGCGGCGTCGGTCTTCGCCGAGGCGGACTCGTTCGCCGGCTTGTCGTCAGCCTTGTCGGCCTCGGCGATGCCGTCTTTGAATTCCTTCTGTGCCTTGCCGAGGTTCTTGGCGAGCTTCGGCAACTGCGAGCCCCCGAAGAGCACCAGGACGATGACGAGGACGATGATCATCTCGCTGGAACCGAACATGGTGTGAGGCTACCGCACCGGAACAACAACTGCGGCGCGGGCAGCCTGAGCGGCGCTACGGCAGGAGCGGGCTCAGGCGGTGATCGAGCTGCGGGCGACCTGCGCACGCTGGCGACGGATGCGCCGCCGCTCGCGCTCGGACAAGCCACCCCAGATGCCGAACTTCTCACCGTTCTGCAAGGCGAACTCCAAGCAGTCGTGGCGCACCTCGCAGCCGCGGCAGACCTCCTTGGCCTCGCGGGTGGACGCGCCACGTTCGGGGAAGAACAAGTCGGGGTCGACGCCCAGACAGTTGGCGTTGTCGTGCCAGTCCGGATCGGGTTCGACCGGCACGGCACTCACCGTGATACTCGAAGTGGTAATGAACTGCATGGGGACCTCCTGCCAGGCCCGTCAATTTGCGAAAGACACCAGCGCGCACAGCGCTGTAATTACACTTCGGTAATTCTGCCAGTGGTCGCGCGGATTCGCAAGGTGAGATATTCGGCGAGGTATTCCGGCGAGGTATTCCGGCGCGGGATCCGTACGGCCTGACCGGCGTCAACCGGCGCGGCGACCGCGAGCCATTTCGCGCTTGCCCTCGATGAAGTCGACGAGCACGTAGTCGCCGAGATTCTCCGGAGTCGTGAAGAAGGCCCGGCCGCGATTGATCTGCGTCATCTGCTCGATGAAGGCCCGCAATGAGCCGTCAGCGCCGAGACCGAAGGTGTTGATCCGGATCTGCTCTTTGGTGCAGCGCACCACCTCGCGCAGCGTCGCTTCCACTGTCTCGCGCACCGGCGGATAGCTGAAGAACGGCTGGCCGTCGGCGGTGATATGTGCGGTTGGCTCGCCGTCGGTGATCATGATGATCTGCTTCATGCCGGTTTGTTTGGCCAGCAGCGATCTGGCGAGGGTGAACCCATGATGCATGTTGGTGCCGTATACGAAATCCCACGACACCTCGGGGAGCTGCTCAGCGGTGAGGACCCGCGCCGTCTCGGAGAATCCGACGAGACCGAGATAGTCGCGCGGAAACTGCGAGGCGATGAGATGATGCAGGGCCATCGCCACCTTCTTGGCCGGCAAGAAGTTGTCGCGCATCGGCATCGACAACGACAGGTCGAGCATCAGCACGGTCGACGAGCGCGTGAGGTGCTCGGTGCGGTCGATCTCGAAGTCGTCGGGTGACAGCCGCACCGGCGTACCACTTGCTCCCTCGCCACTGCGCCGACGCAACGCGTTGCGGATGGTCCGGTTGAGGTCGAGCTCGAACGGATCGCCGTACTCGTAGGCCTTGGTGTCGTACGTGCGCTCATGGCCGTGGCCGAGCTTGTTGGTGTCGTGCTGGCCGATGGTGTCTTTGGTCAGCTTGGCGAACAGCTCGCGCAGGGCATTCGAACCGATCTTGCGCAACCCTCTGGGCGTCAACTCGAGACGACCCTCTTTCTGTTCGATCAGCCCCGCCTCTTCGAGCATCTTGGTGAGCTCGGCCAACCGTTCGAGCGATTGCGCTGCGTCGTCGCCGAGCAGGTCGCGCACGCGGTCCATGTCGGCTTCGGCGAGCGCCCCCGGGCTGGATGCGTTGCGCAGCAGGTTCTCGAGCTGATCGAGCTCACCGAGCTCTTGCATCGCTTGCATCGCTTCACCGAACCCCATCGGGTCCTGACCCTCGAAGTCGTAGCTCTGCTGCCAGTTGAGCTGCGGGAACATCTGCTGCAAGTTCCCCGACAGCTGCTGCATCTGCCACTGCAGATCCATGTCTTCCAGGAGCTGATCGCTCAACTGTTGTAGCTGCGCCCGCTGTTCGGGCGTCATCGAGTTGAGCATCGCCTGCATCGCCGCCATCCGCTGGGCCATCTGTTCGAGCAGCTCTTCGACGGTCTCCGGGTTCTCGGGGAAGAAGTCGCCGTACTGCTCCATGAACTCTTCGAACTTCGGGTCCTCACCGCGTTGATGACGCTCGAGCATCTCGTTGAGCGCGGCCATCATGTCTTTCATGCGGGCCATGTCCTCGGGGGTCATGTTCTGCATCGCGCCCGACATCTGATCGACCATCTGCTGCATCAGCTGTTCGCGTAGACGCTCCATCAGATTCTCGAACCGGCGCTGTGCGTCGTCGGACTCGAAGTTGTACGCGTCGAGCTCGCGGACCTTGCCGGCGAGATCGTCAGGGAGCATGTCGAGGGCCATGTTGCGGTCCATCGCCGTGGCCTCGGTAGTGGCCATTCGGCGCTCGTCGCCGGAACTCTGCGCGTCGCGCACGGCGTTCTCGATGGCGTGACGCTCCTCGTCGACGATGTCGTTGAGCTCGGCGTTGATCTCGTCGTACACGCCGCCGAGGTCCGACCGGTCGAGGCGCGATTGGCGTTCGTTGCGCAGCTGTTCGAGCAGCTCGCGCAGGCCCTGCATGCGCTCACCCGAGCGATCGTTCAGCCCATCTTGCATCATCCGCCGCAGGGCGGCGTTGACGTCGCCGTGATACAGCAGTTCGTCGGTGAGCTCGTCGAAGGCGGCGTCGGCATCGAACTCGAATCCCGTCTGCGTGCCATCCCAGCGTGAGTAGGTGAACCGCTTCGCCATAGATCACAACTCCTTCACGTCACACATCGGCACAGCCAAAACTACTCCGACATCCTCCGCGCGTTCCGACGCAGGCCGTAGCCTGAACATATGCGTGTCCCCCGCACGTTCGTGTTCGTCGACCTGTCCGGATTTACCAATTACACCGCTGCGTTCGGCGACGATGCCGCCGGACGGCTGCTCTCCACGTTCCGCTCCATCGTTCGCGCGGTGGCGTCGGACCGTGGCGTCCGTATCGCCAAGTGGCTCGGTGACGGGTGCATGATCGTGGCCGTGCAACAGCGCGATGCCATCGCCTTCGTGCTCGAGCTGTCCGAACGGGCGCGCGACGTGTGCTCGCCGCTCACTGTGCGTGCCGGCCTGGCCACCGGTCACGCCCTGCTGTTCGAGGGCGACGACTACATCGGCTCCGCGGTCAACATGGCGGCTCGGCTGTGCGACCACGCCACTGGCGTCGAGTTGTTGATGCCGACGATGCATCTCGGGCGTCTGCCAGACGGCGCCACGGCATCACCACACGGCGAGGTTGCGCTGCGCGGGTTCCCCGGGCCGATCGACGTGATCGAACTCGGCGGTGTGCCCGAGCCGGTGAGCGTCGACGCCGGCGAGTTGTGGACGCGAACACCGTTCATCTGACGTGGCATCCGACGCCTCGCCGGTGACCGGTGTTGCGCTCACGGTGGACTTCACCTTCGGGAGAGCGGCACGCAGCGACCTCGGTCCCACCCCCGCTCCCCCATTCGACATCGAGCACATCATCGACGCGCTCGTCGCGCTCGGCGTCGGTACCGCCCGGCTGACCATCGACTGGACCCGAGTCCAGCCCCATCCCAGTCGTATCGACACCGAGTGGGTGGAGCGGTACGACCATGTTCTCGACCAGCTCCACGCCGCCGACGTCGACGTGTGGTGCACAGCACTCGACACCGCGGTGCCGCAGTGGTTCGACAACGATGGCGGCCTCACCGACGAAGCAGCGCTCACCAGGTGGTGGCCGCGCTGGTTCGAAGTGGTCGCCGAGCGATGGGGCGACCACATCGCTGCCTGGATCCCCTTCGACGTCGTGCCTGACGACGGCGCCCAGGCCTGGCGCGACACGATCGGCATCCTCCGCGGCAGTGATGCCCCGGTGGCCCACACAATCGACAGCGCCCGCCACGATCCACGTTCACTCGACCTACTCGCTGAGTCACACAGGCCAGACGCGGACGTGTTCGCCATCAGCGGCACCTGGAACACGATGGGCCGCGAGCACGAGCTCCTGCAGGCCATCGCCGACGAAACAGACGCCCCGGTGGCCATCGCCCGCGCCGGTCTCGGCGCACCGCTCGCCGACACCGCGCGCGCCGTGCGTGAGACGGTCGACGAGCTTGCCGACGACGTGCCCACCGCGTTCATGGCGTGGTTCGTCGACCCGCTGAGGGCCGACGGCACCGAGCCGCACCCTGACGTCGTTGACACGGCCCTCCTCGACGGAAACGGTCAGCCGACCGAAGCCGCACACATCGTGTTCGCCAGCTCATAGCGGCCTCGTAGGGTGACCCGCGTGGACCCGCACCCCCAGCCCCTCGGCGGCAACGAGATGCCCCGCTTCGGCGGGATCGCCACGTTCATGCGGCTACCCGGTACCAGCGAGTTGACCGATCTCGACGTGGCGGTCGTCGGTGTGCCGTTCGACCTCGGCACGTCGAATCGACCGGGCGCACGCTTCGGACCGCGGGCGATTCGCGCGGAGTCGGTGTTGATCCGGCCGTACAACATGGCGACGCGGGCGGCGCCGTTCGATCGTTGGCGGATCGACGACGTCGGCGACGTCGCCACGAATGCGTTCAACCTCGCCGACTCGGTGGCGCGCATCGAGGCGTACTACGACGAACTCACGGCAGCCGAGGTGCGCCCGGTGTCGCTCGGCGGCGATCACACGATCGTGCTACCGATTCTGCGCGCGCTGGCTCGCAGTCATGGTCCGCTCGGGCTGATCCACATCGATGCCCATACCGACATCAATGACGCGATGTTCGGCGAACGGATCACCCACGGCACTCCATTTCGGCGCGCTGTAGAGGAGGGACTGCTCGACGGTGGTCGCGTCGCCCAGATCGGGGTGCGCGCGACCGGTTATGCCGCCGACGATTTCGATTGGTCGCGCCAGCAGGGGTTCCGCGTCGTGCAGGTGGAAGAGTGCTGGCATCGCTCGCTCGTCCCGTTGATGGATGAGATCCGTAGCCAGCTGGCCGGCGGTCCGGTGTACATCAGCTTCGACATCGACGGACTCGATCCCGCATTTGCGCCGGGAACGGGCACGCCCGAGATCGCCGGACTCACTGTGGCCCAGGGTGTGGAGATCATCCGCGGCTGCGCTGGGCTGGACGTCGTCGGCGCCGATCTCGTCGAGGTCGCGCCGATCTACGACACCAGCGGCACGACGGCACTCACCGCAGCCAACCTCGTGTACGAGATGTTGTGCGTGCTGTAGCGGTGGTCGGTCACAACAACTCCGCGATAGCCATGAGCTGGCGCTCGGTGCCCCACGGGGCGGCGATCTGCACACTGCCTGGGCAGTCGTCGCGCTGACCCGCCACCGGCACGGCGAGCGCTGGCCAACCGGCAACGTTGAACGCGTAGCTGTACGGGAAGTACTCGCCGTTGCGTTCGGCGTACACGTCGAGCTCTCCGGATTCGCCGTCGAGGTGTCCGAGCGGAATCGTCGGCCGAGCGATCGTTGGGCTGAGCAGTGCGTCGACACCATCGAGCGCCGCCGCCAGCTGCGAGGCGAGGCGCGCTTGAGCGATCTGCGCGGCGGTGATGTCGGCACCGCTCAACCGGCGTGCCGCATCGACGATGGCCAGCGTGGCCGGTTCCAGTGTCGATCCGTCGGCGGGTCGTCCCGTCTCCGCAACGAGTCGATCGACATCGGCGGCAACCCACCGAGCGAACAGTGCCGGGAACGTGGCAAAGAGCCGGGCATCGTCGACCGGAGCCGGCACCGGCACGACGACGTGGCCAGCGGCGCGCAGTCGCTCCGATGCTGCGTCGACCGCGGCGACCACCGCGTCGTCGACGACTCCCCCACCCCAGTGCTCGGCGTTCACTGCGATTCGCCAACGGCCGGTCGGCGGTGCCGAATCGAAGAATGGGCCGTCGCCGAGCACGTCGAGGAACAGCCCGACGTCGCGCAGACTTCGGCAGACCACGAACTCTTCAGCGATCCCTCCCCAGCCCCCGTCGGGCCACGGCACGCGGCGACGACTGGGCTTGAGCCCGAACAACCCGCAGGCCGCTGCGGGAATCCGGATCGACCCGGCGCAGTCGCTGGCATGTGCAGCCGGCACCACACCTGCCGCAACTGCGGCGGCAGCCCCACCCGACGATCCGCCCGCTGACCGCGTGTGGTCGAGCGGGTTGCGAGTCTGTCCGAACACGTGCGACTCAGTCGAGCCATGTTGGATCAGCTCGGGTACCGCAGTGCGTCCGAGCACGTGTGCGCCGGCGGCACGCAGCCGGGCGAAATATGGACTGGTGTACGCCGCGCGCACCCCGCGTGCAAGGCGGGACCCCATCTCGACCAGACGACCGGCTTCGGTCGAGCCATAGTCCTTACGCAAGAACGGGACGCCAGCCAACACCCCGTCGGTGGTCGCTATCGGGTCGGGTTCGGCGTACCACTCGACCACTGCGTGGATCTGTGGATCGATCTCGGCGTAACGCTGTGCAGCGAGAGTGTGGAGTTCGGACGCGGAGACGTCGCCGCGACGAACCATCGCCGCCAGCGCAGTGGCGTCCGCCTCGAGGTAGTCGTCGATCGTGATCGCGACCATGTCAGTCAGCCACGTCGACCAGCCAGCTCAAAACCGCCATGTCAATCGGCGAGCGCAACGGGGGCGCGCTCAGCCCACACGTCGCCCGGACCAGGGTTATCGGCATGCGTGATGCCACCCAGGCGGTGGGCGATGCCCCACACAGCATTCAGCGCGGTCTGCACCGCTCCCTCAGCCCAGCCCGGCGTCCACGACACGTCGTCGCCCGCGAGAAACAGACCCTGCTCCTGCGCAGGCAGATCGTGTTGCATGAAGTGCCGGTACATCCGGTGGTTGTAGCGATAGTGCCCAGGCAACGCCCCCTTGAATGCGCCGAGAAAGTTCGGGTCGGCCTCCCACGAGATGGTGATCGGGTCGCCGACGACATGCTCTCGCAGCCCGGCGGTCGGGTAGATCCGCTCGAGCGTCTCGATGGCCAACGCGGCCCGCTCCTCGGCACTCTTCGGCAGCACTTTCATCGCATCGCCCATCCATGCGTATGTCAAACAGATCACACCGGGCTGGTCGGGCCCGCTGTCGAACAGATACGTGCCTCGGGTGTTGCGATCGGTCAAGGTCATCGACATGGCCGGGCGTCCGGTGGCCGGATCGACGTCGTTCCAGAAGGGTCGATCGACCATCACGAACGTCTTCGACGATTGGGTGTAGCGCGTCCGGTCGAGGGCCATCCACACGTCGTGCGACAGCAGCGACTCCTCGACATCGATGTTGGTGGTCAACAGCCAGCTCTGGCACGTCACCAACACGGCGTCGAACGACTCGGTCGCTCCCCACCGGTCGGTCACTGCGAGACGCTCGCCGTCACGGCGGATCGACGCCACACCGGGACGGGTGGCCCGACCAGGATGCACGTCCGCAACAGACGTCCCGGCGGGCCAGTGAGCGGGAGCCGCCACGGGCAACTCCCAGAGCCGGCGCGGCACCTGCTCGGCACCCCCGACGATGAGTTGTTGATCCTCCTCGAACTCACACATCACGACGCGCAGGATCTCCAGCATCGAGTTGGGGAAGTCAGCGTCCCAGCCGCCGGTGCCGAAGCCGACCTGGCCGAACACCTCACGGTGGCGATACGACAGCGCCCGAAACGCCTCTGAGGTAGCGACGAAGTCGTAGAAGGTGCGGTCGTCCCAGCGTTCGACGATCGGTCGCCAGATCGCCGCAACCGCAGCGTGGTCACGGCGGCGCATCGCGTCTTGGATCTCCAACAACGACGCATGTCGGCGCACCGCGTCGTCCCACGCGGCAGCCACCTCGCGGAACAGGTCGGGCAGGTCATCGAGCGTGCGGGCGAAGCTCGCCTGACCCGCGAGCTCGATCAGCGTTGTCGGGGCCGCAGGGGTGAGCGGATTCGGGAACGGACGTGTGTCGAGGGCGCATCGATCGACATAGTGGAAGAACGTCGCGCCCGAGCGCGGGAAGCGCATGCCGCCGAGTTCGGCTACCGCTCCGGTTCCGCCACCGAATGGTTCCGACCGCAGCCGGCCGCCGAGCCGACCGATTTCGTACACCACCGGTTGCAGGCCGAGCCGCACCAGCTCGTGGGCGGCCACCAGCCCGGCGATTCCGCCCCCGACGATGGCCACCCGCGTCCCGCATGCGTCGACCGGCACCCGACCGGTCCCAGCCGGGTGCGTGACCCAATCGTGGAAATCGAACGGAAAGTCCGGACCGAACGCGCAGAGCACACGGTCACGCTACGGGGTGATCAGGTGCGGCCGCGATAGGTGGCCTGGGCGCCCATCGCGTCCTTGTTCAGCCGCTTGCTGAGGTGCAGACCTTCCAGGACGAACTCCACCGCTGCGCCAATCGCCGCCGGTGATTCGTCGCCTGCGGCGAGCCTATTCACGGGTTCGCGCAACGCAGGTACCTCGTCGACCAACTGCGCCAAGTCGGCGCTCGATATCGCTTCGCCGGTGTGCGCCACGACGCCTTCCTCGAACGAGTCGACGACCGCCCGGGTGAGCTCGGGCGGCACGACCTCCTTGAACACCGTGAGCACCGCCCCCTTCACGAGACTGTCCATGATCGCTCCCTCGCGACCTTCTTCGAGCGTCTCGATCTCGATCTTGCCCATCGAGCTGGCCGCGAGCGCGTCGAGATCATCGACGCGGGCAACGATCGATCGCTCGCCGCCGCGCAGGCCCCGACGCAGCGCATTCGCCGCGAGCGCCTCGTAGTTGCTGACGCTGAGGCGGACGCTGACCCCGCTGCGCTGATTGACCTGATTGCTCGAACGCGCCAGATGGGAGAACGTTGCGACCACATCGGCGAGATACTCGGGCACGTCGACATGTACGTCGCCGGCGGCGGTCGATACGTCGAGCGGCGCGGCCTCCTGACGCATGATCTCGACCTCGGTGTCGACTTCGAGCGGATAATGCGTACGGATCTGCGAACCGAAGCGGTCCTTGAGCGGCGTGATGATCCGACCACGGTTGGTGTAGTCCTCGGGGTTGGCCGACGCCAGCAGCATCACGTCCAGCGGCAAGCGGATCTTGTAACCGCGCACCTGCACGTCACGCTCCTCGAGCACGTTCAGCATGCCCACCTGGATGCGTTCGGCCAGATCGGGGAGCTCGTTGATGGCAAAGATTCCACGGTTGGTGCGCGGCACCAACCCGTAGTGGAGGGTCAGTTCGTCGGACAGATAGCGGCCCTCAGCCACCTTGATCGGATCGACCTCGCCGATCAGGTCGGCGATCGAGGTGTCGGGGGTCGCCAGTTTCTCGCCGAATCGCTGATCGCGGTGGACCCACGCGATCGGCGTAGCGTCGCCCTTCTCCTCGACCAGGTCGCGCGCCTGGCGCGACACTGGGGCATACGGGTCGTCGTTGATTTCACTTCCCGCCACGATGGGCATCCACTCATCGAGCAGCCCAGTCAACGACCTGATCATGCGCGTCTTGGCCTGTCCCCGCTCGCCGAGGAAGATCACGTCGTGCCCGGCGAGCAGCGCGTTCTCGAGCTGCGGCATCACCGTGTCTTCGTAACCAGCCACGCCGGCGAACAGCGGCTCGCCGTTGGCCACCCGTTCGATCGCATGCTCGCGCACCTCTTGCTTGACAGGTCGAGAGACCCATCCGGATGAGCGGAGTTCACCGAGAGTGGCGGGACGCGCAGTCATGTAGCGAACCTAGCGCTGCGACGACAGGACCGTGCTGCGGAGCGCGTGGGTACGCTCGGCCGCAATGGAGTTGCGCGCGGATTGGCTCGCCGTGGAAGCCGACGATGACGTCCGCCGTCACGGCCTCGACAGCGATCCACGCGCCGACGACTTCGATTGGCACCCCATCGAGGTTCCCGGCCAGTGGGTACACACTGCGCGGTTCGCCGGATACGACGGACCCGTCATGTACCGCGGCAGCGTGCACGCCGCCCCGCCTGAACCCGGGCGCCGACGATGGCTCACGCTCGACGGCGTGATGTACCAAGCCGACGTATGGCTGGACGGCGCGTACCTGGGTGATCCGGAGGGTTACTTCAGCCCGCACACCTTCGACATCACGGCGTTGAGCCGCCTCACCGACGAGCACACCGTTGCCGTCGAGGTGACGTGCGCCCCCCAAGGGGCGCGCGGCCGCCGCAATCTGACCGGAGTACTGCAGCCGCACCTCGATGCACCGAACCCCGGCGGACTGTGGCGACCGGTCCTGATGTACGAGACCGGGCCAGCGCGTATCGATCGGCTCCGTGTGATCTGTCGCGATGCCGATCATCGACGCGCCCACCTCCGACTCGTCGCCCGTGTCGACAGCGACGATCAGCGTCAGGTGGTGGTGCACACCTCCGTGACGGGAGCCGCCGACGCCGGCGCTGAGCAGTCGTTCACCCTTGCCGCCGGG
>JBCCVW010000110.1:0-14831 GCA_039194665.1 Actinomycetota bacterium
CTCGCCGCCATGTCGACGTTGCCGGCACTCAGTGGCCGTACCAAGGTCACGGCATTCTTGATGTGTACCGACAACATGCCGTCGGGTAGTGCGTTGAAGCTCGGTGATGTCCTCACGATGCGCAACGGCAAAACCGTCGAGATCCACAACACCGACGCCGAAGGCCGGCTCGTGATGGCCGATGCGCTGGCGCTCGCTGTCGAGGAGGCGCCAGACGCCATCGTCGACATCGCCACCTTGACCGGGTCGGCGCTGGCCGCGCTCGGGCCGGAAGTGGCGGCGTTGATCGGTTCGAACCAGTCGTTCATCGATCAGGTCAAGGCCAGTGGTGACGCGGTCGACGAGCCCCTGTGGCAGCTACCACTTGAACGCAGCCGCTATCGCAAGATGCTGGACTCGGTCGTGGCCGACATGCGCAACATCGGCGGTCCGTACGCCGGGGCGATCACTGCGTCGATCTTCCTCAGCGAGTTCACCGGCGACGTGCCGTGGGCCCATCTCGACATCGCCGGACCGATGAAGGTCGACGCCGACCGGGGCATCTACTCCAAGGGAGCAACGGGGTTCGGGACGCGCACGCTGATCGAGCTGGCGACGAACTTCTCGGCGCCCGACGCCACCACCTGACCGCGACCATTGGCTGACAGCGGCGCCCGGCGCCCCAACATCGTGTTCATCATGAGCGACGATCACGCCGCTCATGCGATCTCGGCATACGGCTCGCGGATCAACACGACGCCCAACATCGATCGCCTTGCCGACGAGGGCATGCGGTTCGACTCGTGCTTTTGCACCAACTCGATCTGCACCCCGAGCCGGGCATCGATCCTCACCGGAACGTACAACCACGTCAACGACGTGACGACGTTGATCACGCCGATGGACAACCGGCTCGACACGTTCCCCAAGCGGTTGCAGGCCGCTGGCTATCAGACGGCGATCTTCGGCAAGTGGCATCTCGGGCACGGCCCCGAACACGACCCGACCGGGTTCGATCGATGGCGCGTACTTCCAGGACAGGGCCACTACCACAATCCGATCATGCTGCAGCCCCGTCCGGACGGCCGCGGACACACGATCGTCGAGCGCGGTGGCTACGTCACCGACCTGATCACCGACGACTCGCTGCGCTGGCTCGAACGCCGCGACCCTGACCGTCCGTTCGCCCTGCTGTGTCACCACAAGGCCCCGCACCGCACGTGGGAGCCAGCGCCTCGTCACTTCACGATGTACGACGACGTCGACATCCCGGAGCCCGACACGTTGTTCGACGATCACGTCGGTCGCGCCGAAGTTGTGCAGGCGATGCGCATGCGCATCATGGACCTCGATCCGATCATTGACCTGAAGGCCCCGGTGCCCCCCGGCTTGCGCCCCGACGAAGAGGTCAGCTGGCGGTATCAGCGGTACATCAAGGATTACCTCCGGGTCGTGGCGGCAATCGATGACAGCGTCGGCCGCATCCTCGACTGGCTCGACGACAACGGACTCGCCGACGACACCATCGTGATCTACACGTCCGACCAAGGCTTCTTCCTCGGCGACCACGGCTGGTTCGACAAACGGATGATGTACGAGGAGTCGTTGGCGATGCCATTCCTCGTTCGTTATCCGCGTGTGGTGGAGGCGGGTTCTGATACCGCCGAGATGGCGCTCAACGTCGACGTCGCGCCCACGCTGCTCGAGGTTGCCGGACTCGATGTGCCGGCGTCGATGCAAGGCGCCAGCCTCGTTCCACTGTTGGCTGGTGAGCGCCCCGACGATTGGCGGCAGTCGATGTACTACCGGTACTGGATGCACCGCGATGGCATTCACCTCGTCCCGGCGCATTACGGCGTGCGCACGCATCAGCACAAGCTGATCGGCTATTACAACGACCCACTCGACCAGCCCGGGGCGAACGAGCCAGCTGACCCGCCTGAGTGGGAGCTGTTCGACCTCGAGGCTGACCCGGCGGAGCTCCACAACGTGATTTTTGAGCCTCCGTATCGCGAGGTCGCTCGCGAGCTGGCCGCCGAACTCGACCGCCTGCAGCGCGAGCTCGGCGACGAGCCGCATCCCGCGGCCACTGCCGCGCTGAACGAGCTGGTGTAGCGCGGCACGGTTGCTCAACAGGAGCGCGCTCGGTAATAGAGCTGCGCCGCCGCCAGGTCAGCGACAACCAGAGCGATCGCCGCGAGCAGGATCGCTCCTCCCGACGACACGGCGCCGCTGGCGATCACCACGATCGTGCCGATCACCCATGCGATGTCGGCGATCGACACTGCGATTGCCCATGCGCGTAGCACCGCGTGGTCAGCGATGCGCCGAATGACCACAAGCGCCGCGGCGAAGACGACCAGCGCCAGGCCGATCACGCGGACCATGACATCATCGATGTCGAAGAAGCGGCCCAGTGGCGACGCGGCGATGAGCGCAGTCGCCCCGGTGGTCGCCGAGAACAGTTCGTTCGCGCCCAGTGCAATGCGCAGCCGGCGAACAGCATGCGTGTCCACTGGCGTGGACACCGTGCCCGCTTCGTGCGTGACGGTGGCGGATGTCGTGGCGGGTCGTGCGGCGTCGCTCATGACGTGGAGCATGCGCAGCTCCGATGAATCTTGGCGATGACCTGCGGGGTCATCGCCAGGATGCGTCCCTGCTCAGGGTGCAGCCCCGGCCTGCGCGGCAGTCAGCCGTTCGTTGTCGGCAACGGTCGCCGCCGTGGCCTGGTCGACTCCGAGCGCTACGAGGTGATGTTCGATCACCGCAACGTCGTCCCCGCACTCACGCAGTGCCATCGCGAGTCGGTGGGCGCGGGTCAAACCGTCGAGGGTGACCACCGCGGTGGTCCATGCGTCGTGCGCTTCACGCACGCTGTTCGGCAGTCGGCGCAGATGGCGAGATGTCACCGGAGGAAGTCTGCGGCGCACCGCGTACCCGTCGGAGAGTGCGTGCGCTGCGCCGAACATCACGCAGCGTTGAAGGGCGCGTCCGAACGGAGAGGTCGGGCGGTCGGGCTGGTAGCCGAGGCCCATCGAGCGTGCCGTCGCGGTGAGGTCGACCGTGTACCCCTCGGGCTCGCGGTCGAGTCCGTCGACGAGTCGGCGGAGTAGCCAGGTGGCAGTGGGTCCGAGCACCCCGAGCCAACACGTTTCGACGTAGCGCGACCGTGGATCGAAGCCGGCGTCGTCGACCAACGGATCGATCCACGGTCGGATCGTCACCAGTGTGTCGGCGGATGGACTCGCGTCCGTGGCCTCGTTCGGCGGGGATTCCTCGCCGGTGTGGGGCGTGATCGGTGGTGGAGCGGCGTCGTGCATGCGGATTCGTTCCTCACGAGATGGTCTGGGCCCGAACGGGCCGGCCACGTGGAGCGGGAGAAGAGCCGGTGGCAGAACATGGGCGACTCGATCATCGAAGCGGAACGCAATGGTGCGGGTGCATCGGCGCACAGCATCGATGACCTCGGAGGTCATCGACGGACGGCGGTCACCGTCGTAGCTTCGTCGCCGATGGCAGTGCAGACCGATCCTCGCCGTTTCGGCGTCCAACTCAAGCGGTGGCGCACTGAGCGCCGGTTCTCCCAGCACGAGCTGGCGCTGCGCTCGGAGGTATCGCAGCGACACCTGAGCTATCTCGAGAACGGCAGGAGCAGACCGAGTCCGGAAATGATCGAGCACTTGTCGATCGCCCTCGACGTGCCGCTGCGGGCGCGCAACTCGTTGTTCGTCGCAGCCGGGTTCGCGCCCGCGCACAGCGAAGAGCCGATGGACGGCGACGGTCTCGCAGACCTGCGGCGATCGTTGCAGCGACTCGTCGACGCACATCACCCGTTCCCGGCCTACGTCGTCGATCGGTGCTGGAATCTACAGCTGAGCAACGAGGCGGCAGCGATGATGACGATGCTGCTCGTCGACCCCGGCCTGGCGCTCGAGTTCGGTGGCAACATCTTGCGCATGGCCCTGCACCCCGAAGGTCTCAAACGCCACGTGCCCAACTGGCCGGTCGTGGCCGCGTCGCTCGTCGATCGACTTCGGCGGGAGTGCGAACTCGATCCGAGCGACAGCGAGTTGGCAGCACTGGCCGATGAGGTGCGGAGGTATCCGGGTATGGATGCGCTCCCCGACGTTGCCGTGTCGGGCGGCGACCAACTCCTGACGGAGCTGCACGTCCTGGTCGATGGACGGTTGCTGCGGCTGTACACGACGGTGATGTCGTTGACGGCGGCGCGTGACATCACCGTCTCGGAGATTCGCCTCGAGACCTTGCTCCCCGCTGACGCGGCCAGCGAACGGGTCCTGCGCGACCTCGCTGGGTCACCGGCCGGGTAGTCCGGTTCCCGTACGGGGAGCCGGCGTTCGGCGAGTCCGCGCAGCGACATCGCCAGACGATCCGGGTTTGCCCCGCATCGTCCGGCGAGACTGGCGAGATGATCCACAAGGTCACGGCTTGGAACCACATCGCGGTCGCAATCTCCATCGTGGTGATGACACTGCTCGCGGCCACTCGGGTGATCGGCGGCGGCGATGACGCCCGCTTTCGTCCGGAGTCGTTCGACGCCAAGCAGGTCACGGTGCAGCCCGTCGGCGACGGGGTTCGAATCCGCGAGGTGGTCGATATCGACTTCGGGCCGAACGAGCGGCGCGGATACCAGCGCATCGTGCCAAACGACTTCGGCATTCCCGACGACATCGTGGCCTCATCGCCCGACGCCATCGCCGAGATCAACGTGGTGCAAGTTGGCGGTGACACGCGGATTCGGCTCGGTGACCCAGCGGTGACGTTCACCGGACGCCATCGGTACGTACTCGAGTACACGCTGCCCGATGCGATGCTCGACAGCGGTGTGCTTGCCCTCGACGTGATCGGCACGTCGGAGACGTTCGAAACCGCCCGCTTTGAGGTCGTGCTCACCGGCTTCGACTTCGCCTCCACGGACTGCGACACGGGGACGTTTGGTTCGTTTGGCGGATGCGAATTGGTCGAACAGTCGAACGGCAACTGGGTGACGGTGATCGAACCGTTGGCGCCGAGCGAGGGGATCACGGTGGGCGGTGTGCTCAACGGGCGGACCGATGTGGTTGTGCCCGCCGAGCCAGCCGTGCCGAGCCGAGTGCCGTCCGGCCCGTCACCGCTGGCGATCGTCGTGGCGTTGGCGGGCGTCATCGTCGCCGTCGCTGTCTTCCGTTGGAGCCGCTGGTACGGGAGCAACGAGGTGGTCGCCGGTGGCGCGGCGAGCGCGGCATACGGCGATCTGCCGGTTCCCCAGCTGGGTGACCCGATCGCCGACGTGCCGACCTATCGCGTCCCCGACTCGCGCTTGTCCGACATGGCGACCATCGAGTTCGCGCCACCGCGAGGTGTCGAGCCATGGCAGGGAACCCTGCTGCTGCACGAGCGCGTCGGCAACGACTCGGTGTCGGCGTGGTTCTCGGAGATGATCGCCCGCGGCGCGATCATCGCCGATCGCGATGGGTCCGATGGCCTCACCCTTCGGCGCGGCGATACCGAGGCGCGATTGAATGCTGTCGACCACGGGCACCTCGACCGGCTGTTCGCCAAGGGCGATGTCGAACTCGGCACGTACGACAAGGACTTCACCACGACGTGGTCGGCGATCAGGAAGGAGCAGGATCGCTTTGCTGGACAGTCGGGATGGTGGGACCGCGGGCCGGGTGCAGGTGGTCTCGATCGCCGCTCACTCGGTTCGTTCCTGGGGTTCGCCATCGTGATCGTGGTGTTCGGGGTGAATATCCTTGCGGCCGCGTTGCCCAATCTCATTCCGCTCTTGGCCGCACCGTGGCTGGCGGTATTGCTCGGGATCCTCGTGCCGGCGGCGGTGGCGCTGATCGCCTATCGCCGATTGCTCCCGGCACGTACCGCGACCGGCTCGGCGCTGACGCTCCGAACGGAGTCGTTCCGGCGGTTCCTCGATGCCAGTGAGGGGCGCCACGTCGAATGGGCGTGGGAGCACGGGCTGCTGCGCGAGTACAGCGCCTGGGCGGTCGCGCTCGACGCCGCCGATGCCTGGAAGCGTGCCGTCGAATCGAGCAACATCCCCGATCGAAGCGTGGCGCTGCACGGTCCGCTGCTGATCTCGACGAACTCGAGTGCCTTCCGCTCCACCTACACGGCGCCCTCGTCGAGCGGCAGCGGCGGTGGCGGGTTCTCCGGCGGCGGTGTCGGCGGAGGCGGCGGCGGCGGGAGCTCTGGCTCCTGGTGAGGACCGTGCCCGCACCGCGGTCAGCCGGTGGTCACGGCTTTGCGGCGCCGTGGATCGGCACGATCGAACCGGACATCCAGGGGTTGGTGATCAGCGCCACGATCAGGGCAGCGACATCGTCGCCCGAGCCGGCGTGTGTGCCTCGTCCGGTCGACCCGAGCGCCTCGGGTGACACGCAGTTGACACGCCGCGGGGCGAGTTCGACGGCAAGGCCGGCGGCCAGCGACTCGACCGCAGCGCTGACGGCAGCCACGGGCGCTGCGGCATCGGGGTAGTCGGCGAGGAGTCCGGAGATGTACGTGAGCGTGCCGTCATCCGGAAGGGACCGGCCGGCGGCACGTCCGAGCCAGAACGAACCCCACAACTTGGAGTCGACCAGCGCAGTGAGGTCGTCGTCGGCCATGTCCATCAGCCCGGCGAACGGGCGGGCGGCAGCGGCCGAGACGATGTCGGTCACGTCGTCGAGTTCGTCGACGAAGGAGAGCACGGCGCCCTGATCGGTGATGTCCAACGTCGACCACGACGCTGTATCGCCGTCGCGACCGGCGATCTCGTGCTCGAACAGCCCGGTCGCCGTGACTCGTGCCCCGGCGTTGCTGGCGGCAGCGACAACGGCGGTGCCGATCGTGCCCGTGCCGCCGACGACCAGCACGTGCCGGCCGGACAGATCCGTCATCAGCGGTCCGTCATCCGCCGCGTACGAGCGGTGCCAGGGCCGACAGCAGCGACTGCAGTTCGGCTCGCCGGCGGTTGACCACCTGCACCGACTCGGCGACCAGCGTGGCGTCGGGGTTCTCCTGGTTGCGCAGCTGAATCGACGTGTCGAGGGCGCCGGAGAGCAGCGACACCGACTGTCCGAGCCGGCTCCATGCCTCCGGGTTGGCACGTGCTGCTTGTTGTTGTGCGCCGATCACGATGCCGTCGACTCGGCTGCGGTCGACCGACCACCGCTGCGCGGCCTGTTCTGGTGGCGCGGCCTGTAGCTCGAGCGACAGCTGGTCGTGGAACCACTGCGCGGTGCCGAGGAGCTCGATCTCGTAGCTGTTGCTGCGCGGGGCGCTGGCGGTCGAGGAGACTTCCGACGGGCGACGGCGGGAGGCCAGCGCCGCGAGGATGGCGATGAGGATGATGGCCAAGGCGGCGACGATGGCGATCGGCCCCCAGTCGATGTCGCTGCCGCCGTTGTCGGGTGCAGCCGTGGTGGCGGGTGCTGCGGTGGTTGCCGGGGCGGCGGTGGTGTCGGGCGTTGCGGTGGTGTCGGGCGTCGTCGCGGTAGCGGTGCCGGCGAGCAGCAACGAGCCGCACACAACGGTCACACCGCCGACGAGGCGGGCGATGGCGCTGGTCATGAACGGCACCCTACGAGGTGGGCACGCAGCGAAGCTGGCATCCGCAATCGCCGGTCAGCCGGCGATGATGTGATCGAGCACCAGCTCGGGTTCGTTCTGCTCGATCCGCTGCAAGGCGTACTTGTTCTCGAACAGCGCCACCAACGCGCCGTCGTTGCGCGCCAGGATGCGCACACCGGGCTTCTCGCGCAGCGTGCTCGCCGACTGCGTGTCGGTGAGTCGGATCGCCTGATACGGCGCCGATGACAGCTCGATCGGCGCGTTGAACTCGATGTCGAGCCGGTTGGCGAACACGTCGAACTGCAGCTGACCGACGGCGGCGAGCACCGGTGACGCGTCGCCCCAGTCGGGATCGCGCAGGACCTGCACCACGCCCTCCTCGTCGAGCTGATCGAGTCCTTTGCGGAATTGCTTCGACTTGCCCGTATCCACCGGGTGCGCAGTGGCAAACACCTCGGGAGCGAATTGTGGGATACCGGGAAACTCGACCGCCGCGCCGTTCTCGTCGAACAGCGAGTCGCCGATGTTCAGTCCTGTGGCGTTGACCAGGCCGACGACATCGCCGGGAAAGGCTTCGTCGATGGTGGTTCGTTCGGCGCCGAACACCGTGGACGCATACTTCGTGGCGAATGGTTTGCCGGTGCGCGCACAGGTCATCACCATGCCGCGGTCGAATCGTCCCGAGCAGATCCGCGCAAAGGCGATGCGATCGCGGTGGTTGCGGTCCATGTTGGCCTGCACTTTGAACACGAACGCCGAACACGGCTCGTCGAGGTGACGGGGCTTGCCGTCGCGATCGTCGCGCGGCGTCGGTGCCGGGGCGAGATCGACCACGGCGTCGAGCAGGTGGCGGACGCCGAAGTTCGTCAACGCCGATCCGGCGAACACCGGGGTCGACTCGCCAGCGAGGAAACTGGGGAGATCGACGTCGGCGTCCATCGCCGTCAGTAGCTCGATCTCCTCCGCCGCCTGTTCCCACGCAGCACCCTCTTCATCGGCGGCGCGTTCGGCGGGTACGTCCTCTTCGGGAGCGATTTGGGCGCCTCGGGCGGTACGGGTGTAGCGCGTGAACACCTCGGAGCGACGGTCGATGACGCCGCGCAGGTCGCCGTGCGTGCCGACCGGCCACGTCGCCGGGGTGGGCCGCAGATCGATCTGGTCCTCGATCTGGTCGAGCAGCTCGAGCGGATCCATGCTCGGTCGATCGAACTTGTTGAGGAAGGTGATCACTGGCAGGTTGCGCGACCGGCACACCTCGAAGAGTTTGAGTGTTTGCGGCTCGATGCCCTTGGCCGAATCGAGCACCATTACCACTGCATCGACCGCCGCCAACACGCGGTAGGTGTCTTCGGAAAAGTCACGGTGGCCCGGCGTGTCGAGCAGGTTCAGCTCGTGGTCTCGGTACGGGAAGTTCAGCGCGGTCGACGTGATCGAGATCCCGCGCTTCTGTTCCATGTCCATCCAGTCCGACGTGGCCGCGCGGCGCCCCTCGTGGGCTTTGACCGCGCCACCCGCAGTGATGGCACCTGCGTACAGCAGGAACTTTTCGGTGAGTGTCGTCTTGCCCGCGTCAGGGTGGCTGATGATGGCGAACGTGCGTCTCCGCGCGGCCTCGGTGATCACCTGTTCTGACACCGATACGACGCTACCGGTCAGCCCGATCGAGCGGGGCCGACCTCGACGATCAGGTGGCGAATCCCAAACCGCCGTCGAAGAGCACGCCGACACTCGCTTCGCAGCTGGTGAACGTCGTCGCCGGGGCAGCTTGATCGACGCACGTGTCCGAGCCTGGGCCGCCATCGAGATCGTCGGCGCCCGCACGACCCTCGAGCCGGTCGTTGCCGTCGCCACCTTGCACGGTGTCGTTGCCGCCGAACCCGATCACCAAGTCGTTGTCGTCACCCGCGTGGATCGTGTCGGCGAATGGGCTTCCGAAGATGCGGTCGTTGCCGTCGCCGCCATAGACGGCGGCGACGGGATGCTGGCCGATGTAGATGTTGTCGTCACCCGACTCGCCGTCGAGCAGATGATCGGCGGCGTTCGACATGATCGAGTCGTCGTCGGCGCCTCCGTAGATGAAGTTCTCGCCGCTGTAGGTGATGATCGAGTCGTCGCCGTTCCCGGCATCGACCGTGGCGCCGTATCCGTGACCCGTCGACACGCAGATGACGTCGTCGCCGTTCCACGCGTTGATCGACACGCTCGCGTCCGTCACCACGATGACGTCATCGTCGGCGGTGCCGTCCTCGTTCACGTGGGTTGCGGGCACGCCTCGGCACGTCGGGATGTCTTCGTGTCGGGGGGTGGAGCTGGAGAAGTGTTCAGCGGTGTCGCCGCGCCCGCCGTCGAGCGGGCCGGCTGCAGCGGTGACGGGCGCCGCAATGAGTGGAGCGGTGATCAGCAGTGCAGCAAGTGCGGTGATTCGAGAGATCGACATGGCAGGTCCTCCAATTCGTCAACCGTCCTGACGGCCGGGCGAAGCGCGCCTTACACGCGGTGGACGCACCGAGGCTCGGAAGTGGTGATCGATGAGGGGTGCGTGCCCTATGCGCTGGTGCGCAGCCAGTCGGTCGGGCCGATGGCGAAGTGCGGCTCGAGGCGCGGGTCGAGCAAACGGATCGTCGTGACCAGCTCGCCGAGCGGAAGCGAGACGCAGCCGCTGGTTGGTCGCGTGCTGCCATCGGCGGCATATGAGTGGCGGTGGAGGAAGATCGCCGCGGCAAACGGCGGCTCACCGGGCTCGTCGCCGGAGACCGGATTGAGGTTGGCGCCGATCACCGCGGCGTGCGCGTAGACGTCGCCGAATCGAGGAAGCCACTCGTCGTTCGGACCAGGACAACCCGGGCGGGCGACGAGCCGCTGGTAGTCGGGTGTGTTGGGTGTTGCTCCCCAACAGTCCTGCGGCTGCACATCGCGGTAGGCCACGCCGTTGCGCACCCCGGGGTCGGGTCGGTTGCCGAACACGTTGACCTGCTCGCCGTCCCATGCCGTGACCTCGCCGAGCGGGAACACACCAGCTGGCGTCGTGCCATCGCCCGAGCGTCGCTCGATGAGCGGGCGGGTGCCCGTCCGTCCGAAGCGCGCCACCTGGGATTCGGTCTGGCAGGCCCACGAGCCATCGTTGCGCCGGACCGCGACGAAGACGGTGCCGGTCGTGTCGCTGAAGGAGTTGGTCGCCGATACGACGAACTGGCGTACCGTCGGTCGTCGATCGGCCAGCGCTTCGACGGTCACCAGGTCGCACGACGCGCCGTCGCGCCACTGGACGTCGCGTACTGCTCGTTCGGTCGGCGCCGCCGAAACGGCCACGTCGTCGATCGATGGCGCTGCCCACAGCGTCGATGTGCCGAGCATCGCCGTCACGGCGGCGACGGCGATGAGAAAGCGCATCACCCCCAGTCTCGCAGGGTCGGAGCCGTTCTGTGCGAGTAGCGTCACGTCGATGTCAGACGGGGCGTTGCCTGCGATGACTGCCGCCGCGCGGGAGGTGATCGCCGGTGCGCAGCGAGTCGTGGTGCTCACCGGTGCGGGGATCTCGACCGACTCGGGCATTCCCGACTTTCGCGGCCCCAACGGGTTGTGGACCAAGAATCCGAAGGCGGAAAAGGCATCCGACATCTCGTACTACCTCAACGACCCGGAGGTGCGGCAGGCGGCATGGCAGAACCGGCTGACCACGCCGGCGTGGGATGCCCGACCCAACGATGGCCACGCGGCGATCGTCGAGCTCGAGCGACGCGGCCAGCTGCACGCATTGGTGACACAGAACATCGACGGGCTCCATCAGAAGGCGGGCAACGACGCCGATCGGGTGATCGAGGTACATGGCACGATCTGGTACTCCCGCTGTTGGGACTGTCACGACCGCCGCCCGATGGCCGAGACGCTCGAGCGGGTGCGCGCCGGTGAGGAGGATCCGCCGTGTTTGGTGTGCGGCGGGATTCTGAAGAGCGACACGATCAGCTTCGGTCAGGCACTGGTACCCGAGGTGATCGACCGGGCGCTGCGAGTGAGTGAGGAGAGCGATGTGTTGCTCGCCGTTGGCTCGACGCTGAGCGTGTTCCCTGCGGCGAATTGCGTACCGCGGGCGAAGGCGGCGGGCGCCACCGTCATCATCGTCAACGGCGACGAGACCGGGATGGATCGTTACGCGGACTACCTGCTCCTCGGCTCGATCAGCGATGTGCTCCCCGCCCTGGTCACCGAACCAGCGAGTTGACGATGCACCCAGCGCTGCCGAGGAATTCGCCGGCGCAGCATGCGGTTGTTTCAGGTACACGATTCCCGACCGATCCGATCGGCATTCACGTTAGGGTTTTCCCATGGCCACGTTCCGCGACCTCCTCGCCAACGCCAAGTCTGAGATCGACGAGATCGACACCGCCACCGCTGCCGAGCGGGTCGCCGCTGGCGCCACGGTGCTCGACGTGCGCGAGCCCGACGAATACGACGAGGGCGCACTCGCTGGTGCGATCCACATCCCGCGTGGGCATCTCGAGGCGCAGATCGAGAATCGGATCGCCGACAAGGACGCCGAAATCGTGGTGTATTGCGCCGGTGGCGTGCGTTCGGCGTTCGCAGCCAAGACGCTGGCCGAGCTGGGTTACTCGAACGCGTTGTCGATGGACGGCGGCTTCGGCCGCTGGAAGGACGAGGGCCGTGCCTGGACGACGCCGGCCTCGCTCACACCGGAGCAGACCAACCGCTACAAGCGCCACCTGTTGTTGCCCGAAGTGGGCGTCGAGGGACAGGCCAAGCTGCTCGACGCCAAGGTCCTGATGCTCGGCGCAGGCGGGCTCGGTTCGCCAGCGGCGTTGTACCTGGCCGCCGCCGGCGTCGGCACGATCGGCATCGTCGACATGGACGAGGTCGACTCGTCGAACCTGCAACGACAGATCCTGCACAACGTGGATCGAGTCGGCGATCGGAAGGTCGACTCGGCGAAGAAGACGCTGACGATGCTGAACCCTGACGTCAACGTGGTGACCTACGACACCCGCCTCGACGCAACGAACATCATCGACATCATCTCGGACTACGACGTGATCGTCGACGGCGCCGACAACTTCCCGAGTCGTTACCTGCTCAACGACGCCAGCGTGAAGCTCGGCATCCCCGTGGTGCACGGGTCGATCTTCCGCTTCGAGGGCATGGTCAGCGTGTTCCATCCGACTGCAGGGCCCACGTACCGCGACATGGTGCCTGAGCCGCCGCCAGCCGAACTCGCTCCGAGCTGCGCCGAGGCCGGTGTGCTCGGCGTGTTGCCCGGAATCATCGGCTCGATTCAGGCGCTGGAAACGATCAAGCTGATTCTCGATCTCGGCGATGGGCTGATCGGGCGGATCCTCACGGTCGATACGACCGAGATGGAGTTCCGCGTGTTCAAGCTGCAGCCGGACCCGAGCAACCAGGTGACCTATGGGAACCGCGATCGGATTCAGATCAAGGAACTCGACGGGCTCTGCGCACCAGGTCTCGACTGATCGCAGGTCGCGTCGCGCGACAAACTCCGCGTGGGTCGATGACGACGCCGCCATACGGTGAGCGGCGTGTTCGATGACGGTGCGGGCTGGGTCGGCATTCCGGATGCGTTGTCATCGGACGAGGTCGCGGCCGTATTGCAGTGCTGCAGCGGGCTCTGCGCCCTTCCGGCTGCAGAGCGAGCAACCGGTGACAAGCCCGCCGCTGGGACGCGGCATCTGTTCGCCCTCGAGCGTCGGTGTGACGTGGTCGGGCGGTTGTGCAACGACTCGGTCGTGCTCGACGTGGTCCACCAGATCCTGGGTCCCGCGCCGCGTCTCGACCAGGCGTCGTACCGCTGTCCGCAGCCGGGGTACGGGTCACAGCAGCTGCACGCCGACGATGCGCCGAAGCTCGACGATGGTCCGGCCCGAGTGGCGACGGCAATCGTGACGCTCGTCGACTTCACGACGACGAACGGCGCCACACGCGTCGTGCCGGGGAGCCACCGCCGCCCCGATCTCCAACGACAGTCCGGCTCACTCACCAGCCACCCGGACGAGATCGCGTTGACGGCGCGTGCGGGCACGGCCTTCGTGTTCAGCGGGCATCTGCTGCACTCCGGCACAGAGAACCGAGCATCAACAGAACGCCCGGCATTGCAACTCACCTGGCGCCGCGGGTAACAGCGGCAGTGCGCGACCGCCCCTGAGCCACTGCTGGCGTCGTCGGCGTCCGGACTTGCGGTTCGCGCGATCGCGGTGAGCCGACGACAATCATGACGGTTCGGTGAGGATGGTGGCTTCGGCGCGGTCGCGGCGCTCGCGTTCCTGTGTCGCGACACCGACGAGGACGAGTCCGACACCGAACAACTCGGCGGTGGACGGGACCTGTCCGAGGGCCATCCAGCCGATGGCGACGGCGGTGACCGGGAGCAGTGCCAACAGCAGTGAGAAGCGGCGGACGGGGATGCGTCGCATGGTGAACTGGTCGATGCCGTAGCCGATGGCGTTGGAGAACACCCCGACGAGGAGGCACAGCGCCAACAGGGTGGGGGAGACCCACACCGGACCGCTCCATGGTGCGCCGATCGGCGTCGTCGCGAGGGCGCCGATCGCCAGGCCCACTCCGAGGCCCGCCACGCCGCGGTCGAGCTGCGCCACCTGTGAGCCGACCACGATGTACGCGGCCCACATTGCGGACGCCAACAGGATGAACAGCAGTCCGAGGGCATTGCCATCGATTTCGCCGCCGCCGAGCACCACGACGCCGCCAGCGGCGAAGGCCAAGGCGATCGCATTGCGCGCGGACCGGGTCGCTGCTGCGGCGACGGCGATCGGACCGACGAACTCGATGGCCACCGCCTTGCCCAGGTCAATGCGATCGATGCCCAGGTAGAAGAACGTGTTCATCAACGCTGTGGCGATGCCGAACACGCCGGCGGCGATGAGCTGTTCGCGCGTCCACCCGTGCCGCCAGCCGCGTGAGATCGCAAGGAGGGCCAGCGTGGCGCCGATCACTCGGAACCAAGCGACGGTCTGTGGTTCGACCTCGTCGAACAGCACCACGGCGATGGCCGCACCGATGTATTGGGCGATCGCCGAGAGGACGAAGAGTGCCTCCGGCTGTGCAGTGTTCAGCCAGCGGGCGACCGCTGGAGCGCGGAACTCGTTTGAGCTCAGTCGAACAGTTCCGGTTCCGAGCGGGAGATCTCGTCCCACATCGGTTGGAAGCTGAACCATCCGGCGGCGTGGAAGCCGGTGTTCTGCTGGGTGTAGGTGGCGTACTCGTGGTTGATCTCGATCGGGTCACCAGCGGCC
>JBCCVW010000111.1:0-14817 GCA_039194665.1 Actinomycetota bacterium
TCGACGAGATGGTCAGCGAGATGGCTTGCTGGGCGCCCGTGGTCACCAGTATCTGATGTGGTGAGGTGGGCAGACCTTGACGGCTGTGCAGGTCGGCGATGCCCTGGCGCAGGCGCCACCAACCGAGCGGCTCGGCTTCGTCGAGCTCGTCGGCGTGTTGGTTGAGGTCGATGGTGTTCACCATTTCGCGCACCGACGGCAGCATCCGCGGCACCGCTTTCAGCAGATCGATCGAGGTGCGGTGTGACTCCCACAACTCTTCGCCGATGAAGTCCTGCGGCATCAGCCCGGCAGACCGGTGCGTTCCCTCAACGGTGGTGCCGCTGCCCTGCACTCGCCGGACCGCGCCGGCCTCGGCGAGTGCGTCGTACGCCCGCACGACCGTGCCGCGCGACACCCCGAGCGCCGACGCCAACCCCCGTTCAGGTGGAAGCTGCTCGCCGGCGCGCAACGTGCCGTCGGCCATCAAGGCAACCAGCCGGTCGCCGAGGGCGCGGTAGAGCGGTCCGGTGTCACCCGACCATTGGCCTAATAAATGGACCAGTCGATTGGTACCCACGGATCCCGAATTGGATCTCGAAAGGACCGTCATGACCCCACAAACTAGCGGTATGTCTGCGCCGACGACAGATCCAATCTGCCACGAGTGGCCCATTTCTGACACTCCGCAGGTCACCGCACGCGACGTCAACGCACGGCTCGCCACCCGCGAGGTGCACGAACTCGACGACTCAATCCTCCCGTTCCTCGCCGCGAGCGGCGCAGAGCTGGCCTCGCTGGCGGGGATCACGTGGCGCTTCGCTCCCGACGATCCAGCGGTAGCACTGCTCCGCCTGATCAGCCGTGTCGCCATCACCGCTCCTGAGGCAGCCGGTCCGCACACCACGCGATTGGCGCGCCACCTCGACGAGACCGAGTGCTCTGCGTCCCCACGCGGCCGATCCACATCATTGCGCGGATCGCGACGCGGGGCTCCACATCGTTAGACGCCGATCAGTGATCCGTCAGGGGCGACGACGAACCACACGCCGCCGGAGTCCTGACCGGTGATGTCGCCGGCGACGAAGTCACTGGCGAACCGGTACAGGGGCCAGTCGCCGGCCTTCAGTTGTGGTGTACCGTCCGGGCGTTCCACCACCGAGAACACTGCAGCATCGAGGCCCTCGGGCAGTTCCGGCGACTCGAGCACCAGCGGCGGCCATGCGCCGGCGCACCCGCCTTCGCAGGTCGGTACGCCATCCACGTCTTCGGTGAACCCGTACAACGTGAACCCGTTGGCGTCGGCGAGGATCTCGCCGAGTTCGGAGTCGACGACCGTGACGAGCCCAGCAGCATCGGTTTCCGCGGCGGTCACTCCGGTCGTCGTGTCCGTCGTGTCGTTGTCGTCGTCAGAGCCGCATGCGGCGACCACGATGGTGGCAGCGGCAAGGGCGGCGAGCAGGGGTGAGCGCATTCTGGTGGTCTCCTCGATCAGTCGTGATCATGCATCGTTGTGGTCGGTACATCGAGCAGTACGGCGCAGGCCGTCATACGGTTCGCGGTGATCCCGAGCGTCACCGCGGCCCTCGAACACATGGTGGGCGCGCCCCGGAACGGGGTCATCACCGGGCCTCCTCGGGACGTAGCCGTCGACTCAGGAGGTGCTCCATCGCCCCGGTCTGCTCGCTCAGGCGCCACAGAGCCTCGACGAGATACGCCGTCACGTCGGCGCCGAGGTCGGCAGCGAGTTGCTCGCTCATCGACGCTCGTGCACGCCGGCCGGCGTTGATCACGCCGTGACCACGTTCGCTGAGCGACACGAGCCAGGCCCGTCCATCAGCCGGGTCGCGGTTCTTCACGACCAGGTCCCGACGCAGCAGGTCACCGACCTGTTTCGACATGGCTTGCTGGGTCACGCCCAGTCGATTGGCGAGCTCGCTGATCGACTTCGGACCGGTGAGCAGATGTTGAAACACATATCCATCGCGGTACCGGATGTCGTCGCCGCACTCGGACCGGACCTGTGCGAGCACGTCATCACCGAGTCGGGACGCGCACGCCTCCAGGAGCAGGACGACATCGTGGTGATCAGGAACATGGGAAGCCGGCACCGCCCGAAAGTACACAACCAATATTGTGCATCTCTGTAATCACAACTAAGGTTGTGGAAATGTCATCCACGGCACCGCTGTCGCTGGTCGAGTCGGTCGCCCGACCGATCGTCGAGCGAGTGGTCTGGGCAACGATCGCCACGGTTGGACCCAACGGCCAACCGCGCACGAGGCTGATGCACCCGGTGTGGTTCTGGAACGCCGATGTTCCCACTGCGCTCGTGTCGGCACGGCCGACGCCGCTGAAGATCCGGCACCTCGCCACCCATCCGACGGTCAGCTGCCACTACTGGGACCCGGCCCACGACACCGTCGCCATCGATGCCGAAGCACGGTGGGTTCCCGCTGGCGAGCGACACACCGCGTGGGAACAGGTGAAGGCCGTACCCGAACCCGTGGGGTTCGACCCGGCGATGATCTGGCCGAACGGCAGTGCGTCTGACGACTGCGCGTTCCTTTCGCTCGTCGCGCATCGGATCGTCGCCCAGCCTGCTCGCCAGGCGGCAGTCCGCTGGCAACGCTGACCGCGGACGGACGCCGACGCTCAGCAGTCGCTGCCCACCGGGATGACGATCAGCAGTCCGGGATAGAAGGCGTTGTACCCGCTCGTTGCGGCGTTCGCCGCGTCGAGGGCGTCGACGGTGATGTTGAATTTGTTGGCGACGGCAAGTCGGCTCGTGTCGCCCGCCTCGATCGCGTACTCGCGCACCGCGCATTCATCGCCCGTCGCGGCAACGGTGCCTTGCTCGACACCGTCGCCGGCGATGGTGCCGCTCTGATCGGCGTCATCAGACGTGATCGGTGCTGGAATTTGGATCACCGTGTTGGGCGCCGGGAAGTTGTCGGCACTCGCCCAGCCATTCGCCGCAACGAGTTGATCGAGCGTGATGTCGAAGTCACTCGCCACCTTCAACGGATAATCACCGGACTGCACGGTGTATTCCTGTGGGCCCGTGCGTGGAGCGTCCGCGTCGTCGCCGACAACCTGTGCCGGCGCCGTCGTTGTGGTCGTGGTCGGCGGTATGCGCACGATGAACGCTGTCGACTCGGTGCTCACATCCAACGTCGGGAGGGTCGCTCCCTCGTCGGCGCTGCCGCATGCGGACAGAACGAGTGCGGCGACAACGACCGGGGCCGACAACGCGGCAATCGGCTTCAGCGCCACGACTCGCATGATGCTGAAACTACGACGCCCACGGGCCACCACGCCGTCACCTCTGCACGCGGCTCTGATCAGATCCGGCCCGCAGAATCAGTATGCGAGACTCTTGCCGATGAGTGACCGCCGTCAACATGTCGCTGCGGTGGTGGCCGACCTGTTCGACGACGTCAACTGGTACTCGCCCGATGCGGCCACGGCGCGCTTCGACGGCGTCGACCTCGTCGTCCGCCCGAGCATCGCCGGCGGCCAGGGACAAGTCGGGCAACACCGAGAGGTCCGCGGCATCGACGTGGACGTCCCGATTGGCGACCGAGCGATGGCCATGCGCCTCGATCTGCGGTCGCGGACATCGTCGAGCTGGCCGACCGTAACGACCGGCGATGCCGCATTCGATGATCGATTCCTCACGCAGGGGTTTCCCGACGAGGCCGTACGAGCTGCACTCACCGACGACATGCGGCGATGGATCGAGCAGACGTATCCGAACGGCTGGCCAAACATCGAGGTGAGCAACGGCACCGCTTCGATCATGATTCGGCTGATACCGCCGCGTAATCACCGCCGCAACGATCCCTGGACCGAAGCCGCAGACGTGCGTGGCCATGTCGCTGCGATCGTCGCCATCGCCCACGGCATGGCATCGGGCTACGACGAGGCGCGAGAGGACGCTCGCCGACGTGGAGGCGACGAAGAAGCGGCGAGATGGGACGCCGCGCAAGCTGACGTGATGGCCGCCATGGCGGCGCGCCGAACGCGGATCCGCGTGGTGGTGCTGCTCGCACTCGCCGCCATCGTGCTCGGCTCGGTCGCGGCCGTCGCGGCCTCGAGCGGGCTGTTCTAGCGAGCGGCGCTACAGCGCCGCGATGCGCTCTTCCAAGCGGGCCACACTCGTGGCTCGACCGCGCACCAGGAGCGGTTCGGCAAACGTGGCCACGCGCAGCTCTTCAAGATCCCAACGCACCGCCGCAACCTCGGGCGACAACGCTCCGGCGCGAGCGTGAGCGACGACCGCATCGAACTGCGATTCGACGGCGTGCACCGATGCCATCCGTCGCCGATCGCGCTCGACCGCGCCGGCGAGATGATCGAGCCGGTAGGCGATCGCCCGCACGTACCGCTCGACGTCGTCAAGCCGATCGACACCTGCGGAGGCGACGAAGCCCGGACGTACGAGGCGCCCGAGGTGAGCGTTGGCATCGTCGACCGACGCACGCACCGACGCTGCGTGCAAGCGAGCGAGGCGCTCGTGAACTTCGACCGCGGCCGCAGTCACCGCCGCCGCGGCGACGAGGGCTCGTCCCGCCAGCACGTCGGCGCGATCGCGCACCAGCCGCCGCAGTGCGCCGAACTCGGCCTCGGTCCACGGCAATGCACCGTGTTCGGCGAGCAGTGCGTCGACCGCTGCAGCGACACAATCAGCGGCGACGTCGTCGAGCGGTAGGTCGCCGCGGGCGATCGTCAACCGGACGTCGTTGGAGGCCGCCCGCACGACGGCCAACGGGGCGGGCGCACCGTTCAGCAACAGGAGGCGGCGCACGCCGCCGCGCATCGCCCGCTCTTGCACCTCGGGCGACGACACCACCCGCAGGGCCACACTGTCGCCAACGTCGAGCAACGTCGGGTACCCGAGCACGTCGAGAGCGCGGTCGCTCGACTCGACGCTGCGCGGCAAGTCGCCGACATCCCACGACGTGATCCCCCGGCGCTCTTCGATCGGCGCGGCAGCCGCAATCGATCGACGCACCTCGTTGCGCAGTCGATCGCGCAAGGCGTCGAGATCGTCACCAACCGCCAACACGTCGCCCGCATCGTCCGACACCACGATGTGCAGTCGTAAGTAGTCAGGTACCACTGCAGGGTCGAACGAATCGGCTGCGATTCGGCGACCAGAGCGGGCCGACAGCTGCTGGGCCAGTTCCTCCACGAGGGCACCCGACGGCTCCTTCAACACCGCGACCACATCGTCGATGGTGTCGCCGAGCGGGATCAGCTCGCGCCGGATCGCCTTGGGCAAGGACCGCACCAGCGTCTCCACGAGTGCTCGCCGGTGACCCGGTACCTGCCAATCAAAGTGTGGGTCGCGCAACTGGTTGAGCGACGACACCGGAATGTGCACCGTCACCCCGTCGAGCGGTTCGTCGGGCGCGTAGCGGTACGTCAGCGGCAGCTCGATCGCCTGGGTGTCCGACACATCGTGGCGCCACGCGTCGGGAAACTCCCCGAGCGTCGGCAGCGGGTCGCGGTTGGCCGTCGCTGCGCGCATTGCCCCGTCGGACAGCTCGAGCAGGTCGGGCTCGTCGTGGCGCACGTCCTTCCACCAGCGATCGAAGCTGCGCGTCGACACGACGTCGTCACCGATGCGACGGGAGTAGAACTCGTAGATCGCCTCGTCGTCGACGAGCGACGAGCGACGAGCTCGGTCAGCGCGCCGCTGCATGGCGTCGAGATACTGACGATTGCGCGCCAGGAACTGCTGACGCTCGCGCCACGCGGCATCGGCTTCACCGGCGACGAGCGCCCGGCTGATGAACCACGCCCGTGCCACATCCCGGTCGAGGCGATCGAGACCAACCACGCGATCCGTCACGATCGGCAGCCCGTAGAGCGTGACTCGTTCTGTCGTCACCGCGCGGCCACCGCGCTCGTCCCAGCGAGCCTCGCCGTGCGAGCGCTTGGTGAGGTGCTTGGCGGCGGGTTCGATCCACGACGGATCGATCGTCGCCACACGTCGGGCGTACAGCTGGTTGGTCTCGACCAGCTGTGCGGCCATCACCCATGGCGGCGGGCGGCGAGTGAGGACCGACCCAGGAGCGATGACGAACCGCGATTGTCGAGCCCCGATGAAGTCGCGCCGCTCGCCGTCGCGCATCCCCACATGCGACAGCAGGCCAGCGAGAACTGCGCGATGCACCCGATCCGGGTGCCCCTCGTCGGTGCCGGGCCGAATGCCCAAGCTGCCGGCAACACGGCGCAGCTGGCTGAACAGATCCATCCATTCACGCACACGGACGTAGTGCAGGAACTCGGCGCGACACCGGCGGCGGAAGGCGTTGCCCGATAGCTCGCGCTGCAACCCGCGCAGGTAGTCCCACAGGGCGACCATCGACAACAGATCGGACCCCGGAGTGCGGAATCGGTTGTGCAGCTCGGCGGCTTGTTCCCGACGCTCCTCCGGGCGCTCGCGCGGGTCTTGGATCGACAAACCAGCGGCGATCACCAGGACCTCGCGCACACAGTTGTGACGGTCGGCCTCGAGGATCATCCGACCGAGTCGCGGATCGATGGGCAGGCGCGCCAGCCGCCGACCGATCCGCGTCAAACCACGCCGTTCGCCGCGGAGCGCACCGAGTTCTTCGAGCAGCCGATAGCCGTCGCGTATCGATGCGGCGTCAGGCGGCTCGAGGAACGGAAACCCCTCGAGGTCATCGATCCCGATGGATGACATCTGCAGGATCACCGCGGCCAGGCTGGTGCGCAGGATCTCGGGCTCGGTGAAGTGGGGCCGCTCGGCGAAGTCGTCCTCGGCATAGAGCCGGAGGCACACGCCCGGGCCAAGGCGGCCGCACCGCCCGGCGCGTTGGTTGGCCGATGCCTGCGACACCGGTTCGATCGGCAGCCGCTGCACCTTGAGTCGGCGTGAGTACCGGGAGATGCGCGCCGTACCGGTGTCGATCACGAACCGGATTCCAGGAACGGTGAGCGATGTCTCGGCGATGTTCGTCGCCAGTACGACACGTCGGTACGCACTCGCCGGCCGGTCAAAGATCCGATGCTGCTCGGCCGCCGACAAGCGGGCATACAGCGGCAACACCTCCACCTCGGGCCGTCCACCTCCGCGGCGACGGATGGCGTCAGCGGTGTCGTGGATCTCGCGTTCGCCGGAGAGGAACACCAGCACATCGCCGGGCTCATCGCGCTCGATCTCGTCGAGCGCGAGCAACACGCCGTCAACCTGATCGCGTTGGGCCGTCACATCGCCGTTGCCGTCGACATCGACGAGCGGTCGGTATCGCACCTCGACCGGATACGAACGACCCGACACCGCAATCACGGGGACCGGCAGGGCGTTGTCGGTCGTGAAGTGCCGGGCGAACCGCTCCGTGTCGATCGTCGCCGACGTGATGATCACCCGCAGATCGGGGCGCTCGGGCAGCAGGCGGGCGAGGTACCCGATGATCACGTCGATGTTCAAGCTGCGCTCGTGCGCCTCATCGACGATGATCGTGTCGTACCGTGTCAACAGCGGATCGCGCTGGATGTCGGTGAGCAGGATCCCGTCGGTCATCACCCGCACGAGCGTGTCGTCGCCGACCTCGTCGGCGAAGCGCACTGAGTAGCCGATCGTCGTGCCGAGCTTGGCACCGACCTCGTGGGCGACGCGTTCCGCCACCGCGCGCGCGGCGACTCGTCGAGGTTGGGTGTGACCGATGATTCCGGCAACACCACGCCCAGCCTCGATGCACAGCTTCGGGAGCTGCGTGCTCTTCCCGGAACCCGTCTCGCCAGCGATCACGACCACCTGGTGCTCGCGGATGGCGTCGACGATCTCGGCGCGATGCGCATGGATCGGCAGTTCAGCCGGCGGAGCAAGCCGCCCCGACTCGGTCAACGCATGGGCCGCGGCAGCCCGCAGGCGCGCATCATCGCGCATGTCGGCATCCTGGCACCCGCCGATCTTGCCACCCGCTCAGCGGGAACGGTCAGCCGATTCGCTCGATGACCGCGAAGCCGAAACGACCCTGACCGGCAGCTATCTGGAACGGTGCATCACGCGGCCCCGAGATCAGCTGCGGCGGCTGTGTGTCGATGTTGCCCGAAGTGAAGTCGACTCCGCTGTCGGTGCCGGCGTCATAATTCCCCAGATCGAGCACGATCCGCTGCTCCCAGCCGCTCGCCCCAAACACTGCCACGTCGGCAAATCCGATGAACCAATCGGGGCTGGGGGCGAGCATCGTGACCAACGACAGGTAGCCGTTCTGCTGGGTCACGTCGACGACGAGCTGGTCGGTAACAGCGGCGGTGTCCGTGTCGATGCGACGCCCGGTGTCGGTACTGTTCACCGTCGGGTTTGCCGCGAGTTCAGAAAGTAGGGTCGTCGTGCCTCCGAGCTCGGCCATGATCTCGATGCCTGGCGAGGCGGGCGCGCCGGCGGCGAAGAGGTCTCCCGGGCGGCCATGGGCGGCGAGAACCGATGGCGACACATGCGGGTCCGGCGGCAACGTGCCGGGATGGGTCGCCGCCGTCCAGGTCGTGGTGATCGTGACTTGGTAGCGCGCCGTCGACGCCTGCGGGCGAATCTGCTCCGAGTCACCGCGCACGGCGGTTTCTAGCGCGGTTGCCGGGGTGTCGATCAGCACGAGATCGTCGGCGACGACGATGGACGCCGACATCATCACGGCGACAGCGCCGGCAGCCAACGCGGGAACGACAACCCTCGTACGAATCACGAGGAGCACGGTACTCGTGCGACCTCGGTGCCCGGGGGCGAATGCGGTGAACGATCGCGAACGATTCGCAACCCGGCCGCGAACGTCGACCGGGGTCGACCGCGAGGTACCGAGCTACCCAGACGGCGCGGCGTCGCTCCAATCGGGCGAGAACGCCGCCTCGCCGGTCTCGATGAACCGCGTATGTGATGCCACGTTCGGCGCGTCGGCCCGCCCGCCGACGCGATGGATCTGGTAGCCGACCGGGTCGAGAATCAACGACACACCGGCTTCGGGAGCGAGGTCAAGGTCGATCTGCTGGACGGTAGACAAGCACACCTGCGCAGTGATGCCGGCAATCGACGACGTGATCGGACGGTGCAGGTGCCCGCACATCACCCGCAGTACGGGGAACTCCGTGAGCACATCGGCGAGCCGATCGAGTCCGATGAACCCAGCGCGATCCATCCACGAGATCCCCGTGGAGAACGGCGGGTGGTGCATCGCCAACACCGTCAGCGTGTCGCGATCGGCCGCCAGGACCGACCGCAACCACAACTCGCGATCGGCGTCGAACTCGGCGCCGGGCTCGCCGGGGATCGTCGAGTCGAGCCCGATCACACGGATCGTGCGAGGGGCGCCATCGAGCAGTCCGCCGCGCACGGTGGTCACCCAGCTGGCGTGCTCGGCGTCGACCCACGGCGTGTCCGGGAACGTCGACCGCAAGAGGTCGCGATCGTCGTGATTGCCAGGAATTGGCAAGAACGGCATCGGCAAGGGCTCGACCAGCTGACGCAAGGTGTCGTACTCGGCGGCGAATGCGTCGTTGACGAGGTCACCCGTACCGAGCACCGCATCCATCGTCGGCCGTTCGTCCATCAGGCTCTCGACCGCGGTTGCAAGCCGACCGTTGTTGTCGACGTACAGCGGCTCGCGGGTCTCGGGCGAGACGATGTGCGTGTCGGTGAGCTGCGCGAGGAGCAGTGGCGCACGAGCGCCATCGGTCGGCACGGCGTCCATCCTCGCACAGCCGTTCGCGAACCGCTCCCTACCCACCGGTAGTGGGACCTCTTCCCCTTGTGACCTTGTGCGCACATCACAAACCTGAAGAGAAAACCGTCAGTCCCCGAACGGAGCCGCCATGACCTCTTCTCCCACCCCGACCACCGGTGTGGACCTCGAGACGTTCGAGATGGTGATCGACGCGATCACCGCCTTCGCCGAGGGTGAGCTCACCGACCAGACGCTGCTCGACATCGATGAAGCCGACGAGTTCCCTGAGGAGATCGTGCGCGGGATGTGCGGCGACCAGCTCGGCATCTCGCTGTTGTTCATCCGCGAGGAGCTGGGCGGCATGGGCGGCGGTTCGTTCGACGTGTACCGCGTCTGCGAGCTGATGGCATCGGTCGACGTCGGTATCGCCACTGGCGTGCTCGCCACGTTCCTCGGCGCAGACCCGATCATGTTCGGCGGCACCGAAGAGCAACAGAAGCGTTGGTTGACGCCCGTTGCAGAGGGTGCGCTGATGGCCTACGGCGCGACCGAGCCGGAGGCTGGCAGTGACCTGGCGTCGATGCGCACGATGGCGGAGCGGGTGATGGACGGCGATGACGTCGTCGGCTACAAGATCACGGGCAACAAACAGTGGATCAGTAACGGGGGCTACGCCGACCTCTACACGATCCTGGCGATGGCCCCAGATGGACCGAGCTGGTTCGTCGTCGACAAGGGCGTCCCTGGCTTCGATCACGGCAAGCCGGAAGACAAGCACGGCATTCGGGCGAGCAACACCGCGGCGCTCTCGCTGCAAGACGTCGAGGTCGGCGTCGATCGGTTGGTGGGCGACGCCGAGGGCCTCGGCCTGCAGCAGGCCCAAGCGGTGTTCGGCTACACCCGGCTGATGGTCGCCGCGTTCGGGCTCGGCGCTGGTTGGGCGGCGATGGACCGGGCCATCCAGTACTCGAGCGAACGTATCCAGGCCGGTGGGCCCCTGTCGGAGAAGCAGGGCTTCACCCACAAGCTGATCGTTCCCCACGTGGTTTGCCTCGAGGCCGGTCGCGCCTACATCGAAGAGACCGCCGCCCGCCTCGACGCTGGCGAGCAGATGCTCAATACCGAGGGAGCGATCGCCAAGTACGTGTCGACCGAGGCCGGCAACGCCGCTGCCGAGGCGGCGATCCAGGCCCACGGCGGCTACGGCTACACCAAGGAATACATGGTCGAGAAGATCAAGCGCGACGTGAAGATCACCACGATCTACGAGGGCACCTCGGAGATCATGGAGATGACGATCAGTCGCGATCGCTGGCAGCAACACTTGAAGACCCGCGGCCAGCACTACCGCGACGCCGCCGCAGCGATGGACGCGCTGCACGTCAGCGATCCGGCGGTGGGCGCCGACGTGGTCGCCCTCGCCAATCGGGCCTTGTCCACGATCATGGAGACGGCCCGCGAGCACCGCCTGACCCGCAATCAGCACCTGCTGTTTCGGCTGGGGTCGCTGATCGCCGATGTCGAGGCGGCAGGGGCGCTCGCCAGACGAGCGATGGCCATGGGCGCAGGAAAACTACCTCCCAAAGCGGTCGAGCGGCTCGACCTCGGTGGGTACCAGGCAGCGAGCCGGGTGTTCGCCCGGGAGGCGGCGAACCGCGTCGCTGTCGAAGGCATGCGCTGGGTGCTCGGCTCCGCAGAGCCTGGCACGCTCGACGCGGCGGCATTGGCCCGCAACGCCGAGCTCGACGCCATCGAGCGCGCCCAGCCGGGTCTGCTCTCCGACATGGATACGGTTGCCGCGGCGACCTATGCCCGGGTGCAGGCATGAGCGCGGCCACCAGCCCCGGCACCGTCGAACGCGCTATCGCCATCGTTGGCGTCGGCGCCGTCCTCCCCGACGCCCCGAACGTCGATGCGTTCTGGAACAACCTCACCGGCGGGCGCTACAGCATCAGTGGTGTCGACCCGACCCGCTGGAATCCCGACTTCTACTACGACCCAGACCGCCAAGCCACCGACAAGACCTACTCCAAGATCGGTGGCTGGGTGCGTGACTGGGACTGGTCGCCGCTCAAGTGGCGTCTGCCGATCCCACCGAAAGTTGCGGCGGCGATGGACCGCACGCAGCAATGGGCGGTGTCCGCTGCTCGGCAGGCGCTGGCCGACTACGGCCATCCGGACAAGCCGCTCGATCACGACCGCACCGCCGTGGTGCTCGGCAATGCGATGGGCGGCGACCTGCACTACCTCACGGCGCTCAGCGTGTATTTCCCCGAGTACGCCGACGAGCTGCAGAAGTCGCCCTCGTTCGCCGCGCTGTCGCCCGACGTGAAGGCGACGATCGTCGACGAGATGCGCACGGGAGTGCAGGGCCGCTTCCCCGACATCACCGAGGACACCATGCCAGGGGAACTGGCCAACATCATCGCCGGACGGTTGGCCAACCTGTTCGACTTCCACGGCCCGAACTTCATCGTCGACGCTGCGTGTGCGTCAGCCATGGCGGCGATCGACGCCGCCGTCGAGGGGTTGGAAGAAGGCGCCTACGACGCCGTGCTCACGGGCGGTGTCGACGCCAACATGAGCGCGTCCACGTTCGTCAAGTTCTGCAAGATCGGCGCACTGTCGGCGACCGGCACGCGCCCGTTCGGCGAGGGCGCTGACGGCTTCGTCATGGGCGAGGGTGCCGCATTGTTCTTGCTCAAGCGACTGGCCGACGCTGAGGCGGCGGGCGATCACATCTACGCGGTGCTACGCGGCATCGGTGGGGCAAGCGATGGCAAAGGCAAGGGCATCACTGCGCCAAACCCTGTCGGCCAGCGACTCGCAGTGATGCGCGCCTGGCGCAACGCCGGGACCGCTCCCGACGCTGCGACGATGATCGAAGCACACGGCACGTCGACGAAGGTCGGCGATGTCGTTGAGAGCCAAAGCATCGCTGAGGCGTTCGGCGACTTCGATCTGCCCGTCGGCAGCCTGGCACTCGGCTCGGTGAAGTCGAACATCGGTCACTTGAAGGGCGCCGCCGGCGCGGCCGGCATGCTCAAGGCGGCATTGTCGCTGGACAAGAAGGTCCTGCCACCGTCGCTGAACGCGACCGCACCGAATCCAAACATCGACTTCGGTTCGTCGCCGCTACGGGTGAACACCGAGCTGCGCGACTGGGACGCCAACGGCCACCTGCGCACCGCCGGGGTGAGCGCCTTCGGGTTCGGCGGCACCAACTTCCACATGGTGCTCGAAGAGCACGTGCCGGGACGGCTGACCGCGCAGCGGTCGACCTTCGCCGTCGGCGAGGAGGTTCCTTCCACGACGGCACCGGCGACGGCGGCGGGCCCCGACCTCAAAGCACCGATGCGTGGGCTGGCTGTCGTGGGCGGCACGTCGGCGGCCGATGTGGCCGGGAAGCTCGTTACGATCCGCGACGCCGCAGCTGGCGGCAGTGCACCGAGCCCGGCTCCTCCGGCCGACGCCGACCTACGCGCCGACGTGCGCGTGGCCATCGACTTCGCCGACGCCGCCGACCTCGCGAGCAAGGCGGCGAAGGCGATCTCGGCCCTCGAGAACAACAACGCAGCGGCGTGGAAGCTGTTGCGCAACCAGGGCGTGTTCCACGGCGAAGGTGCGGCGCACCAGCTGGCGATGCTGTACACGGGTCAGGGTTCGCAATACGTGAACATGCTCGCCGAGTTGCGCGCCACCGAACCGATCGTCGGCGCGATCTTCGACGAGGCCGACCGGATCATGGGGCCGCTGATCGGGCGGCCGCTGACCGACATCATCTTCGTCGATCCCGACGACGAGGTCGCGGTGGCTGAAGCCAACCAGAAACTGATGCAGACCGAAATCACCCAGCCCGCGGTGCTCACGGTGGATCTTGCGCTGACCCGCCTGTTCGAGGCGTATGGCATCGAGCCCGACATGGTGATGGGCCACAGCCTCGGCGAGTACGGCGCCCTCGTCGCCGCCGGCGCCCTGCCCTTCGCCGACGCACTCGAGGCGGTGTCGGCGCGCGGTCGCGAGATGGCCAATGTGTCCGTCGACGACAACGGGCTGATGGCCGCCGTGTTCGCCCCGATGGACACCATCGAGGAGACCATCGCGGCCGTTGACGACTACGTCGTCGTCGCCAACATCAATAGCGGCAGCCAAGCCGTGATCGGTGGGTCGACTCCCGGCGTGGAAGCGGCTGCGGCGCGCCTCGTGGACGACGGCCACCAGGTGGTGATGCTGCCGGTGAGTCACGCCTTCCACACCTCGATCGTTGCACCGGCCGCCGATCCACTCGGCGAGGTACTCCGCCGTCTCGACGTGCAGCCTCCGACCGTGCCGACCGTGGCCAACGTGAGTGGTGAGTTCTACCCGATGGGCCCGGCCGTGGGGCCGGACATGATCGAGATTCTTCGCCGGCAGATCGCCTCGCCCGTGCAGTTCATCAAGGGTCTCGAGACGCTGTACGACGCCGGCGCCCGTGTGTTCGTTGAGGTCGGACCCAAGCGTGCCCTGCACGGGTTCGTCGACGAAGTACTCGCCGGCGACGACAACACCGTGCTGCCGCTGTTCGCCAACCACCCCAAGACCGGCGACATCGCCTCGTTCAACCAGGCACTTGCCGGCCTGTACGCCTCCGGCCACGGCGTCGGGACTCTTCCCGCTGCGACCGCTCATCCGGCGGCCGCTGGCGTAGACATCGCTGAGGCCGCTCCTGAGGCTCCTGCCGCTGCGACCGCTGGCGCAGCCATCGCTGGGGCCGCTCCTGGGGCCCCCGCGCAGACTGCAGCACCAGCGACGGCAGGAGCGGCCGCGCCGACTCCCGCGCCAGCGGCCGCCACAAGAGCAGCGGCCCCTCCTGCTCCCGCGCCAGCGGCCGCCACAAAGACAGATCGCTACGTGGAGCTCGGGCGGTTGTTCGCCGACGTGCTCGAGCGGGGGTACGAGGTGCTCGGCGGAGCGGCACCGTCGGCAGCGCCCGCATTGCGCGGCGACGGCGTCGTGACCAGCGAGCCGGTCGTGGTCACCGGCGCTGCCCTTGGCCTCCCGGGGACCGACCACGTCTTCGACGACGGCAATCTGGGGCGCCTGCTCGACGGCGAGTCGTTCAACGACGCGATCCCCCTCGGCCGCCCCCAAGCGATCGTCGACAAGA
>JBCCVW010000112.1:0-14777 GCA_039194665.1 Actinomycetota bacterium
AGGCGCTACACGTCTGTCGGCGGGCGCGGGCCGGGACCGACGTAGTTGGCGGTCGGGCGAATGAGGCGGCCGGTCAGCTTCTGTTCGAGGATGTGCGCGCTCCAACCAGCGGTCCGGGCGCAGGCAAACATCGCCGTGAACATGTGCGCGGGTACTTCGGCGAAGTCGAGCACCACCGCCGACCAGAACTCGACGTTCGTCGCCAGCACGCGATCGGGATACCGCTCGGCGAGCTCGGCCAGGGCAGCTGCTTCGAGCGCCTCGGCGACTTCGACGCGCGCCGAGCCCAGCTCGCGGGCGGTCTGGCGGAGCACCCGGGCCCGCGGGTCCTCGGCGCGGTACACGCGGTGGCCGAAACCCATCAACCGATCGCCGCGGTCCATCGCCCGCTTCACCCACGCGCTGGCGTCACCTTCGTGTTCCACCTCGTCGAGCATCTGCAACACGCGCGAGGGCGCGCCGCCGTGCAGCGGACCCGACAGCGCGCCCACGGCTCCCGACAGCGAGGCCGCTGCGTCGGCGCCGGTCGATGCGATCACTCGGCCGGTGAACGTCGACGCATTCATCCCGTGCTCGGCCGCGGAGATCCAATACGCGTCGACCGCCTTGACGTGATCGGGATCCGGGTCGCCGCGCCAGCGGCGCATGAACCGTTCGGTGATGGTCTTGGAGCCGTCGATATGGCTCTGCGGGACCATCGGGTGGCCGAGTCCGCGCGCCGACTGGGCGACGAACGACAGGGCCATCACCGAGGCGCGCGCCAGATCGTCGCGTAGCTGCGCAGCGTCGATGTCGAGAATCTGGCGCATCCCCCAGAACGGGGCGAGCATCGCCAACGCGCTCTGCACGTCGACACGGATGTCGCCGGAGTGGACCGGGATCGGGAACGGCTCGGCTGGCGGCAGGCCCGGCTCGAAGCTGCCATCGACCAGCAGCCCCCACACCTTGCCGTAGTCGTAGGTCCCCACGAGGTCCTCGATGTCGACCCCTCGATATCGCAGCGCCCCACCTTCTCGATCGGGCTCGGCGATCGTGGTCTCGAAGGCCACGACGCCCTCGAGTCCGTGTTGCACTTCTCTGTCAGTCATCTCTACTCCTCCGTATCGTCGACCTGTTCGTCGACTCGGTCGTCGAACCCATCGTCGAGTGTCGTACGTCATCGTCGAACGCGTACATCGCTCCTGGCTGCCGGTGGAGCCGGCAGTGGGGCGCCCCGTTGCGCCGCTGCCGATCCTCTCACGGATCGACGGGCGGGTGCACCTCCTCACGTTGTGAGGCGCCATCTCACGCCAACAGGGCAAACAACAACGCCGGAGACGGCGACGATCTAGGAGGAACCACAATGACGACTGCGACGATCAGCGACGCATCCACGACAAGCCCTGCGCCGGCGCCCGATGCAGCCGCGACGCTCACCGACCGGCTCTTCGAGTCGACCATCGGCGCGCTCGAAATGATCTCGGTCCATCTGGGTGTACAGCTCGGTCTCTATGCCCAACTGGCGGCCAACGAGACGCTGACTGAGGATGGCCTCGCCGCCGCCGCTGGGATCGCGCCCCGGTATGCCCGAGAGTGGCTCGAGCAGCAGGCGGTCGCCGGATTCATCACCGTCGATGACACGGGCGCCGCTCCAACCCATCGGCAGTATGCGCTCCCGGCCGAGCACCGCGCCGCGCTGGTCGATGCCGAACACGGCGATCACGTTGCCCCCTTTGCGGCGATGATCGTCGGCATCGCCAACGTCCTCGACGAGGTGATCGGCGCGTACCGCAGCGGTGGCGGCGTGCCATACGTCCACTACGGATCCGACTTCCGGCACGGTCAGGGCGGTATCAATCGGCCGGCGTTCAGCGACGATCTCGTCGCGGCGTGGTTGCCGGCCACCGATGGTGTCGTCGACAAGCTCTCCGCCGGCGGTCGAGTCGCCGACCTGGGGTGCGGCCATGGCTGGTCGACGATTGCCATACAGCGGGCGTGGCCTCAGGCTGACGTGATCGGCATCGATCCCGATGCACCGTCGATTGCGGATGCGCGTGCGAATGCTGACGTTGCCGACGTCGACGTGCGCTTTGCTGCCACCACGATCGAAGCGTCGGCCGAGCTGGGTCCGTTCGACGTCGTCACCGTTCTCGAGGCGCTGCACGACATGGCCCAGCCCGCCGAGGTGCTGGCCGCAGTGCGTCGTCAACTCGCCGACGATGGGATCGTGGTGATCGCCGACGAAGCGGTCGCTGAGACGTTTGTCGCTCCCGGCGACGAGCTCGAGCGGATGATGTACGGCTGGTCGGTGAGTCACTGCCTGCCCGCCGCAATGGCCGAACAGCCGTCGGCGGCGATCGGCACGGCGATTCGTCCCGCGACCGTCGCCGAGTTGGCTACCGAGGCCGGCTTTGCGCGGTGCGAGGTCGTCGACGTCGACGGCGGGTTCTTCCGCATCTACCGGTTGTCGAACTAACGCCGGCTCACCGACCAATCCACAGCGTGCTCCGGTGCGTACTGGCACCACGTGCCGGTACGCACCGAGGCGCGCAAGTGTCGGGCCAACGAGGGCAACTCGGCGTCGATCTTCTTGATCGCCGCGCGAATTCGCCATGTCACCGTTGAACGGGCGCGCTCGGCGGCGTCTCCGGTGGTCCGCTGTCGCCCGCCGAGTCCGTGGGCGCGGCTCAACTCGTCGACGATCTGATCAAACTCGATCTGGGCTCGCTCGATGCGGCCGACGTCGTTGTGCACCTCAGCCTCCTCGAGTTCGGCCTGCAGCTCGCGGAGCCGTTCTTCGTACTGCGCTTTCGCGGTCGTGTCGATGCCATCGTCGACACCCTGCTGGTCGGCGCGCGCCCCGATCAGGTCGAGGGCGTGGATCTCGTGATCGGGCTCACCGACGAGGCGGGCGATGTCGGCGAGTCCCTTGCTGGCGGCGAGCTCGGCGCGTTCCCCGTTCCACTCGATGGCCCACGACGCGCCATGTCGGGCCATCACTGCGGACGGCGTCGTGCCGGCAGCCTCGCCCGCTGCGGCCGTTGTCGGCGGAGCCGTGGTATCAGCGCTCGACGCGAGCTCGGCGATCAGCTCGTGCACGAGAGCCGTCGAGTCACCGGGAACGACGGTGTCGTCGTTGACGATTCGCAACGCCGCGACGAAGCGGTCGACGTGGAGTTCGCCGAGTGCCGGACACAGCGGCGCTGAACGGGCGGCGATCAGAAGCGGCGCGGCTCGGCGGGCGCTGCCGGGTGACCGCTCGGCTGCGGCAATGCCCACCCATTGCGCGGTCGCCCATCGATGGGTCAGGTCGCCGTGGTCGCGCGCTGCGTCATAACTCCGACGGAACCATCCAGCGGCTCGTTCGTGGTCGCCCGCAGCTAATGCCAAGAGCGCCAAATGGCGATCGGTGTGGTGGTGTGTGGTTTCGGGATCGATGCGGGCCAGCGCATCCTGGAGCAACGCAGCGCTGGTCGATGGCGCGTGCAGCGAGGATACGTAGGCGTGCTGCACGATGATCCACGGGCCGACCGTCTCCATCGCGCCCGCCTCGACCCGGGCCATCGTGGCCGTGGCGCGCTCAGTTGCGTCGTCGAGCCGGCCCGCTTGGGTCAGCACCGTGGTGGCCATCACGTCGAGCTCGTCGGCGAAGGGTTGCAATCCGAGCTTCGTGACGAGTGCTCGTGCTCGCTCGATCTCGTCGAGCGCATCAGGCCAACGACCGTCGTGTTGGTGCACCATCGCGAGCACGCGGCGGGCGATCGGTTCGCCGACCAGGCCGCCGCCGGCATCGATTGCCATCTGCGCGTACTCGACGGCATCGGTCGGTCGGCCGATACGCATCAGCGCTGTCGCCGTGATCGCCGCCGTGTCCGGCCACCATGCGGTGGTCGAGTCGGGGGCGGCGCGCAGTAGATGCCGGCCGACGGCCGCAAACTCGGCCGCCTGCTGCTGGTTGATGATTCCCCATGCGGGCATGAACATGGCGAACGCCTGCGGGAGCAGATCGGGATCGTCGACACACAGGCGCATCGCCACCAGCAGATCAGGAGCGAGCGAGCGCGCTCGCTCCACGACGGCGACGGACCAGTCGGTCATGCCGGTCGTGACGATGTCAGCAGCCCGCTCGGCGACGAACTCGATGTATCGGGCGCGCGTCTCGTCGAGCTCGCCGTTGGTGATGAGCTGGTCCCAGGCGAATCGCCGGAGTGTCTCCAACAACGTGTAGCTCGTAGCTGATCCGTGCGACCGGCGAGCGATCATCGACGCGGCGTTCAGCTGGTCGATGGCGTCTGCGGTATCGAGCATCGATGCCCCGTCGACAGCAGCGACCGCATGGGCGTGCTGCACCGTGAACGGGCTCTCGAAGATCGCTAGTCGGCGAAACAGCGACGCCAGCCGGTCGTCGAGTAGCGCGTAGCTCCATTCGATCGTGCGATGCAGGCTCTGATGCCGGCTGGTGCGCGGCGCCCGCCCACGATGGTCCATGTCGCCGGTCGTCAGCGCCTCGATCACGTCGGTGGGCCCGAGCGAGCGCAGTCGCCGAGCGGCGAGCTCGATACCGAGCGGCAGACGGTCGACTCGGTCGACGAGGCGGGCGAGGTCGGCCTCGACGGTCTCTGAGCGTTCGAGTCGGGCCCCCGCCTGTTCGGCGCGCTCGCGCAGCAACGTCACGGCGTCGGCGCCGCTCAGCGGCGACAACGGCACCACTGCCTCGTCGTCGATCTCGAGCGGCGCACGACTGGTGGCGAGGATGCGCAGGTCGGGGCAGCGGGTGAGCAGGGTCTCGACGATCGCGGCGAGCTCATCGAGAACGTGCTCGCAGTTGTCGATCACGACCAACGCGCTGTGGTCGGCCAGCCCGCTCAACGCGGCGTCGAACGAGCCGTGCCCGAGTGCGCTGGCAATCGGCGCATCGAGTCCGTCGTCGGCGCGTACTGCGGAGAGCTCGACCACGTGCACTCCATCGGGAAACTCGTCACGGATGGCCTCGGCCACGCGCAGCGCCAACCGTGTCTTGCCGACCCCTCCAGGTCCCACCACCGTGGTCAGGGGCGCGCCGACGATGCGCTGCGACAGGTCGTCGACCTGCGCGCCGCGGCCGACAAAGCTCGAACGGCCCTCCACCAGGTCATGTTCGCACGAACGCTGCCGGTCGCAGACAGGCGCGGGTCGTGATGGTGTCGGGGTGCGGCGGCGGGCCGGGTCACTCGGTGAGGCTCGTCGCCGGGTCGGCGGAGCGTGTCGAGCTCTCCTCGACGGCGCGTGGGACGATCAATGTGAAGGGCAGATCGGCGCGTTTGTTCTCCACGAACGTGTCGACGCCAACGATGTGTCCCGTCGAGTTGCAGTCATGACCGAACCCGGTCGTGACCTTGATACCGCTATCGAAGATGGCGCTGTTGCTGCTCTGTAGTGACCCAACGATGCCGAACTGATCGAACTGTTTCCGGTCATCGACCACGATGCAGTACACGCCCACCGGCTCGTCCGCAGGTCGGACGATGCGGGCACTCTCAAGCCCCGGCGACGCAAACATGATCGATCCGGTCTGATGGATCGTGACCCACTCAACGCTGCGCACGTTGCGCTGAGCAAGCTGTTCGAGATCTTCCGTGTGCGCATCGATCTCGCTGCGCAGCGCGTCGATCTCGCTGTGCAGTTCGGTGAGACTGGTGGGTGAGTAGTAGCCGACGGCGTCGGCGATCACGTTGACCTGACCCTGGTGGTTGGCGAGGGTGATGGCGCCGGTGGGGGAGAGAGCAACATCGACTTTGTTGGGGGTGGGTGACTGGCCGGGCAGCCAGTTGAGGTTGGAGGCGGTCGGTTTGGGTTGGTCGGCTGGCCAGACGCGGAGGTTGGATTGGTCGGTGGGGTTGGCGATGGTGACGTTCATCGCGATTGCGGTGGCGTCTGCGGGGATGGTGCAGTCGCCGGTGGTGCCGGTGATCTGGACGGTGCGGTCGTCGCCGGCGGTGAGCGGAGTGTCGATGGGTCCGACGGTGTTGGGTGCTGGCCGGTCGTCGAACAGACGGCACGGGGTGATCGGCGTGAACGTGGTGTCGTCGTCCCCCGGCGCTGCGGTCGCGGTCCAGGCGGCGACGGCGAGGCTGGCCAATGCGGTCGCGGTGACGGCTGTGGCGAGGGCGGTTCGAGTCATCATCGGTGATCGTCTCCTTGTTGAGCGGTCACCGATGTGGCGTGAGGCGCCGCCTCACGCTGTGAGGGCGCCTACACGATGGCGATCTCGCGCTCGCGGGCGCGAGCAGCGAGCCGGCCGATCAGCCACTGCGCACCACGTGGCGACACCCGAGCGGCGATGTCGAACACATGGGCATCGGGCCCGATCAACGCCCGCCGCTTGTTCTTCAGCATCGCGCCGAGGATCCAGTTGGCCGCCTGCTCCGGGGTGCTGCGAGCAAGCTGTTCGAACTGCGTGGCGGCCTCCTCCGGATCGATGTCGACGCCCATGGCGATGGCGTTGCGGGCGATGTTGGTGCGGATGCCACCGGGGTGGATCGTGGTCGCCGACACACAACTCTCGGCGATGTCGAGTTCGGTGCGCAACGCTTCGGTGTATCCGCGAACGGCAAACTTCGAGGAGTTGTAGGCCGCCTGGCTGGGGATGCCGAGCAGTCCGAACACGCTGGAGATGTTGACCACGTGGCCTTCACCACTGGCCTCGAGATGGGGGAGGAACGATGTGGTGCCGTGGACGACACCCCAGAAGTTGATGTCCATCACCTGACGGAAGTGCGCTTCGTCCATTTCGGCGACGTCAGCGCCGAGCGCGATACCTGCGTTGTTGATGATTGCGTTGACCCGACCGAACTCGTCGTTGGTCTGTGCCGCCCATCCGGCTACGGCGTCCGCATCAGCGACGTCCACCTGCGTGACGGTGACGCGCACGATGCTGTGCTCGCGTACCGCGGCTGCGGTGGCTTCCACGCCAGCTTCATCGATGTCGCTGAGTGCCACATGGGCACCGCGCCGGGCGCACTCGTGGGCGAGCGCACGACCGATGCCGGAGCCTGCTCCGGTGATGGCCACGACTCGATCGTCGAGTGTGTGGATCATCGGTCTGTTCCTCGGGGCATCGGCCGGATTGTCAGCGCGGTCATCGGCGTAGTCTCGCGATACGTCGCCGCGGGCGACGAATGCGCCCAGGGTGGGTCCGCCGCTAGCGGCGAAACAGCGTCAACTGCATGGCCAACTTGCTGAAGGCGCGGACGCGAGCGACTTCGGGCGCCTCGCGGTCGGCGAGTACGTCGACGAGGACACGGCTGACGGGCCGATCGGTCGCGTACTTCACGATCCGGTCGATCCGTGCCTCGTGGCCCGGCAGGCCGTCGCGCTCGATGGCCCACGCCAGCTGCTCGAGATATCGCCGTGTTGTGGGGCGCGAGACGGGGCGCCGCGATCCGGACGGCCCGCACGTGGTCGGAGCCGTGGTGGGGATCATCGCAGTCATTGGGCCTCCCTTTGCGGATCGATGCGGACTGGTCCGTCCGCCGGTGATGGGTGACGTTGTCTCCTCGGTGACGGTACGGATCCGCCGCGTTCATGAAAAGCGGATATTCATCAACATGTTGATAAGCGCTGCTAATCAAACCGCTAGACTTACACCGTGGACGTCAGCGCGCTCGATCCGCGGCATCTCAGTGCGCTCGTTGCTGTCGCCGAGACGGGCACGTTCGGGCGGGCGGCCGCCCAGCTCGGCTACTCGCAGTCGGCCGTGAGCCAGCAGATCGCTGCACTGGAACAGGCGCTCGGCGCTTCGGTGTTCGACCGCCCCGGGGGGCCGCGTCCTGTGGAACTCACCCCGATGGGCGCGATCGTGCTCGCTCAAGCGCGTCGCGTGCTCGCCGTGCTCGCCGACGCGGCGGCGGAGATCGCCCGCTTCGAGGGCGGCGAGACGGGCCCACTTTCGGTTGGCACGTTTCAATCGGCGTCCACCGCGATCCTGCCCGGTGTTGTCGCGGCGATGCGTGAGGCGGCACCCGGGGTGCAGATCGAGCTGCAAGAAAGCGACGACGACGCCGATCTGTTCGCCGCGCTCGACGACGGGACGCTCGACGTCAGCTTCGTTGTCGGCGAACTCCCCGCCACCGTGTCTTCGACGGCGTTGTTGTCCGACCCGTTCGTGTTGGTCGCCCCGGCTGGTATGTACCCGCCCGGCCCGGTCGACCTCGTCGAGGCCGCGGCGCGTCCGCTGATTGGTCAGCCGCTCGACTCTTCGTGTCAACGACTGGGCGAGGGCGCGCTGCGCGCCCTCGTGGCCGATCCGCACTATGTGTTCCGCACCGCCGACAACGGCGCCGTCGCCGCAATGGTTCGTGCGGGAATGGGCGTTGCGGTGCTCCCCCTGTTGTGTGTCGATCCCGACGACGACACGATCGCGGTGCATGCGCTCGAGCCCCAGCTGCCGTCTCGCTCGGTGCACATCGCGTGGCGCACCGATCGATCATTGCCGCCGAGCGCCCACCGTTTCGTCGAGTTGTCGTCGCAAGTCGCCGCCGATGTTGCGGACGCGCTTCGCCAGCGCATCCCTCATGCCGTTTCGGTGAGGTGATCATGGCGCTGTTCCGCCGTCGCCGACGCGACGACACCGATGCTGCGACAACCGAAGACGCCGATCCTGGTCCGCCGCCAACGGTCGAGGTGTTCGCCGACATCACGTGTCCGTTCACTCATGTCGGTCTGCAACGGATCGTCCCCATGCTGAGCAGCAGCGGCCGCGCGGCGGTGCTGTACGTGCGGTCGTGGCCGCTCGAGTGGGTCAACGACGAACCGCTGCAGTACGACGCCGTGGTGGCGAAGGCCGAGGCATTGACTACGCAGCTCGGTGGCGATGCGTTCGCCGGATTGCGAGCCGACACCTGGCCCGCCACCACGATCCCGGCGTTGGCGTTGGTCGCCCACGCATACGCCGGCGATCCGGCCACCGGGCTCGCGCTGAGCCTCGACCTGCGACGCGGTCTGTTCGAGCGCGGCCACGACGTCTCCGATTCCGACGTGCTCGCCGAGTACGCCAGGGCTCACGCCTTGCATCAAGCGATCGGCAACAAGGCCCAACTCGATGGTGAAGCGATGGTGCGCGACGACTTCGAAGAAGGCCAGCGCCTCGGCGTCGACGGCTCGCCCCACTTCTTCATCGGGAGTTCCAACTTCTTCTGCCCGGCGCTCGACATCGGCCACGACGCCGATGGTGCGCTCACGGCGCGGCTCGACACCGCCGGGCTCGACGCGTTCCTCGCGCAGTTGGCGACGCCGGCCGACGACAGCTGAACTCGCCACGGCTACGGTGCGGCGTGCGATGAGCACCTCCCGTCAGTTCCGCCAGGCCCGCTTCCAACCGCCGCCGGGCGCGTGCGAGATCTTGCTCGTGCGTCACGGCGAGTCGGCGCCGCACATCGATGGAGAATCATTCGACTTGGTCGACGGACATGGCGATCCGCCGCTTGCGCCCGATGGGCACGCACAGGCAGAGCTCGTCGCCGACCGGCTCATCGCTACCGGCGAGCCGATCGGCGCCGTCTACGTCACGACACTGCAGCGGACTCGCCAGACCGCCCAGCCGCTGCTCGATCGGATCGGTGCCGAACCGCGGGTCGAACCCGACTTGCGCGAGGTCTTCCTCGGCGACTGGGAGGGTGGAGAGCTCCGCAAGCGAGTCGCCGACGGCGATCCGATCGCCTTGGAAATGCGTGCAGCACAGAGATGGGACGTGATCCCGGGCGCCGAACACGCCGACGACTTTGAACGACGCGTGCGTGCGGGGATCGAGCGGATCGCGGCAGCGCACCCGGATGAGGTCGTCGTCGCGGTCGTCCACGGCGGCGTGATCGGTCAGGTGATCAACATCGCCTCGGGCGCGTCGGGGTTCTCATTCGTCGGCGCTGACAATGCGTCGATCTCCCACGTCGTGGTCGACGGTCACCAGTGGGTCGTGCGCTGCTTCAACGACACCTCACACCTCACACCGACGTTCAGCACGGCGGGTCAAGCGCTGATCTGATCGGTGGCGGTGCCGGTGCTAGCGCCGTCCGCGGCGTCGCGGCGCGCTCTGGCCTCGTCGGCCCGGGCATGCAGCCGCGCCCGCAGCTCATCGGGCTCCGAGTCGTCCCACGTCCGTCGCTGGCGAGCCACGTAGAACCCAGCCGCAGTAGCCAAACCCACGACGCCCGCCAGTCCGATCCATTTCCACGCACGCATCAGCTGCGTATGGTACGAGCCACGATGCACCGTCACGGGCACTCGACACCGCGTTCGCTGCCACTCGACGAAGCTGCCGCCACGACGCGGACCGGCGACGTGTGGCTCTTTCGCGGACGCAAGGCCGCCGACCGAGCGATCCGCGCGTTCACCAACAGCCCGGTCAATCACGTCGGGATGGCGTTGGCCCTCGACGGGTTCCCGCCGCTGCTCTGGCACGCCGAACTCGGACGGTCACTCCCCGATGTGTGGGCCGGGGAACGCCAACGCGGTGCGCAGCTGCATTTGCTCGAGGATGCAGTCCAGACGTGGTCGCAGCGGTACGGACAGCAGGCCTTCACCCGCCGACTCGACATCGATGTCGTCGTCGAACAAGAAGACGCCGCGCTGTTAGCCATTGCCGAGCACAACGGACAGCCGTTCCCGAAGATGGTGGCGCTCAGCCGCCGATGGGTGCTCGGTCGGTTCCGCCGTGGGGTGTCGCTCGAGGATCTGTACTGCGCTGAACTGGTCGCCCTGACGTACGAGGCGATGGGCCTCCTCGACGCGCGACGGCCAGCGAACTGGTACGACCCTGGCCGCTTCTGGAGCGGAGATCGGCTGGAACTCGTCGGTGCCTCCCTCGGTGATGAGATCCAGGTCATCGTCGACGACGCGGAGTGACCCAGTCCGACCACGCCGCTCATCCCGGTTGCAGCTGCCAGAACGCGGAGTCGAGCCCAGCACGAGCGAGCATGGCCTGACTCTGGCTCACGAGTCGCGGAACGAAGTTGCGATCGAGGCGTCCCTCGTACCACGTGTGGCTGAGTTCGAACAGTGCCGCGAGTTCGACCGATGCGCCGTGCCGCGGAGCGGCATCCTCCGACCGGAGGAATCGAATCGTGCGTCAAGTCTCGACGATGTCGTCCCACCAGATCGCCGCCGGCCGAGCGAAATGCACAAACCCGAGCGCTGGCGCGATCTCCCCAGCGCTCACGCGAAAGCGTGTCGTCGTCTCGTCGTCGAGCCACGGCGCCGTGATCTCGGCGTCGGTACCCACCAACAGGGGGATCGCCAGCGCGTCCCATGCACAGTTGGCCCACCACTGCCGACCATCGTCGGCGTCGACGCGATGGATCGTCGGTCGCCCGGCAAATGGCAACGCCATTGCCACCTCGCCGTCATTGCCGAGCACGATCGCATGCGCGTCGTGGAGGCGGCGGAGTGACGCGTCGACGGTCGAAAGGTCGCCAGCGATCTCGACGAGGTCTCGGCGGTCGGGCGACCTCCCCGATGTTGCGAGCCTGGTGTACACCGCATAACGAACGTCGCGGTCGAGATCGTTCGGTGTCGCTGCGCTCGGCATCGTGCTCATCGTCGCGCACGGCTGCGCCGTAGGCTGCTCGAATGCCGCGGCAGATTCTGCTTCTCAACGGGCCGAACCTGAACCTGCTCGGGACCCGCGAGCCCGAGGTGTACGGCGCGACCACTCTCGACGACATCGTCGCCGAGCTGCGCTCGCTGGCCGCAGCGCGCGGCGCCGAGCTGAGTGACCAGCAGTCGAACCACGAGGGCCAACTGGTCGACATGTTGCACGATGCCCGCAACTGGGTCGATGGCGTGTTGTTCAATCCGGGTGCCTACACGCACACGTCGATCGCCTTGCGCGACGCGATCGCCGCGACCGGCCTTGCGGTCGTCGAGGTGCATTTGTCGAATGTGGCCGCGCGTGAAGAGTTTCGCCATCACTCGATGATCAGCCCGGTCTGTGTTGGCGTCGTATCGGGGTTCGGTCCGGCGAGTTATGCCGTTGCGCTCGACGGCGTGCTGCGCCACCTCGATGGAGCGTCCCAATGAGCGGTCACGTGGTACGCCACGTGGTGATGTTCCGCTGGCACGACCATCTCGATGACACGGCGGTCGCAGCGCTTGGTGCTGCGCTCGATCGGCTCCCCGCAGTGATCGGCGAGATCAAGAGCTACGTGCACGGTGCCGACCTCGAGTTGTCCGACACGACGTTCGACTACGTACTCGTCGCCGACTTCGAGTCGATCGACGACTTCCGCACCTACCGCGACCATCCCGAGCACCAGGCCTTCATCGCCGAGCACATCGCCGACGCCGCGGCGCAGCGCGTCGCCGTGCAGTACCGCGTTTAGCTATTGCTCCAGCGGCGGATGCCACCCTGGAAGCGTTCGTCGACCGGCAGCCCGGGGTCCTGGTCGGGGTCGTAGTACGGCGTGTCGCCGATGATCGTCACTCGCTCGACGCGGCGGTGGTTGGGCCAGTAGTCGCTGACCGCGTAGTGCTGGCACGAGCGGTTGTCCCAGAAGGCGATCGAGTTCGGCTCCCACGAGAAGCGCACCTGATACTCGGGAAAGCTCGCCTGGCGGTACAGGATCTCGAGTAACTCTGCGGACTCGTCGGGATCCATCCCCACGATCTCCTTGGTGAACCCGGCGTTGACGTAGATGCCCTTGCGCCCGGTCTCGGGGTGCGTGCGGATCACGGGGTGGTGAGGGTTCGGGTACTGCTCGTCGAACTCGGCCAGTTCCTGTTCGGTTGCGCCAGCGCGTTGATGCCGCTTGCGGAACAGCTCGAAGTCGTGACGCGCAACCTTGCCGTCGACGCGCTCCTTGATGCGTTCGGGAAGCCCGTCGTAGGCCGCGTACATGTCGGCGAACAGGGTGTCGCCGCCGACCGGCGGGGCGTCGATGATCCGCAGTACGGAACCGAGAGACGGCTCGAGCCGCCACGTGACATCGGAGTGCCAGCCGTTCTCCTGGCCCGGATGTTCGGCGTCGTGGGTGATCGCCAACACTTCGGGGTAGCCCTCTTTGTGCGGGCTGAAGGGGTGCACTTCGAGTTCGCCGAAACGCCTGGCGAAGGCGAGGTGCTGCTCGGTGCTGACGTCTTGATCGCGAAAGAACAGCACTTTCCAGTCGAGCAAGGCCTGGCGCAACTCGGCGACCTGCTCGTCGGCGAGGTCCTCGCGGAGGTCGATGTTGCCGACGAGCGCGCCGATCGTCGGCGACTGCGGTATGAGTTGCAGCGTGGTCGTGTTGTCGATGACGGCCATGGCGGTCCCCTTCCCTCGGCGGCACATGTGCGGGACGTATCCCGCGCTCGCCATCCTGCCCCGGCGGCGGTGCGCCGGTCGAACTCGGAGGTCCGGTCAAACGACCTTTGCGCCGTACATCTCTCCGAGTGGGTCGCTGATGATCTCGATCCGCTCGCCATCGGGGCCGGCGAAGTACAACGACGTGTCGCCGACGAGGAAGGTCTCGACCCCTGCGTCGTGAAGTCGGTTGCGTGCGGTTTCCCAGTCGCTGCGGCTCATCGAGATCGCCAGATGGTGATGGCCACCGAGCACTTCGGCGTAGTCCTCGAGACCGAGGCCAGGGAAGTCGAAGAAGGCCAGGGCATTGCCGTTGCCGATGTCGAAGAAGAAGTGCGTCGACCCTTGGTAGTCGCGATTCTCGAATAGCTCGGTCAACGGCCACCCGAGCAGCCCTTGGTAGAAGTTGATCGTCCGCTCGACGTCGGAGGAGATCAAGGCCTGGTGGTGCACGCCGCGCGCCGTGGAGGCGGGGCGCTCCTCCGGCGGGCGGAGGTGCGCAGCGCGCAGGCGTGCCCACTCGTCGTCGCGGTCGGGATGATCGCCGTCACGCGCGGTACCGAACTCTGGAGCGTCGCTCGTCATGACGTCATCCTGTCACCGGTCGCGGAGCGTCGCTCAGGCGGGGGCCACGAGCTGTACGTCGAGCTCGAGGTTGACTTTGTCGGAGATCATCACCTTGTCGCCGCCGAGCGGGACGTTGAACTCGATACCGAACTCCTTGCGCGACAGCGTGCCGGTGGCCGTGAAGCCGGCGCGGGTCGACTGGTCCATCGGGAACACCGACGTGCCGAAGAACTCCACCTCGAGCTCAACCGGCTTGGTGACGCCGTTGATGGTGAGGTCGCCGGTCAGGGTGTACTCCTCGCCGCTACCGCTGATCCCGGTCGAGGCAAACGTCATCTGCGGATGCGCCTCTGCGTTGAAGAAGTCGGTCGATTGCAGGTGGCCATCGCGGTCGGGGTTGCCGGTCGCCACGATGGCGAGGTCGATGTCGGCGGTGACCGACGTCGAGGCGAGGTCGCCACCGACGTTGACCGCAGCCGTCACGCCGTCGAAGCGCCCGCGCACCTTGGAGAGGCCCAGGTGTCGAACGGTGAACCCGACCGTGGTGTGCGACGGGTCGGCCGTCCAGCTGCCGGCGGCCAGGGGGAGTGTGCTCGTAGGGGAGGAGGTACTTGTCATAGCAATCAATGTAGCACATATAATTGTGCACGCAACTATTTCGGAGAATTCTGCCCGTATCCAGCGCGCAGCGCGGCGATTCGACAGGATTTGCGCGGTTCTCCTGTCGAAATCCGGCGCGTGGCGCGGTGAATCGACAGGATTTCGGGCTACGGGTGGGCGGTTGGGTGGCGGGGGGTGTCGACGCGGGTGGTCACGATCGAGCCGGTCGCGGTGCCGGCGACCTGGTCGGGGTGAGAATCGACGGCCGTCAGCACGAACAGGGTGCGTCCGTCGTCCCCGCCGAGCATGCAGGCATAGG
>JBCCVW010000113.1:0-14491 GCA_039194665.1 Actinomycetota bacterium
GCTGTCGTCGTCGAGCAGGTGCAGGTCGTCGACGACCACGCGCGTTCGGATCCCGGCGTCGAGCGCGCTGAGCGCCGCCATCGGTGCCGCCAGCGAGGTCGTGGCGGCGATGCGGATCACCGTTCGGTCGTCGGTTGCCGTGTCGTCGAGCGAGTCGGCCAGGTCGCGCGCCAGGCTCGTTTTCCCGACCCCGGCGGGGCCGGCGAAGACCACGCCACGCCCGGCATCGACGAGCGCTCGAGCGCGGGCGCGAAGTTCGTCGCGGCCGACGAGCGGCCACGCGTCGAGCGCGAGCGTTGCCACGCTGCGTGACTGTAGGTCACCGTCGACGCTGCTGCGTGCGGCACTGATGAGGCAGCAACCGGTCCGTGCTGAGTAGTTGGTACTCATGACCCAACCGCCGCGCGGTGGGCACCGTGTGCTCGTGCGGTCGCGCAGGGCGGTCGCTTCCGGTGAGGAGAAACCCGATGGGATTGTTCAAGCAGTTGAAGCAGATGAAAGACGTCGTCGCCGAGACGCCCGACCTGATCGAGAACGCACAAGCGATGCAGGAAGCCCAGGCCCAGCAGGCGCAGGCCATGCAGGTCCAAGCCGCGGCGGCCTCCGCAGCCGCGTCGCAGGCTGCCGCACATGGTGCCGCAACGGGCAACGGGTTCGATCCCATCGCCGGGGTCTCGATCGAGCTGTACGCCGACATCTCCAAGGAGATCACCTCGCGCGGCGGTGACCAGTTGCTGGCACCTTCGATCGCTGCCGAGAAGGGCGTCGATCGAGCGTCGTGGGACGCGGCCGTCGCCGGCTGGAACGATCGCATGCGTGCCAATCCGGCGATCGCCAAGCGATTCAACGATCTGTGGCGAGGTGTTGGCTGATGGGCTTCTTCAAAGACGTCAAGAAGCTCCAGCAGCAGGGCAAAGAGATCTCCAAGGGGTACGACCCGGTGGCCCAGATGAAGGCGGCCTCGGCGTCGATGCAGCAGATGACGCAGCAGACCGATCTCTTGGCGACGGGGATTCCGGCCACTGCGACGGTGAACGAGCTGCGCGACACGGGCATGGAGGTCAATCTGCAGCCGATCACGGAGGTAGATGTCACGGTGTTCCCCGCCGACGGGGCGCCCTTTCCAGCAACGGCTCGCACGCAGGGCCACGGGGTAATCGCGGGGCTCGCCCCCGGTACGCAGGTGCAGGTGCGCTACGACCCGACGAACCCATCGGTGGTGGCAATCGGGTAACCGAGAACTCGCGGGTGGCGCGGACCGGTCCACCCGTGCGCTGAGTGTTGATTCGCGGCGAGGGAACCAAACGCGGCCATCATGCGTTTGGAGTACGTGGACACCATGGCCGGCGACGACACCGACGACAGCATGTCGGCAACGGAGATGTCGACCGTCCCCACGGTGCCGCGGTTCGACGAGTTCTTCGTCGCTGCGCATCGCGAGATGGTCAGAGCGCTGGCGCTCGCACTGGGCGATGCGGAGCTCGGACGCGATGCCGCATCGGAGGGGTTCTGCCGTGCGCTCGAGCGTTGGAAGCGCGTCAGCCGCTACGACAACCCGTCCGGCTGGGTGTATCGCGTCGGCCTGAACTGGGCCACCTCGCGACGGCGCAAGACCCGCCGCGAAGCATTCGACCGCGTCCCTGAGCTGCCCGCACCATCGGTGGCACCGGTCGACGAAGAACTGGTTCGCTGCCTGCGTGGCCTGTCGGTCGACCATCGTTCTGTGATCGTCGGGCGGTACTACCTCGATTGGTCAGAGGCGCAGCTGGCTGAGGCTCTCGGCGTCGCTCCCGGCACCGTAAAAAGCAGATTGAGCCGCGCCCTCGAACAGCTCACAACCATGTTGGAGACGTCATGAACGACGACCGCCTGCGGAGTGGTCTGAACGCCGCTGCCGCCGAGATCGATCCGGGCGACACCGACGCCGTGCACTCGGCGCTGACCCGACGGGTCCATCGTCGCCGACTGCTCATGCGCGGCGGCGCGTTTGGCGCAGTCGTTGCACTCATCGTGGGTGTCGGCGTGATCGCAGTGTCGGTCACCGGCGAGGACGAGCCAGCGACGCTCGTCGGGATCGACCCGACGACCACGGCGGCGCCGCCGACAACCGCCGCCACCGACGACACCGTTGCCGCGGAGGTCGACGACACGTCGGAGAGTGATGGGCCGGGACCGGCCACCACGGCGGTGCCGACGACCACGACAGCGGCCGCCAACGAGCCCGCAGCCGCTGGGAGTTCACCGGTCGAGGGCCCCGATCCGAATGCGCTGTACCCCGAGATTGCAGTGGCCTGGCGCGACGGGTTCCTCGTTGCTGGCGCCCGCGTGCAGTCGCAGCCGCTACCCGATCGGCTGCCCGACGAGATTCGCGAGCTGTTCCCTCAAGAGGTCCTCGATCTGTTCCCGGATGGCCTTCCCGACACCCTTGCCGAGGCGCAACAAATCCTCACCGATGCAGGGCTGCTCGAGGAGGTGACGGCCGTGCTCGCCGAAAACCAGGCGGCCAACGATGCCGTGTACGCCGAGCCGATGCCGCCCCGCCAGTACGTGGCGCGGTTCAGTACCGATGGCCAGACGTGGGACGACGTCGACCTTGAGCTCCCCGCCGGGATCGAGTGGACACAGGGCGCGCAAAGTGATGGAGAGCGACTCGTCGTTGTGGGCGGAGGGTCGAGTGGCTCAAACCAGCCCTCGGCCACGATGATCGCATCGACGACCGACCTCGTGGAGTGGACGGTGCACGAAGTCCCGGTGCCGCCTCAGTCGGCCGACCTGCCCGAGTTCGTCAATCAGTTCGCGATCCCCGAGTCGATGGCCTTCGTCGGCGACCGATGGGTCGTCCGCCACTCGCTCAACACCGACATCAACCCCTATCTGATACCGGGACTCGACATCGACCTCGATCAGGGGTACGGGACGAGCTACGGCCCCGAAGGCATCACGATCCAGTTCGCCACTGCCGACGGCGGCAACGACAGTCGCACGTTCACGTGGGACGAACTCGGGTTGAATCCTGACCAGTCAGCAGAGCTCGCAGGGCTCAACGGGATGGGCGGCACTCACACCGTGACCGGCACATTCAGTGGCGGCGTCGATGACTCCAGCGCCGACCCGAATCCAGGGTTCGGCCCCTCGATGCAGATCGTCGCCACATCGGAAGGCTTCATCGACTTCGCTGCTCCGGTGCGTTTCTCTGCCGACGGCATCACATGGGCAGACCGCCCAGTCGAACTCGGTGAGTATGTGAACGCCACCATGTCGGCCGGCGATGGCGTCGTCGTGTTCTACTCCGATGCCGACGGTGAGACGGTGGCGCGTCGTCTCGATGCGCAGGGCAACGACCTCGGAGCGGTCGAGCTGCCCGAGCTCCCCAACCAATGGTCGCCGATGCACAGTGGGTTCGCGTGGAATGCGTCGGGCCAGGAGGCCTTGGTGATCGATGTCTTCGCGGGCATCGCAAGCGATCCCGAACCGATCGTGCTGACCCACGACGGCTATGTGCTCACGTTGCCGGGCGAGCAGTTCGTGCCGTGGACGCTGGTCGACGAGGCGACCGGCGAGGTCCTAGCGCAAGGTGTGTTCGACGAGGAGTCGCCGGCGTACACGCTCGACTTCGGCTTCAACGGCAGCCAAACCGTGGTCGACACGACCTCCGGCGACACGATCGTCGAGATTCCGAGCGAGGTGTTTGAGGAGGCGCTCCCCGCGCCGCAGGAGTACTCGCCCGACCTGTGGCTCGTCGGCAGCCGAGACGGTGAGCAGTTCTTCGTCGAGGATCTCGCCGACCCGCAGAGCGGCGACTTCTACGGTGCGTGGGCGATTTCCAACGACGGTCGGGTGCTCGTGTACAGCAGCAACGACTGGGTGCTGGTCACCCTGCCGTAATCAACGTGCCGCAAGGGTTAGTCGCACTGCCCGAGCTGGCAACGGGCGGCAGATCCCGGCTGCCAGCGAGGTGCGTTGATCGTGTGGAACGTCGGTCGGTAGACCCACGAGGCAACGCCGTCCCAGCGGTTGTGTGACAGGCCGAACGTCAAGGTGTTCTCGTTATCCGTCGGGATCCAGCTGGCGAAGTAGTGGTTGCACTCCTGGCACTTGATGTCCGGCCAGCGCTCGTCGTAGAGCTCGTACGGACCCATCGGGTGTAGCGCTCGCTCGACCACCACGCGCTGGCCCCACCAATCGTCGAGCTTGGTGATCGCCATCCATTGGTTGCGGTGCAACACGATTTGGGTCGGATTGGCGTGCCGCCCCACCGTCTCGATGAGGGGTGCTGCGCGAGCCGGTGACGATTGCCATCTGGTGCCATCCCAATATGCGGGCGGCGATAAAAGCTGACCGCGCGGCACCCGAGCGAGGGTCACCTGGTCGGCGCACGCCCGGTCGTGGCCCAGCACGAACACGAACGGATCGAACCCGAACTGGCGGTGGCACTGAGCAAAGAGGTAGGTCCACTCGTCGTCGGACTCGATCGCGAACCCATACAGGTCGGTGCCGCCGTTGGCCGGCTGCCCATACCACTCGACGTCCCACGTGTCGGTGTCGATGGCCGCAACGAAGGTGGCCGAAGGGACAACATGGGTGAGGTACTTCTCGCCGAGCTCGTTCATCTCCGCCATGAACACATAGAGCCGCTGGTCGCTGCCGACCTCTGCGCCGAGCGGCCAGAACCACCGGAACAGCGGGGCGGTGTGCTCGGCGAACAGCCATGGCTGCGGGTTGCTCCGGCTGCCGCTCATCAGCATCGTGAAGCAATTGCCAACTTGGACCGCGCCGATGTTGTGCACCAGACGCGACCCGCCACCAGGCAAGCGGACCTCGGCGTCTTGAAACGTCCACAGCGTTGTGGTGTCGTCGATCGGCGTCGCCCGCTGGTAGTCGGCGCCGATCACGCCGCCGGGTTCGACGTCGAACAGGCGTGTCAAGTCGGGTGCTGCTGCAGACGGGAGACAGACCTCGCCAGAGAACCAGGTGTGCGACACGGTGCGCATCGACGAACGTTCATCGCTGTACAACGGTGGCGGACGATCGTCGGCTGCAGTCGGGGCGCCCCCGCCGACCAGTGCGACGATCGCGACGAGTCCGATCACCCACACCGTCGCCGCGCCGCCGAGGGCGCGGATCCCACCAACGACCCGCACCCGTCCATTGTGGTAGCCGCGAGCGGCCGATTTCCATCGCGTCGGACAAGCTCGGACCGGTCATGCTGTGCGCATGCCGTCGGTCGACTCGATGCTCGCGTTCGCCGTGCTGTCGTTGGCGCTGATCGTGGTGCCCGGACCGAGCGTGATGTTCGTGGTGTCGCGCGCAGTCTCAGCGGGGCGCCGTGCAGCATTCGTGACGGTGTTGGGCAATTCGCTGGGCGAGTACGTACAGGTGATGCTCGTGGCGGTCGGTTTGGCGACGGTTGTCGAGCGCTCGGTTCTGGCGTTCACCGTCGTGAAGCTCGTGGGCGCGGCGTACCTGGTGTGGTTGGGGATCCAGGCGATCCGTCATCGCGGGGAGTCTGCCCGCCTGCTCGATCGTTCGGCACCGTTGCGTACCGACCGATCGCAGTTCGTCGACGGCTTCGTCGTCGGGGTGGCCAACCCGAAGTCGATCGTGTTCTTCGCCGCCATCCTGCCGCAGTTCGTCGACGGTGCCGGGCCGGCGGTTGCCCAGATGATGGTGCTCGGTGTGGTGTTCGTGGCCGTGGCGTTGGTGTCCGACTCGCTGTGGGCGCTCGCTGCCGGTACCGCGCGCAACTGGTTCGCCCGCTCTCCGCGGCGGCTAGCTCGGCTCGGCGGAACCGGCGGTGTGGTGATGATCGGTCTCGGCGCACAGCTCGCCCTCAGCGGCCGCGCCGACGCCACCTGAGATCGCGCCGACGGGGGCAGTGATATGGCCACCGGGTCAGCAGAGGGGGTTTAGGTTCGATCCGCGGCGATGTCGGGACCTCGGTTACTCGGCGCACCGTCCGATGTGTCGGTGTTCGCTGGTGGGCCACCCTCGCCGATGTCGATCTGTGGGGTGATGCGATCGAGCCACCGCGGGTACCACCACGCTCGACGGCCGAGCATGTGGAGTACCGCGGGCACCACCATCAGCCGGCCGATCAACGCATCGGTCAACACGCCCACGCCGAGTCCGAAGCCGACCATCTTGACCACCGGCGAGGGGTTGCTGACGAACACGAAGAAGACGCTGCCCATGATGACCGCCGCCGACAAGATGACCTTGCCGGTGTTCGCCACACCGGTGATGATCGACTCGTCGGGGTCATCGTTCACTACGTACTCCTCGCGTACGCGGCTGACGAGGAACACCTCATAGTCGAGCGTCAGTCCGATCAGAATGGCGAACAGGAACAGTGGGAAGAACGACTCGATCGGCACGGTGTCGTCGAGGCCGAGCACGTTGAGCCCCCAGCCCCACTGGAACACCGCAACGACGACGCCGTAGGCGACGAAGTACGACAACAGCGCAACGATCATTGCCTTCAGGGGAACGATCAGTGAGCGGAACGCCATCATCAGTGCGATGAAGGCGATGCCGACGCCGACGAGGATGTAGGCGACCAGGCGATCGGAGATCCGCTCGGTGAAGTCGATGAACGTGGCAGTCTCGCCGCCGACGAACACCTGGCCGGGGTCGATGCCGGTGCCCTCGACTGCCGTCGGCAGCACGATCGCTCGCAGCTCGCGGACGAGGTCGGCGGTGGCTTCTTCGTCGGGGCCGGTGACCGGTACCACCCGGAACAGCACGGCATCGCGGTTGTCGCTGAGCACCGGTGGCGAGGTCGACTCGACGTCGGCGTTGTTGCGGAGCGTGTCGAACAACGACACGACCCCGGCACTGGTCGCCAGGAGTTGGTCGTCGCCGGGGAAGCGGGCCACGACGAGGAGTGGCGCGTTTTGGCCGGGTCCGAATCCTTCGTTGAGGAGGTCGTAGGCGCGCTTCTGGGTGACCGAGTCGGGGAGGGCGCCATCATCGATGATGCCAAGGTCGGCTGACCGGTAGGGGGCCGCGACCACCAAGAGCACGAGCACGGGGACGATGGCGAACACGACGCGGTGGCGCTGGTTGACGCGGGCCCACGACGCCCAGAAGCCGTGGGTCGTGTCGGTGGGGTGTTCGCGGCCCCATGGAAGGCTGGCCCACGCGATGCGCTCGCCGAACACGCGGAGCATCGCTGGCAGCAGTGTCAGCGCGCTGATGATCGTGATCAGCACGAACATTGACGTGGTGAGCGCCAGCAACGAGATGAACGGCACACCGACGACGATCAACGCAAGGGTGGTGGCCATCACGGTGATGCCAGCGAAGATCACCGACGTGCCGGCCGAACTCCAGGCCAACGAGATCGCTGTGTCGACGTCGTGGCCTTCCCCGCGTAGCTGGCGGTAGCGGTTCACGATCAAGAGCGAGTAGTCGACGCCAACGCCGAGGGCGAGCATCGTGCCGAGGATCTCGTTGACGCTGCCGATGTTGAACACGTTTTCGAGGAGGCCGAGGAGCGAGAGGGCGATGCTCAGTCCGCCGAGCGCCGTGATGATCGGCAGGAGCGCCACCAGCGGCGATCCGAACGCCAAGAGAACGATGAGGATGGCGACGACGATCGAGATCTCATCGGCGTATTGCGAGAGCGTTCCGCGAGGTGGATTGTCGGCGTCGATCAGACTGCCTTCGAACTCCACCTGCAGTCCCGCCTCCTGCACCGACTCGACCGCGTCCTCGAGTTCATCGAATGTGTCCTCGGGAAGATCGGCGGCGCTCTGTGTGAACGTCATCGTGGAGAACGCGATCGTGCCGTCGGCGGAGATGTTCGAGCGCTGGTTGAGCTGCTCGGTCGGGTTCGTGACGTCGGCGGCGTTGGGCACCTCGCGCAGAGACTCGACGGCCGTCGTGACGAGTTGCTCGTTCGCCGGGTCGGTGATCTGGCCGCCGTCGGTTGTTGCGTACACCACGGTGACGATTGGGTTGGCCAGCGTGGGATAGCTGTCGGAGAGCACCTCCAGTGCGTCCGCCGAGCCGCTGCCAGGCACGCTGAACGAGTTGCGCGACTGATGCGGCACGATCGCCGAGATGATCCCGAGCGTGACGGCGAGCACGACCCAGGCGCCGATCACCCAGTAGCGATGGCGGGCGAGCCAAGCGCCAACTCCCGGCACGGGTTCGGATGAGTTCGAATCCGCGCTCGTCATCGACGGTCGACGGTAGACGAGAGCGTCAGTGCCTGCGGGGCATCGAACGATGGATCGTCTAGGTTCTGGCAAGCAAACGACCACCGAACGCGGTTGTTGGACGCGTAGCGTGCTCGACCTCTCTCCGTGTTCAAAGGTCACCGCTTGCGGTTCTTCGGAACATAAAGATAAAGTCAAGGCCACATCAAGGAGCGGTGTGCCTCTTTTGAGGTGTCCGCGCCACGAATCGATTTCCGATGGGGATCGGCGGAACGGAGTTCAAATGACGCACGCCATGCAGCCAGCCATTGCGCTCGCGAGAAGCGGATCGACCTACGTCGAGTTCGAGGCGGGCAATGAGCAGGACACCATGGTGGAACGCGGCGGTGGGCGCAACCGTCGCCCGCTTCGGTGGGGAGTGGCCGCTGCGGCGCTTGCGCTCGGTGTGTCGGGGTTTGTTGTCCTCGATCCACTGGGTCTGAACGATGGTGAGAGCGGCCCGGTGGCCGAAGCGCCCGTTGCCGCCGAAGACCTTGCCCCGGGTTCGATGTACCACGTCGTGGATCAGGTCGGGGCCCGCGCCCTCTGGCAGCAGGGCATCACCGGCAGTGGCGTGAACGTCGCCGTGATCGACACCGGCGTGACGCCGGTCGAGTCGCTCGCCGGAGATGGCAAGATCGTCGCTGTCGCCGACCTCAGCTCCGAAGCTGGATCTCCGGCGACCGCATTTGTGGACAGCAATGGCCACGGCACCCACCTCGCAGCGATCATTGCCGGTCGTGAACCGGGAGCCAATCCGGTCGACTCAGCAGCGCACCCCGAGACCTTCCTCGGGGTCGCTCCCGATGCTGGCATCGTGTCGGTCAAGGTGGCCGATCGAGCCGGCGACACTCGTCCGATCGATGTCATCGGTGGCATCGACTGGGTGGTGGAGAACGCTGCCGAACTCGACATCCGCGTGCTGAACCTGGCCTTCGACAGCGGCTCGCGAGTCGACTACACCGATGACGCCCTGTCCGCCGCCGTGGAGCGCGCCTGGAAGGCCGGCATCACGGTGGTCACCGCTGCGGGCAACAACGGCGATGAGCTGGTGGGTCTCGCATCACCGGCCAGCAACCCATACGTGATCGCCGTCGGCGGCGCGCTGACGGGCGACCAGCTCGGCGTCGCCGACTGGTCGGCCCTCGGCGACGGGGAACGCAACCCCGATGTTGTCGCCCCGAGCGTCAGCATCGAGAGCGCACGCGTTGCCGGGAGCGATGCCGACCTCAACCATCCGACCGGCTACGTCGACCCCGAGACCTTCAAGGGCACCGGTTCGTCGCAAGGCGCCGCGGTGACCGCGGGGCTTGCGGCGCTGCTCTTGCAGGAGCACCCCGAGTGGACCCCCGACGACGTCAAGGCGGCGCTGACCCGCTCGGCCACCCCGATTCCGGGTGCCGACCCCTCGCGGGCCGGTGCTGGGCTGGTGGATGCGGTCGGAGCAGCCGAGGCCGATGTGTCCGGGGCGGCGCAGACCTTCGCCGCCGCAGCACCTCAAGGCGTTGATGCCCAGCCGGCTGATGCGCGGCCGGTTGTTGCGGTTCAGAATCTGGCGCCCGGCATCGAGTGGGCCGGTGCGACGTGGAGCGGTGCCACCTGGAGCGGTGCCACCTGGAGCGGCGCCACCTGGAGCGGCGCCACCTGGAGCGGCGCCACGTGGAGCGGCGCCACCTGGAGCGGCGCGACGTGGAGCGGCGCGACCTGGAGCGGCGCGACGTGGAGCGGCGCCACCTGGAGTTGACACACTCCGTAGATCGGTAGACTTAAGTTTCACGGCGTTTCAACCGAAACCCTCGGCAACGAGCTGCTGGACAGCCGCTCGATCACTAGCTGAGGAGAGCTGCGTTGAGCACAATCGGTCAGACTGAGGGACCGACCGATACGCGGCCCGGTGATCCGCCAGCTCGGATTCAGCCGGCTGTTCGCGTCGGCGTTCTGACGGCGCTGATCGCAGTTGGCGCGGCGATAACGCTGGCGTTCACTCCGGATCCGACAACGTCGTTGCGTCCGTCGGGGTGGGCGATGATTGTGGCGCTGGCCGCCGCTTTCGCGATTGCTGAGGCGACTGCTTTTCACTTCGAGTTCAAACGGCAGGCGATCTCGTTCTCGATGTCCGAGGCGCCGCTCGCCGTTGCCCTGGTGTATGTGGCGCCGGTCCCGGCGCTCGCTATTCGACTGTTGGCCAGCGTCGTGGCAATCGCGCTCGTGCGGCGTCAGCGAACGCTCAAACTCACCTTCAACGCCGCGCTGATGGCGTTCGAGTTGGCGCTGATCTACCTGTTCTTCAGGCTGCTCGCCGACGGATTTGGCAGCGAGGACACCGCGTCGCTCGTGGTTGGCGCGTTCGTTGCGATGGGACTCGTCGGAACTCTGTCCTCGATTCTGGTTGCGATGGCGGTCGCGTGCTTCGAAGGCGAGTTTGTCCACCGAATTGCGACGGAGTTGCGTTTGGCGTGGTGGCTCTTCTCCGTGAACGCAGCCTTTGCCAGCATGGTGTTGGCGTTGGCGCTCGTTTCGCCATGGTTGGTGCTCGTCGCCGTGGTGCCGATCTGTGCTTTGTGGTACGTCCTCAAGGCGTTCGGTGTGATCGATCAGCGGTTGCGGGATCTCGATGACGTTCACGGGTTCACCGGACGAGTCGGCCGATCGCTCGACCCGGGTGAGATCGCCGAGTCGGCGGTGTCGGAGGCCGCGAAGCTGCTACGGGCAGACCATGCCGTGTTGGTGCTGTTCGACGAGGGTGAGGTCGCGTTGACGCGATCGGCGGGCACGTCGAAACTTGCGCCGGCCGAGTCGATCCCGGGCGAGCGCTGGCTGAATCTGGTCTCGGCGGGGAGTGCGCGGTTGCTCACTCCGGCGGAGCAGACCGGTCTCACAGTCGATGGCTCTTCACAGCCGGATCTGATCGTGTCGCCGATTTCCGACGGGACGGGCGTGATCGGCATGCTCGTCGTCAGCGGGCGTACTGGCATCGCCGGCAGGTTCACGGATAACGACATCGCACGCGTGCAGAACCTCACCGAACAGCTTGCCTCGAGTCTGCGCAGGGGCATGCTGCACCAACAGATCGAGACCGAGGCGCGACATGATGGCCTCACCGGCTTGCCGAATCGGACCGCATTCGAACGCTACGTCCTTGAGCTGCTCGAGGAGGACAACGACACCGGCGTCCTGTTTCTCTTGATGCTCGACCTCGATCGGTTCAAGGAAGTCAACGACACGCTCGGTCACCACGCTGGCGACGAGCTGTTGGTCGAGTTCGCTCGGCGTATGACGGCGCGGCTGGAGCCCGCTGACAAGATGGCCCGCCTCGCCGGGGACGAGTTCGCCATCATCGCCCGGCGCAACAATCACGAAGAGATGCAAGCCCTGGCCAATCTCTGCCTGCAAGAGGCGAGCAGGCCGGTCACGCTCGACGGTCTGGAAATCGTGGTCACTGCGAGCGTTGGTGTCGCAGAGTTGGGAGAACAGGACCCCGATGCCGCCGGCCCGATGCGCCGTGCCGACATCGCCATGTACAACGCGAAGACACAGCGTCTCGGTGTGGAGACGTATCGCGACGAACTCGACCGGCGGACGCCAGCCCGACTTTCGATGCTCGGTGATCTGCGAGCGGCGATCGAGAGTGGTGGGCTGCACGTCCACTATCAGCCGAAACTCGACCTCACGACGGGCACGGTGATTGGAGCTGAAGCCTTGGTGCGCTGGACGCACTCGGTGCGTGGCGAGGTTCCGCCGGCCGACTTCGTGCGCGTTGCGGAGGACACCGGTCTGATCAAGCAGCTCACCGACTTGATGCTGTCGAACGGCATTGGGACTCTGCGCCAGATTCACGACCGCGGGTACCGACTTGGCTTGTCGGTCAACCTGTCGACCCACGACCTGCTCGACACACGGCTGCCCGATCGTGTCGCCGGTTATCTGTCGATGCACGGTGTCGACCCGGCACTGCTCACCGTGGAGATCACCGAGTCGTCGTTGCTCAGCGATGCGCCGCGCTCGCGCTCCACGATCACCGACCTGAACGACATCGGCGTACAGATGTCCATCGACGACTTCGGCACCGGGTACTCGTCGCTCAGCTACCTCCGTCGCTTGCCGGTCGCGGAGCTGAAGATCGACCAGAGCTTCGTCGCCAACGTCCTCATCGACGAGCAAGACGAGGTGATCGTTCGCTCGACCATCGACCTTGGCCACAACCTCGGACTGCAGGTCGTCGCCGAAGGTGTGGAGAACAACGAAGTCCTCGAACAGCTGCGGGACTTCGGCTGCGACGTCGCCCAGGGCTACTGCATCTCGCGGCCGCTGGCCGCCCGACACTTCATCGCTTGGCTCAACACCACCGGCCACCCGAGCCGGCTGCAGGACCCGCTCAACCCAACCGATTGGTCTGACACAGCGCCTACCATCCCCCGAGGATGAGCAAGCGCAACGAGTTCGAGGTCAACCCGATCTTCGCCCGCAGCGGCGAGGTTCGACGTCGTCACAAGTACAAGCTGAGTGAGGCGCCGATGTTGCCGGAGACGGCGTATCAAGTCGTCCACGACGATGCCATGCTCGACGGCAACGCCCGGCTGAACTTGGCCACCTTCGTCACCACGTGGATGGACCCGATGGCGATGAAGCTGTACGCCGACGTGTTCGACAAGAACATGATCGACAAGGACGAGTATCCGGCGACCGCCGAGATCGAGGAACGCTGTTGGCGGATCATCGCCGACCTGTGGCAGGCGCCTGATCCCGACAAAGCGATCGGCACCTCCACCACTGGTTCGTCGGAAGCGGCGATGCTCGGCGGCCTGGCACTGAAGCGCCGTTGGCAGCAGGCGCGCCGAGCCGCAGGCAAGCCCATCGACAAGCCGAACCTGGTGATGAGCTCCGCGGTGCAGGTGTGTTGGGAGAAGTTCGCCAACTACTTCGACATCGAGCCGCGCTACGTCCCGATCAGTGCCGATCATCCCACCCTCGACGGTGACGTCGTCGGCGACTACATCGACGAGAACACCATCGGTGTCGTCGCCATCATGGGCGTGACGTACACCGGAATGTACGAACCGGTCAAGCAGATCGCCGAAGCCCTCGACGCGATCGAAGAAGAACGCGGACTCGACATCCCGATCCATGTCGATGCCGCCTCCGGTGGGATGATCGCCCCGTTTCTGCAAGCCGACATCGAATGGGACTTCCGCATCGAGCGGGTGCACTCGATCAACACCAGTGGCCACAAGTACGGCCTGGTGTACCCCGGCGTCGGCTGGGTGGTGTGGCGCGACCGGGCGCTGTTGCCCGAAGACCTCGTGTTCGAGGTGACCTACCTCGGCGGCGAGATGCCGACCTTCGCCCTCAACTTCTCGCGGCCTGGTGCGCAAGTGCTGCTGCAGTACTACGCGTTCTTGCGGCTCGGTCACGAGGGATACCGCGAGGTGCAGGCCGCAACGCGCCATGTTGCCGAGTATCTGGCCCTGGCGATCGGCGAGATGGACGCGTTCACGCTGTGGAACCACGGTTCCGACATCCCGGTGTTCGCCTATCGCCTCACCGATGGCCACACCGACAACTGGGATCTCTACGACCTGTCGAACAAGCTGCGCGAGGACGGATGGCTCGTGCCCACCTACCCGATGCCCGATGACATGTCCGATGTCATCGTCCAGCGCATCGTCGTGCGCAACGGAATGTCACTCGACCTCGCCGACAAGTTGCTCGATTCGCTGCGTACGGCGGTGGCGTTCCTCGACGGTCTCGACAGCCCGTTGCCGCGTTCGGGTCGGACGACCACCTCGTTCAACCACTGAGAATCTCCCTCGCTCGCCCCTCGCGTGGGATCATGCACACGTGACCGAGATCGACGACGCTGCGACAACACAGACCGAGACGGGCTGGCTGTCCCCCGAAGATCTCGAGCTGGTGCGTGCCCACGTGCCGATCGTGTACGTCGATGCGGTCCCGGTGCGAGTCGATGGGCAAGGCAAGGTGACCGAGGTCGGGCTGCTGTTGCGGGTTGCCGCCGACGGCACGATCAGCCGTATGGTGGTGACCGGTCGGGTGTTGTTTGGCGAGCGCATTCGCGAGGCGCTCGTGCGGCATTGCGAGAAGGATCTCGGCTCGCTGGCGCTGCCGCGCATTCCTACCGATCCGTCCCCGTTCACGGTCGTGGAGTACTTCCCCAATCCCGAGCGGTCGGGGTTCTACGACCCGCGTCATCACGCGGTGAGCCTCGCCTACGTGGTGCCCGTGGAGGGCGACTGCGAGCCGACGCAGGAGGCCCTCGACCTCACGTGGTTCAC
>JBCCVW010000114.1:0-14453 GCA_039194665.1 Actinomycetota bacterium
AGACCGAACTCGATCGCGGCGGCGATGTCGGCGCGGAGCTCGGCCCAGATCGCATCGAGTTCGTCACGAGTTGCCGTACCGGCCTCGATCAGACGATTTTCGAACGTAAAGATCGGATCGCGCTGTTTCCACTGCTCGACCTCATCGTCGGTGCGGTACTTGAGGCCGAGATTCTGGATGCCGTGATGGTTGTAGAAGCGATACGTCTTGGCTTCGATCAGCGACGGCCCATCGCCGCGGCGCGCTCGATCGACGGCTTCGATCGCCGCCTCGTGCACGGCGACCACATCCATGCCATCGACGATCACGCCGGGAATCCCGTACCCTGCGGCCCGATCGACGATGTCGGTGATCGCCATCGTTTGGTCGCGCGGGGTGAACTCACCGTATTCGTTGTTCTCGCAGATGAACAACGTCGGCAACTGCAGTGCGGCAGCCATGTTGGCCGCTTCGTGGAGGGCGCCGATGTTGCTGGCGCCATCACCGAAGAAGGTGGCTGACACGGCGCCGTTGCCGCGGTACTTGTTGGCGAACCCGGCGCCGACCGCGATCGTCGAGCCGGCGCCGACGATGCCGTTGGCGCCGAGCATGCCGACGTCGAGCGAGCTGATGTGCATCGACCCGCCCTTGCCTTTGCAGTAGCCCGTCGACTTGCCCATCAGCTCGGCCATCATCTGGTCGAACTGGCCGCCTTTGGCGACGAGATGTCCGTGGCCACGATGGTTGGAAGTGATCTGGTCGTCGTCGGTCAACGCGGCGCACACGCCTGAGGCGACGGCCTCTTGGCCGACATACAGGTGGAGGAACCCCGGCAGTTTGGCGGCCTCGGCAAGCTGTCCGGCAGCTTCTTCGAAGAGGCGGATACGTACCATCCGGCGATGCAGATTGAACTGCACGTCACGGTCGAGGGCGGTCATCGGATGAAGGTCTGAGTCATGTCGTCTGTCATGTCGGCGTTAGCGATCCTGAACGATCGTTAGGAAACCCACGGTAGTCGACGCCGACGGTCGGGCCGATGTCGTCGCTCAGGCGTATCGCTCGGAGAGCCAGCCCTCGATCAGCGTGGTCATCTCCGCTTCGAGGTCGGCCGGCGCCACCTCGACCGCACGCACGCTCTCGAGGTTCGTCGCGCCGAGGATGAGCAGGTAGAACATCTTGATCTGGCTCAGGCTCATGCCCGCCGCCTCGCGGAAGCGGACCGAGTTCTCGAGCAGCCATTCGTCGAGCAGGCTGGCCACCTCGGGGTGGCGCACGGCAGCGCGGTGCAGCTCACCGACGAGGATGCGCGTATCGGCAAAGTCGGGCCCGAGCCATTGGCGAGCGATCGTGCGCAGGCCGAGATTGGCGGGCAGTCGGCTGCCGCCGATCGCTTCGAGCTCGCGCTTGCTCGCTTCGATGAGCAGCTCGGCTTTGCCCTCGAAGTGGCTGTACACCGCGGGGGTGGACACGTCGGCGCGGCGGGCGATCTCCGACAGCGTCACGCCCTCGTAGCCGAACTCGACGCAGACCTCGATGGCCGCGTTGAGCAGGCGTTCGCGGGTTGGTGTCCCGTGCTCGTCGACTTTCGGCGGTCGGCCGATCCGTCGCGTCCCGGCGGGCACCGCGCCCTGGTCGGTCGATTCGTCGGCCGCGCTCATGCCGTCGCCCCTCGGGCCCAGCGCAGCGACCGGCGGAGCAGCTCGAAGTACGCCGGTTGCTCCCACGACCCGCGTTCGATCACCGGGTAGTAGTCGACCACCGGGACCATGTCGTAGTGGCCGCGGCAATGGCCGAGCGTGTTGTACAACACGGCCCCGCTGCCGAGTTCGCGGAGGTACATCACAAGGTGTCGTTCCGGGCCATCGGTCCAGTCGGATTCGACGAAGCCCGTGGCGACGCCCCGCCAATCGGTGTGCAGGAGCGGCACGAGCGCGTCGCGGTCGGCGTGTTCGCACAAGTACAGCTCGTCGTCGGTGTCGAAGGGCTCGACACCGGCGACGAGCCAGTGGGTGTCGTCGCTGACGTCGACGCGATACGGCGCGATCGGTGGGTGGGCGATGAACTGTGAACCGAGCGTGTCGGCCCACAGCGGAAACGCCCGCGGCGAGTCGACGCCCTTCGGTGTGCCGAGGTCGAGGGCCGAGTTGGTGCCGTGCAAGGCCACCCACCGGCCGCCGTCCTCCACCCAGTTGCGGATGGTCTGTTGGGCGTGCTCGGAGGGTCGGACGTTGCACGTGTAACTGACCAGGATCGATCCCGCGGCGATGGCATCGGCATCTTCGTAGTCGGGTTGCACGCGTACACGGAAGTCGTCGTGCTCATTCAACAGTTCGAGTAGCCGCAGCCGAGCGAAGTCGACGTCGTGATACATGCCGCCGGCGACCAACGTCACGTCGATGCGCGAGCCCTGCGGGACACTCATCGGTATGTGTTCATCGGTACGCGCTCATCGATGTCGCTAGTTGCCGGAACCTCAGTAGTTGACGCGCTTCAGGAACCCGCCGTCGACGGTGAGGTTGACGCCGTTGATGTGACTGGCCGCGTCGCCGGCGAGGAAGGCCACGGCGTTAGCGACGTCTTGGGCGGTGCCGAGGTCGCCCTGCGGGTGGACCTTCTTGGTCGACTCGTAGAAGTCGGCCATGTGGTTCTTGATCATGTCCCAGTCACCGCCCTCGATGAAGATCGGGCCGGGAGAGACGACGTTGCAGCGGATGCCCTGAGCACCGAGCACCTGCGCTTGCCCGAGTGTCCAGTTGGTCACCGCCGCCTTGAGTGCGCTGTAGCTGCCGGCGCCCGTAGCGAAATGTTCGGCGGTCGCCGTGGTGCCGATACTGATCAACGAGCCGCCACCATCGGCGAGCGCGTCGGTTGCTGCCTCGGCACCGACGAGCAGGGCGATCAGGTCGATGTTGAAGTTGTTGATCCAGTCGGCGGTCTTGCGCTGCGGCTTGGCCGACGTGTTGTGTACGTAGATGTCGATGCCGCCGAGCGCAGCGGCGGATTCTGCGACCCAACCGGCGATCGCGTCGCCGTCGGCGGCGTCGACCGCCGATCCGACGACCGTGCCCGATGCCGACATTTCGCTGACCGCAGCAGCGACGTCGTCGCCGGTGCGAGCACAGATGGCCACCGACGCACCCTCGGCCAACAACGTTTCGGCGACCGCGCGGCCGATGCCCTTCGTCGCCCCTGTGACCAGCGCTTTCTTCCCCGACAGTCCGAGATCCATGCCCGCGAACAATAACCGACTGACCCTTTAGTTATTGCACCGCTCGCTGTAACGGTGGTGTCCGACACCCTGTTACACCGCGCGCGTAACACGGTGTCAGACACCACCGTTACAGGTTGCCCGTCCAGATGATCGCGTTGGCGAGGGCGGTGCGGAACGATGGGTCGGCGTAGGTGGCGGGCCCGTCGGCGAACTGCAGGTACACCAACCGGCTCCGGTCGACGTCGCGAGTCCAGGCCACGAGATCGCTGCCGGGCGGGTGGGTCCATCCGCCGTTGTCGTTCATGCGTCCGCGGATCGCGTGGTCAGCAGAGTAGAACTGCGACGCGTCGGTGGTGTCGAACGTCGTGCGCATCAACGGCGTGACGCGATCGGTGAGGACCGGAAAACAGTAGAGCTCGTCGGTCACGTCGAAGGTCCCGCTCAGGCCCGCACAGACGGGATGTTCGGTGTCGAGCACCTCGACGGTGTGCGTCACATCGAAGCGGTACCCCGAGTCGGGATAGTCCGTGCCGTCGAGCTGCGCGGGTTGATAGTGGAATCGTGCGCCGACGAGTTCGGCGAAGCCGTGCCACGCCGGCCAGCTGGCGACGGCGTGATGGAGGAACACCAGGCCGGTGCCGGCCGCGCCCAGGTCGGCGAAGAGCTGGCGCTGTTGGGTCGATGGCTCGATCAACTCGACCGGCGGCGCGCCTCCGGTGAAGCGCAGTCCGGGCATGTCGTAGAAGACGACCACGTCGTGGCCGTGCGCTGGAGCGTCGGCGGCCGTCCACGAGATCGAGACGTCCCCGGTGTCGAGCTCGTCGAAGATGGCGAAGAACGGCTCGGGCTCGAACGGGTGGCCACCGGTGACGACGAGCACGTCGAGCTGGCCACTGACGGCCATCGCTACTCCGGCTGACTTGTCCGGTAGCTGCCGATTTGTGGACCCCCGACCCACCCACACAGCTGTGGATCACATTCGCGAACCTCTCCGGAGATCCAGCGACCCTTGGTGGTGAAGGTGCCGGTGCGATTGCCATCGGTGACGAGCACGTTGCCCTCACCGTCCTGTTCGTACAGCGCGCCGGTGAATGGATGCACGATGCCCTTCATACCCCGACCACCGCTGCCGTGGTGCCGTCACGCGTTTCGGCCTGCCTCACGAGGGGTCATCCTCCTCGACCCACTTGGTGAACAGGTCGTGGAGCCACCGGATCTTCGCCTCCTGGTAGTTCGCCAGTGTGATCCCTGGCTTGCGCGTGGCCTCCAGGCCCGTCTGCACCTTGGCCATGTTGAACACGTCCTGCTCGAACACCTTGGCCAGCATGCCGAGCTCTGGCGCATCGGTCCACGGGTCGTCGACGCCGAGCGCACGTTCCGTCGCCGGCGGCGGGCGTTCGCCGCTGAACGGCGCGAGGAAGAAGCACTCCATGATGCAGCTGCGGTGATCGTCGCCGTTCGGCCGGAACCGGTACACGATGCGGTTGAACGCCCCCCACGGATGCAGGTTGGGGAATACCGTGTAGTCGATCGAGTCGACCATCTCGGCGTCGCTCATCGTGTCGACTCGGTCGCCCGCAGCGCCACGCCAGCGCTCCCGGGTCAGCGCGGCGAGTGTCGCCCGTGCCGTGCCGCCCTCCGGAACGTCGTAGGGCGCGTCTTGGTCGACGCGCACGTCGAGCGTTGCTCGGAACATGTCCTGCTCGGTCGGCATATGGGGGAGCAACGGGCTCGGCGTTGCCGTCGCCGTGATCACCCGGGCGAAGCGATCCCACACATCGACCTGCGAATTCGTGTCGCCGAGATAGGTCAGGATCTGCGGATGGGTGGCGTTCACGTGGAACGCCTCGGAGAAGGCCTCTTGGGCCACCTTCCAATTGGCCTGGATCCGCCGGGAGACATGCGCCTCGACGTAGCGGTCCTCGAGGTTCCACACCTTGAAGTGATCGATCAGCTCGCCGAGGTGCTCCTGGAGCGATTCGCAGTTCGGATCCGGGTTGATGAACACGAACCCGGCCCAGGTGTCGACAGCGCACTCCGGCAGCCGGAAATCGTCGGGGCGCTGATCGATGTGCGGGAAGTCCCATGCGGCGGGAACGTCGGCGAGTTCACCTTCGAGTGTCCAGGCGAACCCGTGGAACGCGCACCGGATCTCCGAGCAGTGACCCTCGTGGTCCTTCAGCTGGCGCCCCCGGTGAAGGCAGGCGTTGGGGTACGCCTTGATCGACCCGTCGGTGGTGCGCATCACCAGATACGACAGACCGGCGATCTCGTACACGATGTGGTCGCCCGGCTCGGGGATGTGTTCTTCGCGGCAGGCGAACTGCCACACCCGCTTCCACAGTCGCTCGCGTTCGAGTTCGTGCCACTCGCGTGACGTGTACCGCTCGGTGGAGATGTCGTCGGAGCCGAGGTACCGCGGCGACTGCAGCCGCAGCACGTCGGGCACCGGGTGGGTATCGGCGTCGAGCAGGTCTTGGAAGGTCAGACCCGGCGAGCGGGCGGCGCCCGCATCGGTCGACTTGGCGGTGGGATCGGTCGTGGTCATGTCAGTCGAAGTGTCCCGTCACTCGAAGTGTCCTGAGGGAGTGAAGTTGGCGTCGTACACCGAGGCCGTGGCGTCGACTCGGTGTTTGCGGCTCTCCGCCGACACGAGTCCACCGGCGGCGATCAGCTCACGCATGGCGAAGTAGTTGGGGTGGTCGAAGTGCTTGTGGAGGGCGTCTTCTGACTCCCACAACTCGAACACCTGAATCGTGTTGGCGTGCACCGGGTCGGCGGCGAAGCAGTACACGAGGCAGCCGTCCTCGTCGTCGCGCGTCGCCTGTTGGGTGGACGTGATCGACGCCACCACGGCGTCGCGCGTGGCTTCGTCGACCACGATCGTCGCCTCGACAACGACCAGGCTCATCGGGTCCGCTCATGTTTGTGAACGCGCATACAGTAAGTATGGCAATCATGCACGCCGCACTGATCACCGGCAAGGAGACCGTCGAGCTCCGGGAGTTCCCCGACCCGACACCCGCGCCCACAGGAGTGGTGGTCGACATCTCCTACTGCGGCATCTGCGGTACCGACGTGCACGCCTATCAGTCGGGCGCTCCCTACAACCCGGCGATCTGCGGTCACGAGTGGGCGGGCACGGTGTCGGCGACGGGTGCCGAGGTGCGGTCGGTCGACGAAGGCGATCGTGTCGTCGTTGCGGCGGCGCCGGCGTGCGGCCGGTGTGCGGCGTGTCGGGCCGGACAGGCCGACCGCTGCCGAACCGCGTTCAAGTCGGCGATCGGCGTCGATGCACTCACTCCGCCGCATGGTGGCTTTGCGCCGCACATCGCCGTGGCCGAGACGCGCGTCGTGCGCACCCATCCTGCCCTCACCGACGTGCAGGCCGCGCAGGTCGAGCCGACCACGGTGGCCTTCCACGCGGTGCGGACGAGCGAACTGCGTCTGGGTGATGTAGCGGTGGTCCAGGGGGCCGGTCCGATCGGCCTGGGAACGTTGCAGTGGGTGCGGGCGGCCGGTGCGGGTGAGTTGATCGTGATCGAACCGAGCGAGGCGCGGCGCGCGCTGGCGACGCAGCTCGGCGCGCACCTGGTGGTGCCACCGGGGGCGGAGGCCGAAGAGATCGTTCGCCAACACACCCACGGCCTCGGCGCCGACATCGTGTACGAGTGTGTTGGTCGCCCGTTTGCGATTCAGAGCGCGGTGGACCTCGCCCGCCGCGGTGGGGCGGTGTGTCTGATCGGGTTGTCGGACACCGATGCGTCGATCACGCCGGCAACGTGGTTGGTCAAAGAGATCCGGCTCACCGCCGCGTTGGCCTACTTCCACGAGGAGTTCGAGATGGCGATGGGGATGATGGCTGACGGTCGAGTGGTGGTCGATTCATTGCACACCGCCACGGTCGGACTCGATGGGTTCGAGTCGGCAATCGCTGACTTGGCCACCGGGCGGAGCGCCGAGATCAAGGTGCTCGTGGACCCCAACGCAGTGGGCTGATCGACGATGGCCACCTTGCTCGCCCACATCACCGTTCGTCCGGGAACCGAAACGCGCTTCGAGGAAATTGCCCGCGAGCTGTGGGCGCGCACGCACGCCGACGAACCGACGGTGCGGCACTACGAGTACTGGCGGGGGAGCGAGCCGCGCACGTACTACACGTTGGTGTCGTATCCCGACCACCGCTCGTTCATCGAGCACCAAGCGAGCGACCACCACGAGACGGCGGTGCCGATGCTCACCGACGTGGTGGAGCGAATCCGACTCGAGTGGCTCGACCCCGTCGGCGGTGCGAGCGATCTGCCGCCCACGGTGATGCAATCGGCGCCGCCCGGCGCGGATGACGTGGTTCGCAGCCACACCGATCGCTACGCCGCCGACATCGCCGCATGGTGGCCTGCCCGGCCCGAGTAGCGGTGAGGCAAGCGGCCCACGGGGAGCCGTTTCGCTCACCGGTGGTCGGGGGCGAGTGTGACGGCGACGGGGATCGCGCTCTGTACGAGCATGCCGGTGACCGGGTCGTAGTCGCCGTCGGCCGACACCAGCCGGTTGGTGGGTGAACCGATGTCGCGCACCTTCTCGTCGGTGGTCGAGGAGCCGCCCCACGAGTGGGCCATCGAAATCACGCCAGGCTTGATGTCCGCGGCGGCCTCGACGACGGCGAGGAGCGATGCCCGCTCCGAAGCGATCTCGACGATGTCGCCCGGCTTTACACCGAGGTCGGCGGCGTCGTCGGGGTGCATGTAGGCATGGTTCGTCGTGCCTTTGCGGGCCAGGCCGGGGAGTTCCGTCCCGAGGGAGTTGAGCCGATGCTTGAGGCGCCTGCTGACCAAGCGGAACGGGTAGTCGTCGGACGCGTCCGCACCGTTGGCCAATACGTCAGCCAGCTCGGCCATCAAGTCGTCGGGCGCCGGAGTGAACCGGGCGTTGGCGTCATCGTCGGCCGGCGCCACGGTCACGCTCCGGCCGGGTTGCAGCTGGCGGCGCTGCGCGCGCATCTCGTCGAGCGGCATTCGTGCGCCCGCATAGGCGAGATCGATGATCTCATCGTCGGTGGGGCGCTCGGTCATGTTCGGCGAGCCACCGGGTAGCGGTAGCTCCACGCCGAGGCGCGCGGCGAGCTCCCAGAACACCTCCCACTCGTTGAGCACATCGCCGTCGCGTTCGACGACCGCCTCGGTGTAGTTGCTGTACGGCTCGCGGAACCAGCGGTCCATCAGGTGGGGCACGTCGGCGCGCTCGAGCGAGAGCGTGGGAGCGAGCACGTAGTCGGCGAACTCGGCGGTGGCGGTCATCCGGTGATCGATCACCACCAGCAGTTCAAGATCCTCGAGCGCTTCGAGTGTGCGGTGCTGATCGGGAAACGCCACCGCTGGGTTGCCCCCGTTGACGATCAACGCCCGGACACGGCCCTCGCCGGGGGTGAGGATCTCGTCGGGCAGAGCGTTGGTTGGCATCTCGCCGCCGTAGCCGCGGAGGTTGCGGACGCGTGATGGCGCGCCGGTGGCCGGCTCGCGGGCGGCGACCACCTGGGCCCGACGCGGCATGTCGGGATACAGCAGCGAGCCGCTCTCGATGTCCTCGCCCTCTCGCAGCACGCGCCCGCACAACACGTTCAATACGCCAGCGAGGTGTTCGGTGAGGCTGGGCTTCGGCGCCATGTTCGGCCCCGTTCCGGTACCGGCCGTGCCGCGCGGGCCGGCCGCAAACATGTGCGTCGCGGCGACGATGTCGTCGGCGTCGAGTTCACAGCGATCGGCGACAACGTCGAGGGTGAACGGCTCGACCGCCACCGCGAGCTGGTCGAGTTGATCGACCCAGCGGTCGCAGAACTCGCGGTCGATGAGCTCCTCGGCGAGCATCGACCGGATCATGCCAGCGAGCAGTGTGGGGTCTTCGCCCGGACGAATCTGGAGGTGCACGTCGGCCTGTGTGGCCAACTCGGTGCGGCGCGGGTCGATCACGATGAGTTTCATCCCGTCGGCCTTGCGGCGCCGCAACACGGTGAACGGGTTGGTGCCCTGTAATCCGCCGACCGGGCCGAAGCTGGAGACCATCGGGTTGTAGCCGATAGCCAGCAGCACATCGGCGTCGCGGAAGTTGTCGAATCCGCCCTCCCACATGCCGAGCCGGAGCGGCGCCGTGACCTTCGCCGGCTGGTCGATCGTTACCGACGTGTAGAACGAACGCGACTTGATGGCTTTGTGGAACGCCCGCGCCGTCGGCACCGCGACCGAGTTCTGGTAGCCGCCGGTGCCCGTGTAGCTGGCGACGGCGCGTGGCCCGTATGTATCGATGATCCTTCGAAGTTCGTCGGCGATCTCATCGAGTGCAGTGGCGCTGGCGAGTTCCTCGAACGTGCCGTCTGTTCGCTTCCGGAGTGCGGTGCGGAGCCGATTCGGGTCGGCCATCTGATCGGGGAGCTGGCGACCTTTGATGCAGGTGTACCCCTCGAACAGCGGGTCGTCGTCGACTCCGCGTACGGCGACCACTCGGTCGTTGACGATGTCCACTTCGAGGGGACAGCTGGCATGACACACGCGGCAGAACGTGGTGTCGGTGCGCGACTCGCGGGCATCTCGATCCGTTGCTTCGGGCGCGGCGCTGGTCATGATCGCTGCCTCCTGGTTCGATGCACCGAGTACTTTCCGTATGAGCATAAACTAAGTCGATGGCTTCCGACCGGGCCCGCACACGATGACGATCCGTCCGTTCCGCTTTGGACTCCAGAGCTACAGCGCCTCCTCGCCCGACGACTGGCGTGAGCAGGCGCAACGCGCCGAGGTGCACGGATTCTCGACCTTCAGTGTGGCCGACCACGTGATCGGACCCGGGCCGGCGCTCGCTGCGACCAACCATCCCGTGCAAGACGTAGCGGCCGTGCCTGCGATGGCGGTGGCGGCCGAGGCCACCGAGTCGATTCGCATCGGCTCACGGGTGTTCTGCTGCGACTACCGCCAACCGGTGATGTTCGCCAAGGAGCTGGCCACCCTCGCCTACTTCTCGGGTGGCCGGCTCGAGATCGGGCTCGGTGCCGGCTGGTTGGCGGGCGAGTACGACGCCATCGGCGTGCCCTTCGAATCGGCCGGAACGCGCATCGATCGAGTGGAGGAGACGATTGCGTTGGTGCGCGCCCACATGGGTGAAGGCGAGATCGCCATCGACGGCGACCACGTGCATGCCGTCGGGTTCGAAGGAGTCCCCAAGCCGCCCGGCGGGGTGCCGCCGATCATGATCGGTGGCGGATCGCCACGGGTCTTGCGCCTCGCTGGACGCGAGGCCGACATCGTCAGCCTCAACTTCGACAACCGCTCCGGGGTGATCGGCGCGGAGGGCATGGGATCGAGTACTGCCGATCTGACCGACGCCAAGATCGGGTGGATCCGCGAGGGCGCTGGCGCCCGTTTCGCTGATCTCGAACTGGAAATCGGTGCGTACTTCACGATCGTCACCGACGATCGCGACACCACGTTGGCCAAGATGGCGCCGATGTTCGGGCTCGACCCCGAAGCATTCGGCGAGCACCCCCATGCGCTCGTCGGTTCGGTCGATGCGATCTGTGACGAGCTGATCGCCCGCCGTGAGCGCTACGGCATCAACTACGTCACCTTCGGCGCACCGTTGCTCGACGCGGTCGCGCCAATCGTCGAACGACTGGCGGGCTCGTGATCGCCCGATTCCCTCGTCGCCGCGCAGGCGTTGCTCCACGTTCTCAGAAAGGACACCCTCGATGACCGCCGATCTCGACACGTTCAACCCATTCGATCCCGAGACACTGCAGTGTCCGTTCCCGCACTACGCACAAATGCGCGACGACCGGCCGGTGATGTACATCGAGTCGCTCAAGCTGTATCTGGTGACGCGCCATGACCTGGTGCTCGGCATCCTGCGCAACCCGCAGCGGTACTCGTCGCAGTTCGGAGGCACCGGCATGCCGATGCCCCGCGCAGAACGTGAGGCCATCTCTGCGGTCTTCGCCGAGGGGTACCCCCGGGTGTCGACGATGCTCACGGCCGACATGCCCGAGCACACCCGCTACCGCCGACTGGTGTCGAAGGCGTTCACCCCAAAGGTGGTCGCCGAACTCGAACCCGACATTCGCGCCATCACGACGCGACTCATCGACTCGTGGATCAACGACGGACGGATCGAGTTCGTCACTCAGTTCGGGGTGCCGCTGCCTGTCGAGGTGATCGCCAAGGCGCTGAACGTCCCGGACTCGAGGTTGGCCGACTTCAAGCGGTGGTCCGACGACTCGATCGCTGGCATCGGCACCCAGATCTCGCTCGACGACCGGATCCGGGCCGAGCGCGGCGTCAACGAGTTCCAGCACTACTTCGCTGAACAACTGGAGCGGCGCAGAACCGATCCACAAGACGACCTTTTGACTGGACTGGTCAACGCGCGGATCGACGAGGACGATGCCGACGTCGACGACAAACGCCCGCTCGATATGCCCGAGATGCTGAGCATTGTGCAGCAACTCCTGGTGGCGGGCAACGAAACCACGACGAAGTTGCTCACCGAGTTGATGCGGCTGTTGGCCGAGCATCCCGACGAGTGGAGCAAGCTGCGCGCCGATCCAGGCCGTGCGCCAGCCGTGGTCGAAGAGGGTCTCCGGCTCTCGACGCCGACGCAGGGAATGTTCCGCATCGCCACCGAGGACCACGAGCTCGAAGGTGTGCAGATCCCCAAGGGCGCGCGGCTCGTGATCGTTTTTGCGTCGGCCAATCGCGACGCGGCGCTCTACGACGATGGCGACGGATTCCAACCCGACCGCGAGAACCCGCGCGATCACCTCGCCTTCGGCAAGGGCATTCACTTCTGTCTCGGGGCGAACCTGTCGCGGCTCGAGAGCAGAGTGGCGATGGAGGAGCTGTCGCGACGGATCGAGTCGTTCACGCTCCCCGACACCAACGAGTACGGCTACTTCCCGAGCTTCATGCTGCGCGGGTTGACGCGTCTCGACGTCGACTTCGTTCCCGCGTCCGGCGCCTGACGTGGGCGCGCTCGACGGACGGATCGCCGTTGTCACCGGCGCGTCCCGCGGCATCGGGCGGGGCACGGCGATCGCGCTCGGTGAGCAGGGGGCGACTGTGTACGTCACCGGGCGGACGACCGGCGACGGCGAGCTGACGATCGACACGACTGCCCGGCTGGTCGACGCGGCTGGCGGCGTGGGCATCGCTGTCGAGACCGACCACGGCGACGACGAACAGATCGGTGCGCTCTTCGAACGGGTACGCGCCGACCACGGTCGCCTCGATGTGCTCGTGAACAACGTGTACAAGATTCCCGATCCACCCGCGTGGGGCGGCGGATTCTGGGAGCACCCGGTGTCGATTTGGGACGACCAGGTGGGGATCGGACTACGCGCCCACTACGTGGCGTCGTGGTTCGCTGCGCCGCTGTTGTTCGCCGCCGGGCCCGGTGGTGTGATCTGCAACGTGTCGTCGCCGGGCGGGCAGAGCTACCACTTCAGTTCGTCGTACGGGGCGGGCAAGGCCGGTCTCGACCGGTTGAGCGCCGACATGGCCATCGAGCTCGAGCCGCGGGGGATCGCTTGCGTGGCGCTGTATCCCGGGACGGTGTCGACCGAGTTCATCGTCGAGGCACTGCGCACGCCCGCCGACGAGATGGCTGATGCGCAAACACCGTTGGCGGTTGGGCGGACCGTGGCAGCGCTCGCCTCGGCGCCCGATCTCATGGAGCGCTCGGGCACGATCCAGTGGGTGGAGGACGTCGCCGCGGAATTCGACATCGTCGACGAATACGACCGCCGCCCCGCCCCGTATCCGCGTCGCGTGCAGTAGCCGCGCAGCGCGTTCTCGGCGCCGAGCGTTGCGCTATCCGCGGCTGGCGGCACCGAGAACCGCACAGCGGTAGCGCTACGATGGTGAACGCTTCTCGGGGCCGACCGTTGCGGAAAGCGCAACCACCGACGCCGAGAAGGCACGGCACCGGCGCTGGGAGCGCTAGCGCACGAAGTGAGTGCCGCGGCCGGCGACGAGGGGGAGATCGAGGAAGGTGGTCACGCCGGGCTCGGCGTCGAGCAAGTAGGGGATGGCATTGATCGCGTGTGCCCCCGTTGATCCGAGCACGTTGCTGTTCCAGCCATGGTCGAGCGACACGCGCATGCGCGGCGAGCCCTCGATCGACACCGACCAGTCGCCGCGCGGCCACTTTGGTGCCGCGTCGTCGTGCATCCGCCACACCGTCTCCTGGCGCACCACCTCGCGGCCATCGATCAGCGCCGCCCACTCGTAGTGCTGGCCGGCAACCGTCCCCGCAGCGACCGGGCCGGCAGCGGTGGTCAGGTCGTCGGTTGCCACCCATGCCTCGAAGCTCGACGTGGTGTCCTCGGTCGGCACACCAAGCCCGTGGGCGACCATGTGCACCGCTTCGGTGAACAGCCCATCGAGCCAACTGCGCTGGCGTTCGCTGGCGACGTCGAACGCCGCCGGCGGCTTCCCGAAGTTCATCATGTCGAACATGATCTCGGGCGACGGATAGTCGACGAAGCAGCTGATCTCCTGCACCACGACGCGATCGACACGCAGCGACAGTCCCGTCATCAACAACGGCAAGAGATCGCCGAACCACCCGGGATTGGCGCCGGTGCCGTGGAACACCGCGTCACCTTGGCGGCATGCATCGGCGAGCGGCCCCATCACCTCGTCGCCGTACACCTGCGGGTACATGTAGCCCACGGTGGTGACCACGTGTTTCCCGGCGGCGAGCAGGCGTGTGAAGTTGGCCAGATCGGCACCGGGCTCGTCGCCGTAGACGAGCGACGGCAGCGGCATGTGCAGCACTACGTCGGCGTCGAGAGCGATGATCTCGTCGAGGTCGTTGGTGGCGGAGACACCGATCGGATCGAGCCCGGCAAGCTCGCCAGCGTCGACCCCCACCTTGGCGGGATCGGTCACCATCACCCCGGCCAGCTCGAGGTCCGGGCGGGCGACGAGGTTGCGCATCGCCATCCGGCCGACGTTGCCGGTGCCCCACTGGACGACCTTGATCGTCATGCCGGAGACCCTCTGATCGGTGGAGGCGGTCGTCGCCGTCAGTCGGCGTGACCGGCGGCGATTGCTTCGTTGGTGAACTGCTGGAACTTGTGGGCGTCGAAGCCGACGACGAGCCGAGCGTCGGTCTCGATGATCACCCGGTGCGGCGAGTCGAGAAACTTGCGGAACGCCTGTCGGTACGTGTCGTCGGGTCGAGCGTCGGCGCCCGACAGCGTCGAATAGAACCACTGCTTGAG
>JBCCVW010000115.1:0-14368 GCA_039194665.1 Actinomycetota bacterium
CTCGCTGAGCGGGTTCGGTGACGTTGTCGACCGCCATGGAGGGCGGTGGCCTCACATCCTGCGAATGTCCGGATTGAACGCCCGCGGTGCCCGCCGTGGCGGGTTGACCTTCGCGGCGAAGAGCAGTCGCACGATGCGCTGGCGATGGCCGCGCCACGGTTCGAGGTGCGCAGCCATCACGTCGTCACCGCCGTCTTCTGGTGGCAAACGCGTCGCATCGCCGGTGAACGCGTAGTTCACCTTGGTCGGCATGCCGTAGTCGCCGAGCATGATCACGTCGGGGTCGCCGTGCGACGCGATCAGGGTCGACGTGGCTGTCCACGCCCCGAAGCCGGGCAACGCGGTGAGCCGTGCGTACGCATCTGCCGTCGACATCGTCGCCGCCTCCTCCAGGCGGGCGCTGCGCTTGGCAGCGAGCAGCAATGCGTCAGCTCGTCGACGGTCGACGTTCATCTGGTGCAGCTCGCGGTAGGTGATCGATTGCACCGCCCCAGGGCTCGGTGGCATCGACAACTCGCATGGACCCGGCGCCGGCTCGGCGAGGGTCGAGCACATCCGCCGCCAACTCTTCACCGCCTCCTGTGTGGTGACGCGTTGCCCGAGCAGCACGAGCGCAAGCTCCTGCCACACGACGCCGACGGCCGTGATCCGAAAGTCGCCGTGTTCTTTCCACCAGCGGTCGACCTTGGGGTGCAACGACGGGTCGAAGCCGTCGAGTGCATCGGTGAGTCCGACCCAGCGGGGCGCCCGTTCGAGCAGCCAATCGCTGCCAGGACCCCAGGCTTCGGCGTCGATGTTGCCGTCGTCGTGCCACGTCACGCGCATGGTGCCGGCACCGTCGGGCGTGATCACGGCTTTGGCGAACGAGTGTCCCGCCCAGCGGTGGGTCGGGTCGGCTGCGTAGATCCCGATCGGTTGCAGCGTGTCGGGCACATTGATGCCAGGCGCCTGCAGTGTGCGGGAGCCCGTGGTCATTCCGCCATCGTCCGACGCGTCGACCACGTCGGTCCATCCGTGGGCGAGATCATCGGGCGGCGTTCTCGTACGGGTGCGTGAATCCGGCGGCATGGTTGCCGAAGCGCAGGAGTGCCATACCCGGTCGGACCGCGGCGACGATCGCGGCCACGGCGCGCCCGTTCGTCCAGTCCTCGGGGCTGAGCGCAACGGCGTACTCGATCGAACGGAGTCGAACGTCGGCCGCCGCGGGGTGATCGGCGAGTCGTTCGAACCCGCGTGGCATGCGCGTCAGCCGATCGTCGGTGAGTTCGTGCCCGGCGTGGCGGAGCGCGTTGCGGATCGCCGACCACTCGTCGAACGAGTCGGCGATGTGCTCGCGTATGGGTGCCATGAACGCAGCCGGTGGCCGGTGGAACCCGACGCCGACGAAGCCACCTGCGCTGTTGATCTCGACGTGGACGCAGCCTTCGCGTGTGGGTTTCGTCCCCGACGACGTCAACAGGGCGCGTACCGATGTGGCGTACGGGACCGCCTTCGCATACCGCTGGTCGCGCAGTTGGCGGAAGATCGTGGACCGATCCCCCGCCACCGGCCACGGACCCAAAGACAACTGTTCAGAGGCGGCGCGCAGCGTGTCGGCGAGTGGGTCGACGAGCAGCGAGCTGAACTCGTCGGCCCGTGGCGTAAACCACTCCCGGGTGTTGTTGGCTTCGAGTTCGACGAGAAACTCGAACGCCAGCGGATTCAGCCGCATGGCGCGACGAGGGTCGGGTGATGTCGGCGTCGTCATGGCAGCGGCGAGGTGGTGCGGCGTCAGCCGCGATCTGCGATGTCGTACTCGGCGATCACGTACGGATGGTCCGGGTCGTACACGGTGAGTGGTACCGCATCGTCGACCCGCCCGATCGGACGGACCTCGCGGCCCACGCGTCCGAGTCGTTCGTCGCCGAGGGTCGCGCGAGCGCGCTCGGCGAGTGCCTCGAGCGCAACGACGACATCTGGGTGTTGGTCGATGACGTCGGTCGACTCACCCACGTCGGCGTCGAGGTCGTACAACGCACGTTGTTCCTCGCCCTGCTTCGAGAAGTGCAGTTTCCAACCGCCCGACCGCACAGCCTCGAGATCGTTCATCCGGTAGTAGAAGAACGCCTCGTGCGGTGACGGGGCGTCATCGAACCACAGGGCACTGATGTCGCGACCGTCGATCACTCGATCGGTGGGCACCTGTGCACCGCACAGTGCGGCGAGTGTGGGGAAGAGGTCCATCGCCGTCACGATCTCGGCCGACGATCGGCCCGGCGCGACTCGTGCCGGCCACCGGACGATGCCAGGGACCCGCTGGCCACCTTCCCATGTGGAACCCTTGGCACCGCGCAACGGATCGTTGCTGCCACCTAGTGGCTCGCTCGAGCCCCACGGTGGCGGCTTGTTGCCCAACGATCCGTTGTCGCTCGTGAAGACCACGATGGTGTCGTCGGCGACGCCCTGCGCATCGAGTTCATCGAGGATCACCGACGTCGCCCAATCGATCGACTCGACCGCCGCCCCATAGGCCCCGTTCTGTGAGGCGTCGGCGAAGCGTCGTTGCACGTAGATCGGAAGGTGCACGTACATGTGCGCCAGGTACAAGAAGAACGGCCGATCCGTCGAGCGCATGAATTCGAGCGCATGGGCGACGTAGCGCTCGGTGAGTGATGCTTGATCGGGCTGTTGTTCGACGACCTCGCCGTCGACGATCAGGGGGAGTGGTGGCAGCTCGGGCATGAAGTCGGGCGCTCCTGCCTGACGGCCCATGTCGTTGCTGTACGGCAACCCGAAGTAGTGGTCGAAACCGTGGTTGGTCGGCAAGAAGTCCGGCTGATCGCCGCAGTGCCACTTGCCGATCGCCTGGGTGGCGTAGCCGGCGTTCGACAGCACGCGCGCCAGGCTGATTTCGCTCGGCGGCAGACCGACATCCATGCCGGGGAACAACACCGGTATGCCGTGGAACGAGCCGAACCCGATCCGCGGCGGGTAGCACCCGGTGAGCAGCGCTGCCCGCGCCGGGGAACACACCGGCGAGGCGGTGTAGAACGAGTCGAAGCGGACCCCTTCGGCGGCGAGCCGGTCGAGGGTGGGCGTCCGATTGCGGGTCGAGCCGTAGCAACCGAGGTCGCCGTACCCCAGGTCGTCACAGTTGATCAAGACGACATTCGGCTGGCGTAGGTCGAGTTGATCCGCGATCGATGCAGCGTAACCAGGCGGCGCTGGGTGAGTCACCGTGTGGAAGCGGAGCGCGTTGCGATCCCGGCCACGATGGCGTCGAGTCCGATCTCGAAGAGGCGGCGGAGATGCGCGCGATCGGCGCTGCGCTCATCGCTGGCGGCCACCGCCAGCGACGAACCGTGCACGGCGTCGACAATCACAAAGGCATATGGTTCGCAGAGATCGTCTGGTACACCGCCGCGGGCAATCGCCTGGACGAGCTCGGTTGCCGAGGCCAGTCCGCCGGCGCCGACCTCGGGATCGGACAGTCCGACGAGTACGAGGTCGCGATTGTCTGCCGCGATGTCCCAGTACCGCAGCGCCCAGAGACGAACCCACTCGTCCCACTCGATCGCGGTGTCCGGCGCCTCGACCTTGGCGACCGTGCGGGCAGTGGCGAGTGCGAGCAGCGCCGTCTTGTTCGGCACGTGGTGATAGATCGCCATCGGATCTACCCCGAGCTCGCGGCCCAGCTTGCGCATCGACAGACCGGCGAGACCGTTGCGCTCGATGATCGCGCAGGCGGCGTCAACGATGCGATCGACGTCGAGGAGTTGGCGAGGAGCGGGTGGGGGTGGCATTTCTACGCTGTAGATTACTGCGTTCTACGCCGTAGAACTGCTGAGGAGCGACCATGCATGAACGAACTGAGGATCTCGCCGAGCTGCAACGCGTGATCGATGCCAGCTACGACGCTGCTGGGTCGCACCTGGCCGATATCTCGAGCCCCGAGCGGCGCCTCGACGCCAAGGGGATCGCCGCCGAGCTGACGGGGATGCGCCTGCTGACGCTGGCCACCTCGACGCACGACGGCCGACCGATCAACGGCCCGGTCGACGGGATTTTCTATCGCGGCCGATTCCACTTCGGATCATCGCCGAGCTCCCTTCGGTACCGCCACATCTCGGAGCGCCCAGCGGTCAGCGCCACCCACCTGCCTGGTGAGTCGTTCGCCGTGACGGTCCACGGCGACGCCGAGTTCGTCGACACAGCAGCACCCGAGCACGCCGAGTTTCGTCAGACGCTGCTCGACATTTACGTGCCCAGGTTCGGGCCGGAGTGGGCTGCGATGCTCGACGACCGCGGTGCCTGGTATGCACGCATCAGCCCGCGCCGTGTGTTCACGTTCTGGATGCCCGAACTCGACGATTGAGCGGGTGGTTCACGCGGCATCTCGTTCTTACGCCGCTCTTAGCTTCGTGCTAGAGAATAATCACTAGAAATAAAATTCTAGTTGAAGCCCTGCGGGCTCGAAAGGACGAGATGATGAGGACCCCCTTGGTCGTCGCGGTAGTGGTGGCGCTGGCGGTCGCGGCGTGCGGTGATGATGCGAGTGACGACGCCAGCGTCAACACGGTGGCGACGTCGGACGTTGCGTCGACCGATGTCGACGCGCCGATCAGCACCGACTCGGGCAGCGATGAGGCCTCCGTCGTCGAGTCGGTCCCGCCGGCGACCGTGACCGAGGTAACCGACGGCACCGGGTCCACCGACGGCACCGGGTCCACCGACAACTCGGCCGCCGCGGGTGATGCGGCGGTGACGCCCCCGAGCGGTTCCAGCATGAACGGATTCCGCTACTGCGAGATCCTGCTCACGGTCGAGGGCGACGATGGTGCGCCGGTGACCGAGGTGTGGGGCACGCCGGGTGTTGATCCGTGCGAACTCGAGGACTGGTACGCCCTCGATGCCGACGTGCTGATGGCGGAGTTCGGCGCCATCGCCATCGAGATGAACGGACCTCGGTACTTCACCGTCGACGGCGGTGTCGACACCGCCGACCCAACTGCGACCGCAGGCCCCGACCCCGACGCCGAGGTTCGCGACTTCGGTGGCGTGTCCATGTGGTTGCAGGCCACCACGGGCGGAGACGGACAGGAGCCAACGCCCTATGAGCCTGAACTCGTGGCGCGGACGACCACCTTCGTGTTCAACGCGGGGACGCAGGTCTACGAGCTCGTCGACCCCGATGACAACACCTACGTCATGCAGTCGTACTCGCAGATCGAAGATCGCGACTTGCTGGCCGAGGACCTCGCGTCGCTCGGTGAGCGGTTGGCGCTCCCCGACGGATGGACCTACAGCTTGCGGATCCTCGATGAGCCTCTGCAACTCGGTCTGACGCCGGACGGGGCGATCGTCGTAGGGGACGAGCTCCGAAACTCATACCAACGCAACGGATAGGCACCACTATGCAACGTTCACGCAGAGGGGCGAACGCCCCACACACCCTCCGCACCGCCGCAGTGGCACTCGCCACGTGCACGCTGGTCGCCAGTTGTAGTTCCGGCGATTCCAGCGACGAGGCGAGTGCGACCTCGTCCGCCACGACCACCAGCGATGTCGATGAGACCACCGCTCAGACTGACGAATCGGAACCAGCGGATACGACGACGTCGACCGTTGCAACGACCGTCACCGTCGACGACACGCTCACATCAGACGACACCGTCGCACCAGATGACACCGGGACGTCGACCGCATCACCACCGTGCGACGTCGAACCGACCGTGCTCGCAACCGACGCCGGCATCGAATTCGTGCGCACTCCCGACGCATGCTTCGACGACCTGCCCGACTGGCCGCATGCCCCCGAGTACGTCGAGATCGACGGTTTGCGGCAGGCCTACATCGACGAGGGCCCGGTCGACGGCGAGGTGGTACTGCTCCTCCACGGTCAGCCGTCGTGGTCCTATCTCTACCGCGACATGATCCCGGTCTTCGTCGACGCCGGCTACCGCGTGATCGCCATGGACCACCTCGGCATGGGGCGCTCCGACAAGCCGACCGACATCGAGTCGTACAGCTACCTCGGGCACGGTGAGCGGCTCGAGGAGTTCATCGACGAGCTCGACCTCACTGACATCAACCTGTTCGTCCAGGACTGGGGGAGTCTGATCGGGCTCCGGGTCGCCGGCGAGAACCCCGAGCTGTTCTCCACGATCACGGTGGGCAACGGCAACCTGCCGGTCGTTCCCGAGGGGGCGATCCCGTATCCGGCGGTGCAGAATCCCGACGAGATCAACGACCTCGAGTCGCCCTTCGCCGACATTCCCGAACAGCAACCGGTGTTCTACGACGGGTGCGAGTTGCTCTTCGAAGGTGGCCCGGACTCGTTTCCCGCGTGGATGGAATACTCGATGACGGCCGAGGGCTACACCGCGAGCAGTGTCGTCGAGGCGTTGACCTGGTTCGACCTCGAGCCGGACGTCGAAGCCGCCTACGACGCGCCGTTCCCGAGCCGCGAGTACATGGCCGGAACCCGGGTGTTTCCGTCACTCGTGTTGGAGGTCGGCGGCGTCAACGACGACGCATGGGCCGGGCTGCAGAGCTTCGATCGGCCGTTCCTCACGCTGTGGGGCGCCAACGATGCCGGCGGGCTGGGCGCCTGCGAGACGCAACAGAACCTGATCGCCAATGTGCCGGGCGCCGAGGGGCAACCCCACGACCGACTCCCCGAGGCGGGCCACTTCCTACAGTCCGACCAAGGCGCCGAGATCGCCACCCGGATGGTCGACTGGCTGGGCGCGCTCCCGGCTGACTGAGTTGACGCCGCCCGCGCAGGCAATGCCGTTCCGAGGTGCTTCGCATCGAGAGCTCGTGGGAGAATCGACCCATGACCGCGACCGATGACGTCGTCCGCGACGCCGACGACCGTCTGCCGTTCTATCTGCGCGGCAATTACGCCCCTGTGGAAACCGAGGTCGAGTCGTTCGACCTGCCGGTGCAGGGCACACTGCCGCCCGAGCTCAACGGTCGCTTCTTCCGCAACGGCGCCAACCCGCAGGGGAGCCGACCGAGTCACTGGTTCGACGGTGATGGGATGTTGCATGGCATCCGGCTGCGCGAAGGCACGGCCGAGTGGTACCGCAACCGTTGGGTCCGCACCAAGCTGCTCGCCGGCGAGCCGCGGTTCAACCAGAAGACGATGTCGTTCGACCTTGCGGCCGGTCGAGCGAACACACACGTCATCCGTCACGCCGGTTCGATCATGGCGCTCGAAGAGGGCAGCTTCCCGATGGGGATCGGGCCCGATCTCGAGACGCTCGGCCCGATCGACTTCGACGGCCGGCTGCACACGCCCTGCACCGCTCATCCCCACGTGTGCGCTGAGACCGGCGAGATGCACTTCTTCGGGTACGAGCTCGTCAGCCAACCGTTCGTGACGTATCACGTCGCCGATGCGGCCGGTCAGCTCGTCCACTCGCAGCCGATCGAGGTCCCGGCACCGGTGATGATGCACGACTTTGCGATCAGCCGGAATCACGCGATCTTCCTCGACCTACCTGTGGTGTTCGACCTCGACATCGCATTGACCGGGCGCGGCATGCCGTTCGTGTGGCGGCCGTCCAACGGCGCGCGCATCGGGCTGCTCGACCGGCGCAACGTGGGCGCCGAGGCACCGGCCCAGCCTCGCTGGTTCGAGGTCGACGAGTGCTACGTGTTCCACATCGTCAACGCCTGGGAGGAGGACGATGGGAATGTTGTTGTGCTGGATGCCGGCCGACATCCGTCGATGTGGTCGGGCGACGCCAATGCGTTCGAGCCCTGTTACCTCTGGCGATGGCGCTTCGACCTGCGGACCGGGGCCGTCACCGAACAACAGCTCGACGATCGCGAGCATGGGTTCCCGCGGATCGACGATCGCCGGACCGGCCTGACGAATCGGTACGCCTGGGCCACCACGGGTCGCCCGAACTCCCCCGTCATGACCGACGGGGCAACGAATGTGGTGAAGTACGACGTCACCACCGGCGAGTCCGCTCTGCACGACTTCGGCGACAGCGTTTCGACCGCCGAGCCTGTCTTCGTGCCGCGCAATGAGTCGGCGGCGGAAGACGACGGGTGGCTCGTCACCTACCTCTACGACCGAGCCACGGAGTCGTCGTCGTTCGCTGTGCTCGATGCCGCCGACATGTCCGCCGACCCGATCGCCGTCGTCCCGTTGCCCCAGCGGGTGCCGCACGGGTTTCACGGTTCCTGGTTCCCCGACGCCTGATCGGCCTGGCAGCCGACTCACTCGACTCGGCTGTTAGCTCGTCTCGCTGTCGGATTGCTGCATGAAGCCGGGGATGCCGGCGAAGATCATGGTGGTGAGGTGGTCGACCAGCTCGGCCTTGCGCCGTGGTCGTTCGGCGGGCGGGGTGCGGAGGTAGGCGTTGAGTGCACCCCATGACAGCGCTTCGCTCATCTCGACCATCGCATCCGCATCGACGTCCATGCCCGCTCCGGCGATGTTGCGATACCGGATGCGGAGGTACTCGAGCCGAGCCTCGGTGAGTTTGCGAATCGCATCGGCGATCTCGGGGTGCGGGCTGTACGTCTCGCGCATCTGGATGGTGACGAGATCTTCGCGATTGTCGACCATCGAGAGAAACGCATCGAACGAGGCCTTGACCGCCTCCGGACCCATGCCTTCCTGATCCGCTGGCAGCGAGTCGTAGAACCGTTCCTGCGCGGTGGTCGTTGCGACTTCGATGATCGCCAGAAGCAGCTCGGTCTTGTTCGTGAACTGGTGGTAGAAGCTGCCGACCGAGATGCCGTTGGGTTCCAGGATGTCCTTGGCCAGGTTGACGCCGTCGTGACCCTTGGCCGCGAATGCCGCAACGCCCGCTTCGAGCAGCGCCATACGCGTGGTAGCGCGTTGTTCGGCCCGGGTTCGGGGTGCCGTGTTCGTCTCATCCGCACTCATAGTCGACCGCGCCCACCCTCGTTCGTACTCATCGGGGTGAGCGACGAGAACGCTAGATCAAGCGGCCGAGCGCGTCGGCACCTGATCTACTCGCTCGAGCGGGTCAGTTGGTCGATGAATTGGCCGTTGAAACCCTGTGCGCCGAACCGGATCGATTCGAGGCCGATCGTGGTGCCGTCGTCGAAGGTCAACTCGACCTGATCGGTGACCGACCCATCGACGGGCTGAGCCGTGAACGAGTCCCGCCGCCAGGCGCACACGTGCTTTTTGATCTTCCAGCTCTTCGCTTTCGGGGTGCCGTCCAGCACGTGCAGCTCATCGGCGGTGAGCGCGTACACCGCTGTTTGTGGTACTCCGCCGGCGTTGGACTTGGCACGACGTCGCATGATCGTGCCGAGCAGCGGCGATGCACCCTCGATCACGCCGACGGCGCCGGCCGTGCCCCGAGGGCTGAAGATCCCAATCGCAATGATGTCGTCGGCAACGTGGGTTGAACACGCGGCCGAGACCTTGTCTCGGTACTGCTGATTGCGGTCGGACATCGGGTCACCTCCGTGGTAGATCGACGCGGTGCCGATCCGTCGGGTGCAGCAAACCCGCGTGGTGGTGACTGCACCTGAGCAATCGCTACTCAACGCGTCGCAGCCTTGTTTGAGTAGCGGTTGCTCAGGCGGTGGAAGCGGCGCTCCGGTTGCGTTGGTGTGGTGGCCAGAACCCTGGTCACGGTTCCGGCGACGTGGAGGTTGAGCCGTGTTCAACGTAGGTGTTCGTGTGTTGTCGACGGTGTGGCTTCTGGTTGCTGCTGCGCTCGCCGGTGTCATCGTCGGCGTCGTCGTGATGTCGGCGTGGCGCGCCGATGCAGCACCGGGGACCTCCGACTCGACGTTCGTGCCGGTCGAGAATTGTCGGCTGTTCGACTTTCGCGCCGGCGTGAACAACGTGGGTCCGAAGAACACGCCGCTGGGTCCTGGGGACTCGAACACGTACACCCAGCAGGTCACGGGGGCGAACGGAAACTGTGTGATTCCTGATGATGCCGTAGCGGTGTCGATGAACGTGACCGTCACCGATCCGACTGCGCAGTCGAACCTGCGGATCTTCCCGGCGGATCAACCGACGCCGGTGGCATCGAGCCTGAACTGGGTCGCCGGTCAATCGCCGACACCGAACAAGGTCGTCACCAAGCTCTCGGCTACTGGTGCGTTCGCATTGTTCAACGCCAACGGCTCGGTGAACGTGCTCGCCGACGTGGATGGGTACTTCACGAGCTCGACGTTGGTCGAACTCGACGCTCGACTTGCGGCGCTCGAGTCGGCGAGCGCCGCAGACCAGGCGACGATCGCCGAGCTCCAGGCCAAGCTCGCCGATGTCAGTGTGGTCACCGTCGATGGGCAGCGCACGGTGCGACTCACCGGCGTGAATCTGCAGCTGGTCGATGGCAGTGGCGTCACCGAGTGTGGGCCGAATGAGCCCGCGCTGTGCAGCGGAGTCGGCAACCTGATCGTGGGTTACAACGAGCAGTCGAATCCGGGGAGTCAACGCACCGGTAGTCACAACGTTGTCGTCGGACGCGAGCACGAATGGACGAGCCACTCGGCGATCGCAACGGGCAGGGAGAACGTCGTCAGCGCGCCCTACACCGCGGTCGTCGGCGGGTCGCTCAACGAGGCGACCGATACGTGGGCGACGGTGCTCGGCGGTTGGGACAACTCCGCTAGTAAATATGGCGCATCGGTGGTCGGTGGCTGGGACAACGCTGCGACCGGCTCGTACTCCACGGTCGCTGGCGGAGAGGACAACATCGCCAGCGGCTATTCAACGGCGGTGTCTGGCGGGGAAGGGAACACCGCCAGCGGGCGCTTCGCAGCAGTGTCGGGAGGCTTCGACAACAGCGCAACAGGCCGGTGGTCGGCGGTCTCGGGCGGCCAAACCAATGTCGCCAGCGGGTACTACTCGTCGGTGTCTGGCGGGGGCGGGAACATCGCCGCCGCATCCGAGTCGTCGATTTCTGGAGGCGCCGACAACGCCGCAACCGGTGAGAGTGCAGCCGTCGCCGGTGGATCGCTCAACAACGCGCAGGGTGCGAACGACTCGGTCGTTGGCGGGGCAGGCATCACCTGTACGGGTCCGAGCTCGATCGTCTGTGCGCCGAGCGGACAGCTCTGACTCGCTCCCTGGCAGCGGAGTAGAATAAACACTCTAGATAGCTGTCAAGGTGTGTCCGGAGGAGCCGAGCAACGATGAGTGACCAACAGTTCACCGACGACTACGGGTTCACTGGTCCGCTGCCGGTGACGAGCACACAACGCGTCGTTCCGCAGGGCCACTTCGACCCCGGTCTGGCGATCGGCGAGGTGGCGCCCGACTTCGAGTTGCCGAACCATCGAGGTGAGACGGTGTCGTTCCATGCTGATCGCGGCGGGTCGCGCGCGGCGGTGCTGTTCTTCCGGTCGGCGGTGTGGTGACCACCGTGCCTGACGCAGCTGGTCGAGCTGCACCACGGTCTGCCCGAACTCGCCGCTGAAGGCATCAAGCTCTACGCCATCAGCTACGACGACGTCGACGCCCTGGCGGCGTACGTCGAGGCATCCGGCGTCGAGTTCACAATGCTCTCCGACGTCGGCTCGGAGATCATCCGGCGCTACGACGTACTCAACACGATCGTCCAGCCGAGCGACGTCCCGTTCTACGGCATTCCGTTCCCGGGCTTCTTCCTCCTCGATGAAGACGGCCTGATCGTCGACAAGATCTTCAACCGCCATCTCGCCCACCGCGAGGGCATCGAGCGCATCCTCGACAGCTTCCGCGGTCGGATCGAACCCGGTGCCGACGGCCCCAGCAATTCGGCAGCTGAGGATGACGACATCCACATCACGGCATTCCTGCGCGGCGGGGGCGGCGTGGTCAAGATTGGGCCACTTCGCCGTTTGGTGGTTCGGTTCGAACTCCCCGACGGGTTACACATCTACGACCGCCCAGTGCCGGAGGGCATGGTGGCCACCAGCATCGAGGTGACGGGTCCTGACGGGTTGCGGTACGAACCGATCCAGTCGCCGCCGACGACCCCGCTTGCGCTGCCGGGTATCGATCAGCCGCTGCAGGTGTGGAGTGGCACCGTCGATTTCGTGATCCCCTTCTTCGCCAACACCGAGTTCGCTCGGTCGCTGTTCAGCGACGATGGTTCCGTCGCACTCGAGGTCACGGTTCGATATCAAGCGTGCGACGCCGAGCAGTGCTTTCTACCGAAGCGCCACACCATCACCCTCGATGTGCCGGTGGACTTCGGTGTGATGCCGGCGTTCGACGGCATGAAGGGCCGGAGTCCCAACGTGATCGGCATGGACTCGACTGCGCACATGCAACGCCTGTTGCGGCGCAAGGCGGCAGAGCTCGACCCCGAGTCGTCGTAGCGGTCGTCGACGATCGAGTCGTTCGTCGAGCGCGGCGATCGGGGGGTCAGCCGCCGCGGCCAAAGAGGAAGTCGCCGTGGGTGCCGATGGGCACGTGTTGTTGTGGAATCCACACCGAGGCGATCGGGTCGCCGGCGAAATCCTTGGCATCGACGATGACGAAGCGCGATCGATCCACGTCGGGCTGGTAGACGAATCCCATCAGCCAGCCGTCATCTTCGTCTGCGGCATCGCCGCGGGGGACGAACGTCAGCTCGCCACAGTTCCCCCCACCGAAGTCTTGACGCTCGGTGGTGTTGTTCTCGTGGTCGATCTTCACCGCAGCCTCGAACGACGGAGCGAGCGTGGCGGCCGCCGTGTAGCCGAAGCGGTAGGGCCGACCCTGCACACGTGGATTGACGATCGGGAAGTCGAGCGGTTCGTCCGTGCGACGTTCCTCGGTTGCGACGCTTGTTGCGCTGCCGAGATCGAAGGTCCATCGGTCGATCGTGGGGAGCGTGTCGCCGAGCGGACCGTACGCATCGTCACGAGCCGCCCGTTCGTAACGGCTGACGTCGATCACCACCGTGCCATCGTCGGTCTCGAAGGCGTTCAGCGGGTGGTACACGTAACACGGCTCCACCTCGAACCAGCGAACGTCGTCGGCGCTGCCATCCTTCGGCAGTAGACCGACGCGCGCCGGCTTGTCCGGGGCCCAGGCGATCGGCAACGTGGTTCGGTCCAGCATGTGCGGGTCGAACACGACGTTCAGGTCGTAGATCACGGCGAATCGATCGGTGATCGACATGTCGTGGATCTGGGTCGCTCCGGTGAGTGGGACCTGCACCCGGTTGAGCAGCTCACCGTCGGGGGTCATCCGCAGATACAGCGCATTCGTGCCGAGCACCATGCTGTACACGACAGCGTGTAAGTCGCCGTCGATCGGGTCGATCTTGTGGTGCCCGGTGAACCCGTCGCCGAGCACACCGCCGAGGTCGCTGCGCGCAATGGTGTCGAGCTGCTCGGTGACCTCGACGGGGGCGGCGCCGCCCTCGACGGTGGCGTAGAGCCGGTTGGCGAACACCGCGATGTTCGTGTTCGGTGAGAAGTCGATGCCGTGCAGCACGGGCCCGCCGGGGTCGGGTTCGCCGAGGATCTGTGCGACGTCGCCGGCGCGCACCGCCCGGTTGCGGTACCAGGCGGCCCGACCGTCGCGCAGACGCACGCCATGCAGCATCCCGTGCCCGCTGAAGTAGTGGAGCATCGGACTGATCTCGCCGAGCTGGTTCGGCCCGTTGCGTACATACAGACCGTCGAGTTCGTCAGGGATTGTGCCGTCGACTTCGAGATCGGTGTGCGTCAGCTCGTGCCCGATCGGGGCGAGGGGGACGCTGCGGTATCGAGCGTTGCTTTCGATGGTCGACATGCAAGCGACGCTAGACTGAGACAATCTGTCTCGCAACGTCGTGTCTCGCAGTGTGGTGGTCTCGTCCACGCTTCCGACCGCGCTCGAACATGACCGTGGCTACCGAACGGCGCGTCCTGACGTTGCCGCGATGATGGATCGATGAGCGGAATCGCCGCGTTCTTGCGCGTCATCAGCCTGGCCCCGCGGTCCCAGAAGCGGAACTTCGTCATCGCCCAGCTCGGCGTCGTCGTGATGGTCGCAACGCAGCTGATCATCCCGCAGCTGATCGCCGACATCATCGACGACGGGATCCTCGCCGAGAACGTCGGGTCGATCGCCCGCACCTCGTTCGCGATGATCTGTTGGACCGTCGTCAACCTCGTGGTCGCCGGTGGCGTCGCCTACCTGTCGGCGGCGACGGCCACCAACTTCGCGCATGCCATCCGGGCGATGATGTACGACAAGACGACGCAGCTCAGCTACGGGAACATCGATCGCATCTCCGCCGGCGGGCTCCTCGTGAGGATGACGAGCGACGTCAACATCATGCGGACGTCGTTCATGATGGCGATGTTCATGCTCTTCCAGGCGCCCTGGATGCTGCTCGGCGCCGTTGCGCTCGTCTGGCTGTTCACCCCCGACCTGTTGTGGATCATGGCGTCCGTTGTCGGCCTCACC
>JBCCVW010000116.1:0-14220 GCA_039194665.1 Actinomycetota bacterium
CGAGCGACAACACGACACGACCACCGCCGTCGGCGTCGGCCGAGTTACTCGGTACGAGTTCGAGCCCGAGCTCGTCGACCGGCGCATTGAGCAGGTCGTACTCGCCGGTGGTGTACGTCCTGATGAATGGACCGGGGAACACCGACAGCACCGAAACGTTCTGTCCTTCGATCGACTCCCGACCAGCCTCGATCTCCGCGTCGATTGCCGCGAGTCGCTCGTCGAGTTCCACGTCGAGGCCCAGCACTTCTGCGGTGAGCACCAGCTGTTCACGCCAGCCTGTTTCATCGTCACCGATCGACACGGTCGGCGCGATTGCCGAGATCACGTCGTACCCGCCGGGGGCGCGATCGAAAATGCGGCCGTAGCCGAGCAGCAGGTCCGGCTCGAACGCGGCGAGCTCCTCGATGTTGAAGTCGGGGGTGAAGATCACCTCGATGCCCTCGGTGAGCGCTGGGTCGATCCCCGGAAACACGTCGGGGTTGTTCGACGTCGATGCCACCGGTGTCACCCCGAGGCTCAGCAGGTCGGCGAGCAGGAACTCCTCGGACAACGCCACGATCCGTTGCGGGTCGGCGGGGATCTCGGTCGAGCCGTAGATGTGCTCGACCACTCGCGTGCCGGTTGTGTCCGTCGTCGGAGCGGCGGTCGTCTCCGGTGCGGTGGTCGTGCCCGGTGCGGTCGTTGGCGCGCCTGTGGTCGGTGTGGCCTCGGTCGACGGCGTCGTCGTCGACGCATCGGTCGCAACCACCGTGGGCTCGGGTGCGGTGGTGTCGGCCGCTTCGTCGTTGCTGGCTCCGCACGCGGCGGTGACGAACAGAACGGCCATGGCCGCGATGGCCGAGAGCTTCCGCATTCGCAGCATGTTAGGAAAGGTGGATATCAGGCCGACAGTCAGCCTGACAGACGAGCCTGTCAGAGCCCGATCTCGGTGAGGATCCCGTCGATCGTCGGTGGGATCGATCGTGATGTTTCGATCACCCACGAGAACGACTGCTCGGGACTGAGCTGGACGACGTTGCCAGCCTGTACGGCTGGCAGTTGCCCGAAGATCGGGTTGTCGAGGAGTTCGTCGACCGGATCGAGGGTGAAGTCGAACACGATGATGTAGTCGGCGTCGGCGAGTTCTTCGAGCCGTTCGAATGAGATCGGTCCGTCGGGTCCGATGACCGGGATGCCGACCTCCTGCATCACCCGCGCCGGACCCGCGCCGAGGTTCTCGTTGTAGACGGTCACCTGCCCAAACGCGGAGCCGATCATCGCGATCGACGGTGGGTCGTCGGGAACACGTTCGGCAAGGGCATCGATCTCGGCCTGGATGTCGGCGATCGCTTGTTCGGCCTCGTCCTCCAGTCCAAGTGCATCCCCGAACAACCGCAACGGGTCCTGCCACGGCGTCGGGTACTCATGGATCACCGTTGGCGCGATGTCGTTGAAGATGTCGAACGAGTCGGTGAGCTGTCCCGGCTGGCCGACGATCAGGTCGGGTTCGAGCCGGGCGAACTCCTCGATGGCCGCCTCGCGCGGCAAGGTGATGAGCTCGGGAGCAAACTGCACGTTCCACGGGGGCAACCCGAGATCGCCGTCGAAGTTCACCGGGTAGTACAGCGACGTCGCGTACGGCACCACCCCCAGCGACAACAGTGCGTCGAGGTCGGTCACGCCAGCTGCCGCAACGATCCGCTGCGGCGCGCTGGGAATCTCCACAGTGCCGTAGTTGTGGGTCACGCTCCGCGGGAAGTCAGCCGGGTCGATCAGCGGTGCGTCCGGCACGTCGGCTGCGTCATCGGGCTGGGTGACCTCGTCGACGTTCACCCGTGGGTCGGTAGTGGTCGTCGTCGAGGTACTCGTCGACGCTGTTGTCGTCGATCGCTCAAGCGTCGATGCCGTGGTCGACGATCCCGACCCGGGACCCGTTGTTGCCGCGGTCTGGGTGTCAGCTGAGCCGTCGTCGCCACTTGATCCGCAGGCCGCGATCGTCAGCGCAACGAGCGCAGCAGCAGCGAGTCTCTTGGTTGTCCGCCTGAGAAGCACCAGACGAAGATACCGACCGATCCGTTAGGTTCACCGAACGTGCGTCGTCTGTCGTGGCGCCATCGAGTTGCACGAAGGGGTTACGTGAGCGGTTCTGCAAGAGCGTGGTGGACGGTGGCAGTGGTGGCGATGGCGCTCGCCGCATGTGGTGGTGGCAGCGACGACGCCGCCACGGATACGACGGGCGCCGCTGCGGGTGCGACCGATGTGTCCGCACCGCCGTCGGAGCAGGCGGCCGACTCGATCACGGCACCGACCGCAGCGCCGACCACGGCGAGCCCGGACGACGAGTCGTCGACTATCGACGGCGCCGCGACCTCCGCTCCTCCGACGACGATCGAACCAACGTTTCCCGTGACCATCGAGCACGCCTACGGGCAGACGACGATCGACGAGGAGCCGTTGCGGGTCGTCACCCTCGGTGTCGGGGAGCACGACTACGCGCTGTCGCTCGGCGTCACCCCGGTCGGATTACGCACGTATTACTTCGGCCAGCCGTTCTCGGTGTGGCCGTGGGCGCGTGATGAGCTCGGTTCGGCCGAGCCGGCATTGCTGGCCCCAGGCGACGTCAACTTCGAGCAGGTCGCCGCACTGCAGCCCGACGTGATCATGGCGATGGCGTCGGCGATCGAAGCCGACGAGTACGAGCTCTTGTCGAACATCGCTCCCACCATTGCCCGACCGCCAGGCACGACCTATCAGAGCGGCAACTGGCGCGACGTGTTGCAGACCACCGGCATGGCGCTCGGCCGACCGAACGAGGCCGCGGCGGTCGAGCGCGATCTCGACGAACGGTTTGCTCAGGTGCGTGAGCAGCATCCCGAATTCGTCGACGCCTCGGTGACGGTTGCCTACTTCAACGGTCTCGACGCGATCGGCACGTACCCGACCGACGATGTGGTGTTCCAGTTCATCGAGGAACTCGGACTCGAGCCGCTACCGAGCATCGACTCGATCGAGCCCGACACGATCCGCGCCATCTCGGTCAGCCCAGAGCAGCTCGACGTGCTCGACGCCGACGTGATCTTCTGGCTACTGGGGGACGGCCCAGCGCTCGGACAGTTGCGCGACCTCCCAACGCGCGAAGCGTCGTTGCGTGCGGCCGCAGAACGGCGCGAGATCGTGTCGGATCAGGTGCTGTTCAGTGCGATGTTCAACACGAGCCCGTTGAGTGCCGAGTTCATCATCGACCGCCTCGTTCCCGAGTTGGCCGATGCCTTGGACGGTGACACGTCGACGTTCGCTTCCTCAGCAGCGCCGCTGTACGGCGAGGAGAATGGGTACGTCCCGACCGCAGCGGAACAGGCGGCGATGGATGCCTGGCAGCGAGCGCTGGCAAGCGACGTCCCGCTCGACGAGAAGCGACCGCACATCGCCGACTTCGAGGCGCTGCTTCCGGTGATCGAGGAATCGCTCGCCGCCGGTGCCGCCGCCGGTGGTGTGTCGATCACGCCCATCCGAGCGAGCATTATCGGCGACACCGCGTCGGTTGCGTTCGAGGCGACGATCGGCGGAGGATCGACGCCGGGACTGCTCGGCGAGGTCGAGCTGGTGGACGGCGTGTGGGTGGCCCCGCGCCAACAGCTGTGTACCTACGTGGCGTTCATCGGCGTCGAGTGCCCGCCCGAGTGACAGTGTCCGACGCTGCGCTCGCTCAGGTGTCGTTCGGGTCGCGATTGGTGGTGAGCGGACCAGCTGTCGGGGCGCGATAGCTGCCGATCCACTCGTCTTCCCACGCCTGGTCGTACTGCTCGGGGTGGCATCCCGGCTTGTACACAGCGATCAACTCCCGAGCGATCTGCTCTCGATGGGCGCGCGTGCCTCCTGGCACCTCGTAGGTGCAGATGTGCAACCCGAACCTCGACTCGGCACGGCGTTGCCAACACGTGGCCCGCGGGTGCTTGAACGGGAACCGCTCGGCCGACAGATCATCGGAGTGATCGACGTCGATCACCGCGTAATCGTTGGGGCGACCTTCGGCGTCGGCGCGATAGAGGATCGCGAATACGGCGGGAACCGCTGGTGCAGTCCACCCGGCCAACACCCGTGGACCTTCGAATGGGTAGCCAGCGAGTGAACCGAGGCGGATCACCACGCGCCGCCGAACTCGTCGTCGCCTTCGACCTCGGCCCAGGTGACCGGCCACGAGGGGAGGCCCGCCGTTTCGACGGCCGCAGCGAAGTGCTCGAGACCCCGTTCGAGCGCAGCGTCCTGGTTGGGCGCTTCGACCACCACCTGCGCGCCGAAGCCCATCGTGCCGATCCCCGAGGCCACGCCGCCGAGACCGGCGACCGCGTCGGCCAGGGCAACGATCTCGTCGTGACGCATCACGCGGTCGCCTTCGGCTTGCATCGACACGCACCACTTCGTCGCCACGTCGTCTCCCTCGCGTTCTGCCGTGTGTCCGGCCCTACCGTTGATGGCTAAGCGTTGGAAGTGTGGTCACGAGTTCCTCCAAGCTCTCCAGATTGTGTCCCGACACGATCGCATCGATGTACGGAGCAGCCACCATCATGCCGAGGGTGGTTGGTTCGTAGTCGGTCGCATCACCGACATGTGGGTTGACCCACACCAGTCGGTAGCACAGGCGGGACAGCTGCTCGACGGCCTTGGCGAGCAGTGCCGGGTCACCCCGGTCGAGTCCGTCGGAGCAGATCACGACGATCGCACCGCGACTCATCCCACGCCGCCCCCACCGACGAACGAAGGTGTCGAGCGACGCGCCGATGCGTGTCCCGCCATCCCAGTCGAGCACTTGATCTGCCGCTCGGCGCAGTGCGTCGTCGGGACGTCGCCGGTCGAGTGACGAGGTGATGCGCGTCAACCGTGTGCCGAAGCAGAACACCTCGACCCGCCCTGCGGCGCGGCGCGTGGAGTAGGCGAACTGCAACAGGTTGCGCGAGTAGTCCGACATCGAACCCGATACGTCGAGCAGCAATACCAGCGGTCGGGGACGACGCTTGCGCGTCGTGCGGTGCAAACGCGCCGCGTCGGGCGACAGGCGCATTGCGTCGCGGGCGATGCGCCGCATGTCGATGCGCCGCCCGTCGACGTCGCGCCGATGGCGCCGGCTGCGCCGTTGCGGCGGTGTGAGCTTGATGCGCGACATGATGCGCCGCAGCGCGGCCAACTCCTCTGGACTGCACGCTGAGAACGCCTTGGTGCGCGAGATCTGCGCGTCGGAGGCCTGAAGCCCGAGTGTCATCTGCCGGCCGTCGTCGGGTTCGTCGCCGGGTTCGTTGTCCGGAACGTCGAGTGCGCCGAGTTGGTCCGATCCCGCAGGCGGCGGGGGCACGAGTCGCCGATCATCGCGGGGCTCGCTGGCGCCCAGGAAGAAGCGTTCGAACACTCGGTCATACACCGGGATCTGATCGCGACGGTTGACGAGCGTCGTCCGCCCACTCCAATACAGGTCTTCGAGGCTGCCGGCGTCGAGCCGGGAAAAGGCGTCGCAATAGGTGATCAGGTCGCCGGAGCCGACAGGGATGCCTTCATCGCGGACGGCGTGACCGAACGCGATCAGCCGATCGAGGGTCGCTGTCGTCTCATCCATCGCCGACGATGGTGGCGAGGTCGTCGTTGACCACCTCGAGATCGTCGCGGTCCTTGACGACCGATCCGAGTGTGTCGGCTGCGCTGTCGGCATCGAGGTCTTCGGCGCCCACGACGCTCAGCGCCTCGACCCAATCCAGTGTTTCGGCGACCCCCGGCGGCTTCGCCAGGTCCATTTCCCGCAGTCGATTCATGGCGGCCACGACTTTGCCGGCGATGAGGTCGCCGACCTCTGGAGCGCGTGCGTTCACGATCGCCAGCTCCTGTTCGGCATCGGGATACCCGATCCAGTGGTACAGGCAGCGACGCTTGAGTGCGTCGTGGAGCTCGCGGGTGCGGTTCGACGTGAGGATCACGAGCGGGCGGGTCTCGGCACTGATCGTGCCGATCTCGGGGATCGTGATCTGAAAGTCGGAAAGCAGCTCGAGGAGGAACGCCTCGAACTCGTCGTCGGCCCGGTCGACCTCGTCGATCAGCAACACGCACCGATCGCCGGCACGCACGGCGTCGAGCAGTGGCCGTTCGACCAGGAACTCGGGGCTGTAGAGCTTGCCGACGGTTTCGCCCTCGACGAGTTGGCGCTCCGACAGCGCCCGGACCTGCAACAGCTGGCGGGCGTAGTCCCACTCGTAGAGCGCCTGGTGCGTGTCGATGCCCTCATAGCACTGCAAGCGAACGAGTCGGCGATCGAAGATCTGGGCGAGTGCTTTGGCCAGCTCTGTCTTGCCGACGCCGACTTCGCCTTCGAGCAGGATCGGGCGGCCCATCTGCAGCGCGATGAACGCGGCGGTGGCGAGACCTCGCTCGGCGAGGTAGTCGACGTCGCGGAGTAGCGACTGGAGTTCGGCGACGGTGGCCGGCTCGGGGACGGCTGTCGGCTCGGTCACCGGCGGCTAGTCGTTCGCGCCCAGGACAAGATCGCGAATCGACGTCGCCTCGTTCGAGATCTTGCCTTCGCGTTCCAGCAGGCGGCGCCATGCGGTCGGCAGGTCCTCGCCCTCTTCGGCGATGCCGTCGAAGGTGAAGTCGCGGGCGTTGCGGCAGACACGGGTCGGTCCGCAGTCGTCGGCGGCGTCCACCGACTCGTCAGCAGTCGTGGCCCACACGTCGTTGACGACGTCGTCGCCTCCCGACTGCTGATGTGTTGACTGGTCTCCGAGTTGACCCATCGCTCCTCCTACTTCGTGCCCTTGTGAGGGTACAGGTCGTCGAGCGAATCGACCGGATCAGGGTCGGGTGCGTTCATGACCGTCCGGTGTTCTGCACGGCGACCATCTCGGCGAGCACGGCGAGGGCGATCTCGTTCGGCGCTCGCGCGCCGATGTCGAGGCCGGCGGGCGAGTGCACCCGCTGCAGATCGGTGATGCCCTGATAGGCGAGCCACTCCTCGCGCGCCTCCCGCACACGGCCGGGTCCGACCGACCCGATGTATCCCGCTTCGCCCGACAGCGCACCACCGAGCACGCGTCCCGTCATCTCGGCGTCGTGGCCGACCACGACGACGCCATCGATCGCCGACAGCGTGCTCGCCATCGCCGCTGCTTCGCCGGCGTTGTTGGTGGCCATCGTCGACCAGCCGAAGTGGTCGGCGAGCGCGCTGATCGCGGTCGGGATGTCCCCTGGGCCGAACGCCACCAGCGTCGGTCGAGGGGCAAAGATGGAGACGATCGTGTCGCCGGTACGCACGACCGTGCCCGCTCCCTTGCGCAACAGTGCGGCGACGTCGCTGTCGTCGTCCGCGTCGTCAGCGACGACCGCCAGGTCGACGATGTCGTCGCCGTCGAGCGACGCGATCACCGCAACGGTCGCTCGTTCCACGAGCAGCGGCCACAACGACTCGGGGAGTTGCGTCGCAGGCACCAACGCACAGGTGATCGCCGCGCCCTGACCGAGTTGCTGCGCCTCGATCGCGCTGGGCGTGAGGTGCACGATTCGGCCACGCGCCCGATCGACCGTGGCGAGGTCGACGAGTTGGCCATCGAGCGTGCCGGCAAACAGCGAACCGATCCGTCCGCCCCCCGGCGTGATGGCGAGCGCATCGCCCGGATCGAACTGCGGCGTCGCGTCTGGCGCGAGGTTCCAGACGACGTCGACACGCGTGCCCCCACGCAGACAGGCCATCGTCGACACCGCGATTGCGTACACGGCGCGACCATAGCGAGGTCGACGAACTCACGATGGCGGCGGCTCGTGGTCGACCAGCAGCGCATCGATGCTCCAGCTGCGCCGCCTCCCGTCTACCGTGACGACGATGTCTGGGCCTGTTGTCGGAGTGGTGATCGCCGCAGGGTCGTCGCGGCGACTCGGTGAACCCAAACAGCTGCTGCCGTACCGCGGGGCGACGCTGCTCGACGCCAGCCTCGACGTCGCTCGTCGATTCGCCTTCGACCAACGGATCGTCACCATCGGCGGCGCCGCCGACGAAGTTCGAGCGACGGTCGACATGAAGGGGTTCGTGGTCGTCCGCAGCCAGCAGCACTCCGAAGGGTGTTCGTCGTCGATTCTCGGCGCGCTCGAGGCGATGGCGCCGGACGCGGCCGGGCTCGTGTTGCTCCTCGGCGATCAACCAACGGTGTCGCAGTCAGCGATCGCCGCGCTCGTCGCTCAGGGGCGCGCTGGCGCCGACATTGCGGTGTGTTCATACACCGACGGGATCGGCCACCCGTTCTGGTTCGGACGTGAGACCTTTGCGACGCTTGCCGACCTGCACGGTGACAAAGCCGTCTGGAAAGTGATCGAGTCGGGTCGCTTCGACGTGCACGAGGTTCCCGTCGACGGCCCGATACCACCCGACGTCGACACGTGGGACGACTATCGGTCGCTCGTCGGCACGGTGCTGTAGTCGATCGACCGTCGCTCAGCTGCTCAGTGCGCGGGCGCCCAGCGTGGCGGCCGCGGCTCCGATCGCCCGACCGTCGGTGACCCCCGAACCCGAGAGCCCGGCGACGTGCACCACCGGCTCGATCAGACCTGCCGCGACAAGCAACGTCGTCGTGTGCAGATGACGGTCCGACACCTGGTGCACCGACCAGCCGTCGGCGAGCAGGCGCTCGGCACAGAACAGTCCACCGGCGCCTGCGCCGATGACCATGGCGCGCTTGGCCGATGCTGTGTTCATGCGACTATGCGCGTGTGTCGGGCGCGAGGTCGGCTGGGCGCCAGAACCCCGGTTGCGGATCGGCGGCCCCGCTGCGCGCATATGAGGTCAGCCGGGCTTGATCGACGTCCGATGTGATGTCGATGGCATCGAACAGCGCGCCCGGTCCGGCGGCGCGCATCGCGACGTCGCCCTCCGACGACCGCCGCGGCAGCTCGGTGGTGAGCGCGACGTAGCGCTGCTCGGGAGATCGCCCGCGGATGGCGTGTGCCCGTCCGAGCAGGCGCCACACCTCGTCGGTCAACGCCAGTCCGCCGCGATGAGCGACGAACGGGCCGGCCACGTCGAACCACCACTCGCCGCCCTGTGCGTCGACGGCGACGAGGTCGATCGTGACCGACGTACGTCGAGCCTTGCGCTTCACGGCGACGATCTCGAACCCCGCCGTTTGCAACACCTCGGCGGCGAGTTTGCCGGCCGACGAGCCGACCGTGCGTGCGGCATCGAGCGCCGATCGGTCGGGGTCGGTCGTATCGGCTGTGGCGACGGCCGCGGCGACACGCTCCCGGGCGATCGAGACGTACTCCGGGTCGGTGTCGTAACCGATGTAGCGGCGACCCAGCGTCTCGGCCGCAACGAGGGTCGAACCACTGCCCATGAACGGGTCGAGTACGAGGTCGTCGACGAACGTGTACAGCTGAATCAGTTGCTCGGGCAGCTCGATCGGGAACGGTGCGGGGTGCCCCACTCGGCGCGCACTCTCGCTCGGCATCGACCACACGTCGAGTGTCGACGCCAGAAAGTCGTCGGTCATCATGGTGTTCTCATGCGGTAGTCCGTCGGCCTTGCGTTGGGCCACCGTGCGGGCGCGGTCGAACCGACCCTTGCTGGCCACGATCACCCGCTCGGTCACGTCGCGCAGCACCGGGTTGGCGGCGCTGCGATAGGAACCCCAGGCACACGACCCGCTCGCGCCTTCGCCCTTCTGCCAGATCAATTCGCCGCGCAGCAGCAGACCGAGGTCGCGCTCGAGGATGCCGATCACGTCGGCTGACAAGCTGCGATACGGCTTGCGCCCGAGGTTGGCGACGTTGACCGCGATGCGTCCGCCGGGCTCGAGCGTGCGCACGCACTCGGCGAACACGTCGCGCAGCAACTCGAGGTATTCGATGTAGGTCGACGGCACGCCGTCGCGTTCGAGCTCTTCTTCGTACTGTTTGCCCGCGAAGTACGGCGGTGAGGTGACCACCAGTGCGACCGATCCGTCGGCGATGGCCGACATGTCGCGCGCGTCGCCGCACACGAACGGGTCGTCGACCGGCTTCGGCGGCAGCACGGTGTCGTCGTCGGTCACGTCCGGCGCGCGGAACCGCTCGTAGAACGCCGACGCATCGTGGCTCTCCCGGGCGCCCGCACCGAAGTTTGACGTCGCGGTGCTCCGGCGCTTCTTCATACGGCAACTCCGCGGCGAACGCTAGCAGCGCGCCACGAACAACCGCGCGACCCGCGCGCCCGCCGCCACGCCCCGCGCGCACACACCTCCCAGAAATTCTGCGCCCTCACCGCGCCACGCGCGGGATTTCGACAGGAGAACGGCCTGAGGTGATGACCTCGCACGTCATCGGCGCGATCCACGCTGCTCGGTACCGTCGCTGCCATGACTGCTGAGGCGACCACGCTGATCCATCAGACGATGCCGTTGTGCGCAACGCTGGGGATCACAGCCGAGCGACTCGATGCCGACGAGGTGGTGCTGACGATGGCGTGGGCCGCCGAGCGCTGCACGATCGGTGATGCGTTGCACGGCGGAGCGATCATGGCGCTCGCCGACTCGGCGGGTGCGGCGGCGGCTGCGGCCAACCTGCCAGCGGGCGCGATCGGAACGTCGACGATCGAGTCGAAGACCAACTTCGTCGGTGCGGTGACCGAGGGCGTTGCGGTGGCGGCGTCGCGGGTGTTGCACGCCGGATCCACCACGATCGTGGTGGAGACCGAGGTGCGCGCCGGCGATCGGCTCGTGGCGAAGACGACCCAAACCCAGATCGTCCTCCGACCGCGCTCTTGACCACCCGAAAACCTGTCGGAACGGCGCGCCACGCGCCGGATTTCGACAGGAGAACCGTTAGCTGACGACCAGGTAGCCGTCGAGCGTGGTCAGCAGGGCCGACGTCGGTGGCGCCGGCAAGGGATGCCCCAGCGCGTCGCGCCGGACCTCGCCGATCCAGCAGTCGTGCTGGTACTCGTGGTTGATCAGCGCGACGAGGAGGGGGGCGGCAACGGCGCGCATCTGGGTCGCGGCACCGACCTCGCCGGCGGCGATCAGCTCGATTCGTGTCCGCACCTTGGCGGCCACGGTGGTCCGGAACTCGACGAGTGCGGCGACTCCAGGCACGTCGCCGCGTTCGCGCTCGGGCGTCGCCGAGTCCGCCAACGCTTCCAGGGCCGGATCGAGCCGTGGCTCGGCGGCGGTGAGGTTGCGCAACATGAAGTGGGCGACGGCGGGCTGATGGGCGAGGTGCCACCCGATTGACGACGACTCGTCGTTGGGACGCCAAGCGATCTCCGCTTCGTCGAGTCCGTCGATGAGCGAGTCCGTGTAGGCGAGCGCACGGCCGTACTCGTCGAGCAGCGCGTCGAGCTCGATGGAACTCACGGCGCTGTCGTGTGTGGTGGCGAAGGCGGCGGTCCCGACGGCCGTCGTCCGATGATCGCCAGTATCCCCGTGACGACGAGTGCCAGCAGGGCCACAACCATCCCCGCTGTGGTGACACCGTGGGGCATCGTGTCGGTGGCTCCGGGGTTGCGGTCGGCGATGCCCACCGGATCGGTGCCGATCTCGAGCAGTGAGCTCAACCACAGCCAAAAGGCCACCGCAATCCCGCCTGCGGCCACGCCCAGGCCGTAGCGCCGGACGATCAGGAATCCGATCACTCCGGTGCCGGCGATCAGTGACACTTGGGCGAAGCGGCCGGCGAAGTATGCGGTCGGGAGGTCGATCGCCACCGTCGGCGAGGAGAAGTTGTCGGCGAAGCTGGCCTCACCAATCGGCACGAGGGGTCCGGCGGCGAGCATCATCATGCCCAGTGCACCCACTGCCGCGCTCCACGGATTGAGCGGTGGTTGGCCGCCGGTGCCCATCAGGCGCAGCGAGGCGAAGAACACGAGCAGCCCGACCACGCCGACGGCAGCGATCAACCAGAAGCCGGTGTCGCGCGTGACCGTGAGCGTGAACACCTCCGACGACTCGCGGGTGATCGACTCGGCGACGGCGATCGGGCGCTCGATGAGCGCGATACACAGTGCCGCCCAGCCGAGCACGGCCAGTCCGGCGCCGCCCGCCAGTCCGGCGCCGACGCGCAACCCGAAACACGCCAACAAGCCACCGATCACCATCACGCCGGTTCCAACCCAGCCGGCGATTGCCAGGTTCGAACCGAGATCGTCGAGTGTGCTGACGCCGTTGGCGATGCCGGAGATCGGTCGCGTGGTGCGGATGTCGGTGAGGTCGGCGACGGCAGCCATCAACGTGGCGATCGCTCCGAACACGGCAAGCACGAACACCAGTCGGAGCGTGAACGGCGGGCGCGCTTCGGGATACTCCTCGACGTCCTCGATGCCGTCGAACACCGCGGGGAGCTCCTCGGTGGCACCGGACCGGATGGGCGGGCCCGCCGGCATCGCCCCCATCGGTTCGGTCGCGGTGCCCGCCGTTGCAACCGCAGCCGCCGTCGTCGCTACCGGCTCGGTGGCCGCCTCGGCAGCGGGTACCGCCCACTCGGGTTCGGGGAGCGGGGGCTGGGGATTGATCTCGGCCGTTGGCAGGTCCGCTGCGCTGGGCAGGTCGGCGTCGGTCGGGCCCGGATCGGCCGTGGCGATCACGGTGGTGGCGGCTGCCGCAGCAACGACGGCATCGGTCCCGTCGTCGGTGTCGGGCGGGTCGTCATTGCCTACGGCGATGTCGCCGTTGGGTTCGTCGGTTGATGTGTCGTCGCCCGACGTGTCGTCGTCGACATCGACGTCGACGACAGTGTCATCGAACTCGTCACCGGGCTCATCGTTGAACTCGTCGCCGGGCTCATCGTTGATGGTCGGCGCGTCACCGCCGATCACGTCGACTTCCTGGGTCGCCTCAGTGACCCCGCGGAGGGAGGCGCCGCACTCGTGGCAGAACTTCTGCTCCGGGGATACCTCTGCGCCGCAGCTCGGACACTGCATCGCATCCGACTGTAGGAGATCGCCACGGGTGTGACGGGTGCACCCGCCCGCCACCGATCCAGGCCAATGATCGGGATGGTCAACAATGGTCGGCGCATGTCGATCGAGTCAGCAGAAACGGGTCACCAAGAAGGGGACGGAGAGACACACGTGCCCAAGGTGATCGGTCGCTTCGCTCCGTCGCCAACCGGCGCGCTGCACCTCGGGAACCTGCGTACGGCGCTGATCGCCTGGCTGTCGGCGCGCTCCCAGGGCGGTGGGTTCATCGTGCGTATGGAGGATCTTGACCAGGCCACCGCCGATCCCGTTGCCGCCGAGCGTCAGCTGGCCGACCTTGCGGCGCTCGGACTCGACTGGGATGGCGAGGTCGTCTATCAGAGCACCCGGTTCGTCCGTTACGACGATGCGATTCGTGTGCTCGCCGTTCGTGGGCTCGTGTACGAGTGCTTCTGCAGTCGCCGCCAGGTGCGCGAGCAGATCGAGGCGGCCGTCACTGCGCCGCACGGGCCACCGGGCGCCTACCCAGGGACGTGCCGCGATCTCGACGACGACGCCCGATCGGCGAGGCGGGCGACCGGGCGACCCGCGGCCCAACGACTACGCACCGACGGGCAGGTCATCGCGTTCCACGAACGTACTGGCGAACGGGCGGAGGGCGGTGTCGACGACTTCGTGTTGCGGCGCAACGACGGGACGCCGTCGTACAACGTGGCGGTGGTGGTCGACGACGAGGTGCAGGGCGTCACCGAGGTGGTGCGCGGCGACGACCTGCAGGCGTCGACGCCGCGCCAGGTGCTGCTGCAGCACCTGTTGGGGTATCGCACACCGACCTATCTCCACGTGCCGCTGGTGTTCGGCGACGACGGTGAGCGCTTGGCCAAGCGACACGGAGCGGTGACGCTCGACGACCTCCGCGGAGACGGGGTCGAGCCCGCGTCGATCGTTACGTGGATGGCCCGAACGCTGGGCTTGGCCGCGCCCGGCGAACGCGTGTCGACCGACACGCTGGTGGGTCGGTTCGATCCGACCGTCCTACCAACGGAACCGCACACGTTCCGTCATAGCCACCAATTGTGGCAGTAGCCTCTCGCGACGTGGCTGGGGATGCCGACGATCGTCACGAGCGCAACCATGCGCTGATTGGCGCAGCCGTCGCGCTCGGCGCCGTGCTGCTCGTCGGGTGCTCGACGGCGATGAACAGCGGTACCGGGGGTGAAGGGGCGGCTGCGGCGCCGACCACCACCGCCCCTCCGACCCCCACGATCGCCCCCCCCACCACAGCAGCCCCAACCTCCACGGCGGCTCCCACCACCACGGCGGCG
>JBCCVW010000117.1:0-14204 GCA_039194665.1 Actinomycetota bacterium
AGCCGTACCGCGATCAGCCGGGCTCGTCGATGCGCACTCGGTTTCTGCCGGGCCGGATCCGGTTCCTCGCACCGGGGCAGACCGAGATCGCCGCCGATGAGCGTCCGCCGTTCGGCTGCATGTTGATCGTCATCGACGCCGGCCTTGGCGATGCTGCGCCGCCGCCGGCGACGTTGTTCGAGGGAGCATCGTTGTGACGTTGGTGAGGGCGTTCGATGTGAAGCGTCGGACGAACGCGCGGCTGATGGTGGATTGTCAGACGCTCGGCTATTTGGTGGAGCCGATTTTGGATCTGACCTATGGCAAGGGGAAGTTCTGGAATCGGTTGCGCGAGTTGGATGTGACGCGCAACGACCTTCACCCGTTGAAGGGCGATGTGAGCGAGGACTTCACGGCGACGTGTTGGCCGGATCGTTCGTGGCCGACGGTGGTGTTCGATCCGCCGTACAGCCTGCGTGGGGCGAAGTCGGACGAGGACTTCGAGGACGCTTACGGGCTGGATCGGTACAGGTCGCACGCGGAGATGCGTGAGTCGATCGAGGCCGGCACCCGGGAGGCGTGCCGCATCTCGTCTCGGTGGGTGCTGGTGAAGACCCAGGATCAGGTGTCGTCGTACTACCTGCAGTCGTTGACGACGTGGGTGATCAACGCTGCGTTGGACTCGAACGCGCGGCTGGTCGATTCGATGCACCTGCTGGGCGGCCGGGAGCAGCCGAAGGACCGCAGCCAGGTGCGTGTGCGTCGTGGCTATTCGACGATGCTCGTGTTCAAGGTGAAGCGCCCGGTGAAGGTGAAGCCGGAGCAGCTGCAGTTGGAGACGTCGTCGTGAAGTCGCACTGTGCGCACGGCCATCCTCTCGTCGGCGACAACGTCAGGGTCGATTCGGCGGGTACTACGCGCTGTGTGGAGTGCACCCGAGATGCGTCGCGGCGTTGGCGTCGCCGGCAGGCCGGGCCCTCCCAGGGTGGTGAACGTTGCCCGGTGTGCGGTCAGATAGCACCGAAGCGTCGCGATCCGTGGCGCGTTGCACTCGTGCGTTGCTGCGAGGTGTGCACGGCGCCGATCGGGTCGTTGCACGATCCGTTGCCGGTTGTGCGTTCGGAGGCGGAGAGTTCGTCGGAGCGGGCGGCGTGACGTGGGTGGTGTTCTGGAGTTGAGTTCCGAGACGAGGGACCGGATTGTGGCCGTTCTCACACGGCTGGCAGTGGAGGGTGCGCGGTTCTCAAACCTGACCCGGCTGTCCGAGCATGTCGCTGCGGCTCTCACGCCGCGTGTGTCGGCTCGCCAGGTCCGCCGATATCTCGCAACGCTCGACATCGACGACCTGATCGGCGAAAACCGTGTCCCACCAGCATCGGGACATCGAACGTCCGTGGTCCCGGACATGTCCGGGACATCTCGGACACCGTGGCCGCCACCGAAACGCGAAACCGCTGCTCAGCCAACGTCCGACGATGGAGCGTCGCGCGCCCGCACGCAGGCACGAACCCATCCTGCTTCTGGCGCTCCTCCTGCTGATCCTCCTGCTCCTCCCGGTGCTGCTGCTCCGCCGCCCGGCGATGATGTTCCGGATCCGGTCGGGAAGATGCGCAAGCCGGCTGGGCAGGTGCGTAACCAGTACCACGATGGGCACTGCGTCGACTGTGGGGTGTGGGTTGATGTGAATGAGGGGTGGATCTCGACGCCGTATGACAAGCGGCTGGGTCCGACTCCGTTGCGGTGTGTGGCGTGCCACGGGGTGTTCCGCGCGTTGGACCAGGCAATGACGTCGAGGGAGGACTGATCGATGTCGGGTGAACGTGCGCGGTTGGTGGTGCAGTTGGATCGTGATGTGGAGTTGATCGTGTCGGGGTTGCCTGGTGCGTTTCGTCAGGTGGGGGAGTGGATGGGTGGTCACTCGTCGAAGGTGCCTGGCGCGCGTCCGCCGATGTCGTCGGGGTCGCCTGTGGTCCGGGACGAGGAGGATGCGGGGGAGTCGTCGACGTTGGTTGAGTCGGCGGTGTTCGGCTCGGGTCTGATGTTCGATGGTGGCTCGTCGGAGCTGCTCGGTCAGTTGGCATTCTGTGCTCGGCTGGCTCGTCGTGCGGTTGCGTCGATCGATGACGTCGCTGCGCCTTTTGAGCCGCAGGTCGACCGTGAGTATCTGGCGGTGTTGCGGTGGGCGGTGAAGCGGTTGCACCTCGAGCGCGACCGGGCGGACATCGCGCAGTTGCGTCGGTTGACGGCGGCGGTGGGCCGCACCGTGCAGATGGTGGACGGGTACCAGCCGAAGGAGCGGCCGGCGATCGAGGGATGCAGGTTGCACGCAGAGCTCGGGGACTACGAGCCGGTGTCGAAGAACTTCACGGCGTCGGGGTTGTGCTCGAGGTGTGGTCGGTTCAAGCAGCAGCATCAGGCCGAGCCAACGCGGGAGATCTTGCGGTGCTGGGGGCGGTCGATCACGCCGACGGCGCAGATGGTGGCCAGGGCGGAGTCGATCGGAAAGAAGAAGCGCAAGCAGAAGCGACGCAGGGGGCGGAAGTGAGCGCCGGGCGGCTAAGTCCGATGGATGAGGCCCTGCGGGCGTTCTTGAAGGATCGATGGTCGACGCCGGAGCCTGGCCTGGGTGAGGCGATGGATCTCGGGTTGTTCAGTCCTGCGGATTGGGCGTTGACCGAAGACGGAGAGCGGTACGTCGAAGTGTTGCGCGATTCACTGTCGTGGAAGATCACCGACCTCGCGGAGGCGATCGAAGAGACCTGGTGGCCGGCACGTATCGTCTTGCGTCGCCGACTCGAACGGTTGCGCACCACGCTCGCTGAGCATCGGGACGCAGCGCTGCGGCGGTACTTCGAGTCGTGAGTGATCGGGTGGGTCGGCCGACGCGTGCACCACAAGGCGAGGCGTTCCAGGTTGTCGAAGAGATGAGTCGTCGCCTGGCTGACGGGTTCGCAGCGGCGGGGACTTCGTGTGTCGACGCTGCAGCAGCGATGCACGAGTTCGCCCGGGTCTGGTTCGATGAGGCTGGTCGTTGACTTACAAGCGTGTGATCTGCGACGATTCCCCATAGTTGTTCGATGGCGTTCGCTGTCGACTGATCGCCCGCCGAGGTTCCCGTGAGGTTGAACCGGCGGGCGTTGTTCGTTGCGGGGTGGAGCAGTGGCTAGCTCGCCGGGTTCATACCTCGGAGGTCGTGGGTTCGAGTCCCACTCCCGCTACCAATCGGAGGTGCGTTCATGCCGAAGGCGCACTACCGCGGGTCGTACCCATTGCGTCGCAAGCGGATGTTCATCGCCATCGCGACTGGCAACGTGCGGGCTGCGTACGCCGAAGCACCTCACCTGTTCCCCGGTGATCTGGCCACCGCCAAGGTCTGCTTGTGCTGGCGATGCGGTGAGCCGCTGCTGTCGTGCGGTCCGAACCGCAACGGTCGTCACAAGAACGGTCGACCGGCCAAGTGGACGTCGGGTCACACGGTCGATGGCGACTCGAGCAAGCCGATCGTGCCGGAGTGTTCGCCGTGCAACTATCGGTTCGGCGCGTCGGCCGGCAATCGTCGGCGGGGGAGGGGCGGGTCAAATCTTCATCGCCGTGCCCGCCGGCGCAAGACCCCGCCATCTTCCGTCTCTCTGACTCTGAGAAGTAGTCGCTGAACGGATCCGGAGGTTGGCGTTCGACGAGAGGACGCCGGATGCCTTCGAGCGCCAAGAAGCCGCCCCGGTCCCGAAAATTGGTGTCGAAGGCCGCGAAGTCCGAGCAGGGGCGGAAACAGAGCCGAGTTGACCAAAGACCCCTCGTTTGCGTGGTGTGTGGCCGCGAATACCGCACTCAACGAGGTCTCGATCGCCATGTCGAGGCGAAACACCCGCCTGAGAAGCCGTCGCCGATCATGGAGACGACCGTTCAGGCCGTCGAGCGACGCCTGGCCGACATGGAGGACTCGACGAAACACGCGGTGTTGATCGCGCAGATCCGTCGTGTGGCGCACGGGCTCGACCATTCGGATCCGACTGATCGGGCGAAGTTGTCCAAGGAGCTCGCCGAGCGGATGCAGCAGCTGGACGCGGAGGCGAATCCTGCCGATGACGACGATGACTGGACCACGGGATCTGGTTCTCCCGAGGTGGGGGACACCCCGAAACCCGAAACGGGCAACTGACGGCGGCAAGGTCGGCGACGTGTCTCGCCGGCTGGGGTTGCCGCCGATGCCGCATCAGCAGCACATCTTCGATGTCGCCTACGAGATCGACCCGGACACCGGCGAGTACTGGTACGACGAGGCCAACGTCTTCGTGATGCGCCAGGTCGGCAAGACCATGGGCATCTCTCTGCCGGGCATGGTGCACCGGTGCACGATGGTGCCGCATCATCTCGGCCGTCAGCGTTGTTCGTTCACGATGCAGCGCCGGGACAAGGCCCGCAAGAAGCTCGAGGACGACTTCATCCCTCAGTTGGAGGGGTCGCCGCACTTCCATCGGATCACGAACCCGAAGGGCCGGCCTGGCCGGTCGACGAAGCAGTGGAAGTCGTCGCTGAACAACGGGTCCGAGCATCTGATGTTCGGCCGCGGCAACCGGATCTGGCTCGGCACACCGGTCGCAGACGCCGGGCACGGTGACACGATCGATCGCGGAGACTTCGACGAGATCCGTTTCGCCACCGACGACGCCGTCGAGGCCGGGTATGTGCCGTCGATGTCGACTCGGGCGTCGCATCAGTTCTGGAAGTACTCGACACCGGGCGACGAGAAGTCGGTGTACATGTGGCCGCTTGTCGTCGCCGGTCGCAAAGCGGTCGAGGAGGACCGCGAGTCGCGGGTGGCGTACTTCGAGTACTCGATCCCTGACGACGCCGACGTCGAGAATCCGGCGACGTGGTGGGACTTCCACCCGGCGGTCGGGCGTACGCAGCCGATGAAGTTCTTCATGGGTGAGCTCGACAAGGCGTTGCGCTCACCGGACGAGACGAAGATCGACACGTTCCGTCAGGAGTACGCCGGCCAGTGGATCCGTACCCCGCTGCTCGGCGACGGCGACCGGCCGTTGGTCATCCGCTGGGAGATATGGGAGGACCGACACCAGACCCGTGGCCCGTTCGCCGGGCCCGTGGCCGTCGGCGTCGACGTGTCACCTGATGGCGAGTCCGCATCGATCGTGGTCGCGGGTCGCAACGGTGCTGGCAAGATTCAGGTGAAGGTCATCGACTTGCAGGCCGGGACGTTCTGGCTCGAGAGCCGACTGAAAGAGGTGATCGGCGATCACCCGACGGTCGCGGTGGCCTACGACTCCGGTGGGCCTGCTGACGCGGTCGCCGGCGCGATTGCCCGGGCTGCGGGGACAGTGCCGATCGTCCGCCTGTCTGGTCGCAACTACTCGTCGGCGTGCGAAGGGTTCGTGACCGGCATCAACGAGGACGTCTACTGCCACTCCGATCAGGCCTGGCTCGACTCTGCGCTGGTCGGTGCAACGAAGAAGCAGCGCGGCGAGGGCTGGCTGTGGGATCGGCAGACCGCTCTCTCCGACATCACGCCGATCGTCGGCGCAACGGTTGCGGTGCGAGCGCTGGAGACGTACCAGCCCGACGAGGAAGACGAGTCGGTGTTCGTGTCGATCGTTCTTGGAGGTGACCCGAAATGAGCAAGGCGGAGTCCGAGCAGGCGTCGTTTCCGGAGCGGGTCGCCCAGCGCGCCACTGAAGTACAGGTGGCGCGGCTGCTGTTGTCGTTGCTCGCCGTGCCGTTCTACGTGCTCGGGTTCGTCGTCGGCGTCGTGTGGCTCGCCATCCGGTGGATCTACGCGGCGGTTGTCGTCGGGTTCGCTGACGCGCGTGACCGGCAAGTGAAGCGTGATGCTGGCTGACCGCGTCGCCGAACGGGCTGCGCCGCGCGCCGCCGCGGATCCGGTATCGCTCGAGGAGTTCGGCTACCTGCTCGGCGAGTCCAACGGCACACAGGTGCGCACGAAGGCGGGCACCGTGGTGTCGCCGTCGAAGGTGCTCGGCATCGCTGCGTGGTACTCCGGTGTTCGTCACATCTCTGAGGTGATGGCCGGGTTGCCGGTGCATCGCTACCGGCGTCGACCGAACGACGGACGCGAGCGTCGGGCGAAGCCGTCGTGGATGCGCAAACCCGACGACGAGCAACCGTGGTACGGGCTCGTCGAGTACTGGCTGATGTCACTGCTTCACCGCGGCAATGCCTACTCGTTCAAGCTGCGCAACACCGCGAATCAGGTCGTCGGCCTACGTGAGATCCACCCTGACCGGGTCACAACGGGCCAAGCACCCGACGGCATGAAGCGATTCCTGATCGGCCATGACGAGAAGCTGTGGACCACCCGCGACGTGCTGCACATCCCAGGTTTGGCCTACGACGGCCGCATCGGGATGAACCCGATCCGCTGCTCCGCGGATGCGCTTGGCACGGTCGCCGCGACGGACGAGTACGCCGCACGGTTCTTCTCGAACAACACCAACCTCGGCGGGGTCATCTCGGTCGAGCACGCGATGGACGACACCGAGCGCAAGCGTTTGCACGCAGAGTGGGACGAATTCCACAAGGGGATCATCAACTCTCACCGCACTGGCGTGCTGTCCAAGGGCGCGAGATACGACCGCGTGACCCTCAACGCCGAAGACACGCAGCTGATCCAGGCCCGACAGTACGGGGTGACCGAGATCGCCCGACTGCTGCGGTTGCCGCCGCACAAGCTCTACGAGCTATCGCGGGCGACGTTCTCCAACATCGAGCACCAGTCGATCGAAGCGATCACTGATGGCATCCAACCGTGGGCGGAGCGCATCGAGGCACACATCAACTTCGACGCCGACCTGACACCGCCGAACACATACATCGAGTTCAGCCTCGAGGGCCGCCTACGTGGTGACACGAAGTCGCGCTACGAGGCGCAGTCCAAGGCGATCGGCGGGCCGTGGAAGACGGTCAACGAGGGCCGCCGCGAGGACAACCTGGCGCCGGTCAAGGGCGGCGATGTCGTGCTCCGCCCGCTGGCTGCGACTGACACCGAGCACCCAGCGCACCCCGACGATGACGAGCAAGGAGAGCCCAGTGAAGAAGCGCAACCAGCCTCCACGCAACGGTGAGGAAGTCCGGGCGTTCTTGGCGAACCGGGCGACGTTCAACGCCGTGCCTGCTCCGCAGTTTGAGGGGTCGACGGCGACGATCCGCCTGTTCGAGCCGATCGACTCGTGGGGCGAGTGGTGGGGCATGTCGGCCAAGGAGTTCTCCGAAGCCCTCGACGGTCTGCCGGACCACATCGACACGATCGAACTGCTGATCAACTCGCCCGGCGGCGAAGTGTGGGACGGCATGGCCATCGTCAACGTGTTGCGCGCCCACCCGGCCCGCACCCGCGCCGTCGTCCAAGGCCTCGCCGCGTCGGCTGCGTCGTTCATCGCCTGCGCCGCAGACGAGACGTTGATGATGCCCAACTCGACGCTGATGATCCACAACTCGTGGGGCCTGTGCCGCGGCAACGCCAGCGACATGATCGACATGGCCGCCCTCCTCGAGAAGCTCGACGCCAACATCAACGACATCTACGTCCGCAAGTCCGGCGGCGACCCCGACGAGATCGCCGCAATGATGGACGCCGAGACGTGGCTGAGCGACACCGAAGCAGTCGCCGCCGGCCTCGCCGACGCCACAACCGAACCCGACGACGACGCCGATGAGACGGCGCCGACGTCGCGTTTCAACCCCGCCGAGCACATCCCCGCCACCTCTGGCCGCGATGACTCCGCCCTGATCGCCGCGCACGCCCAACGGCGGCGTCGGTGAACACCAACCACCAACCAACCATGGAGGGAATCCCCATGACCATCACCAACCCACGCCGGGTGGGGAACCAGTGGGTGTTCCCCAACGGCCGCACCCTGCCCGTCATCTCCGGCGGCGACACCACCGCCGGCGCTCTGCTCGACCGTCCGCAGACGATCGAGGACCTGCGCAACGAACGGGCCCGTGTCCTCGACCAGATCGACGACATCCTCAACACCGCCCGCGAAGACGATGAGCGAACACTGACCGACGACGAGCGGACGCGTCATGACGCACTCGTGGCGCAGATCGAGGGCGACGAAGGCCTCGACATCCGCATCGCTGCTGCGGTGAACGCCGAAGCCGACGCCCAGCGCGAGCAGGCTCAGGAGGCTCGCCGTCAGGTGCCGGTGCCGAACGTCAACCTGCGCAGCTCGCGCACCCCGGGTGCCGACGTCACGCGGTCGCTTGATGCGCTGCTGTGGGCCTCGGCGGAGTCGGTGCGTGCCGGCCAGTACGACAAGACCGGCACGTTCCGGTACAACCCGTACGGCGCCGTCAACACCGTTGAGCCGATCATGATCCGAGACGAGGACTCCGACAACGCAGTCCCCGCACCGCGGATCTCGGCGTTCCGTCAGGAGGATCAGCAGCTGATCCGCGAGTTCCAGAACACGGTTGCCGACATGGCGCTGTTCGGGATGCTCGTCGACAAAGAAGCACGGTCGTCGGGCCGCGGCTTCGAGGTCGCGCGAGCGCACCGCAAGTTCAAGGACCGCTGGAACAACCTGATGAACGCCCTCGACGTCGACACCGCCGGCGAGGGCCAGGACTGGGTGCCAACCGGGATCGGTGCGACGCTGCACGAGAAGGTGCGGGCGTCGGGCAAGATCGCTCCGCTGTTCTCGCGGATCGACCTGCCGACGAACCCGTGGAAGTGGCCGATCGAAGGGTCGGACTCCACCGCCTACCGGGTCGCCGAGCCGACGAGCGACACCGAGACGAAGATGGCTGCATCCACGCCAGGTACGGGTGCGCCGACGTTCGACGCCGAGATCTTCGGCGCACGCACCCTCATCTCGCGTTCGCTCGAGCCCGACTCGGCGATCGCGATCTTGCCGTTCATCCGGATGAAGACCGTTCAGGCCTTCGTCGACGGCGAAGAGATGACGTTGCTCGACGGCGACACCGACGGCACGCACCAGGACGCCGACGTGCAGGCGCTCGGCGCGACCGACGTCCGCACGTCGTGGGATGGGCTGCGTAAGCGAGCGTTGGCCAACGCGTCGAGCGATGGCGGCAACAACGCCGCCACGATCGCCGACATGCGCACCGTGCGGGCGCAGGAGAAGAAGTGGGGTCTCGACCCCATGTCGTTCGTCTACATCGTCGGAGTCTCCGCCTACTTCCAGCTGATTGAGGACACCGAGGTGACCTCGATCGAGAAGTACGGACGCAACGCCACGATCCTTAGCGGTGAGCTCGGCCGCGTGAACGGTGTTCCGATCATCGTGTCTGAGCATGTCCGCGAGGACCTGAATGCCACCGGGGTTCAGGACGGCGTCACCACGAACCGGTCGTACCTGCTCGGCGTGAACCGCAACGAGTGGGCGATCGGTCAGCGGATGGGTCTCGACGTCGAGGTCGACGACTCGATCTACCGCGAGACGTTCCAGCGCGTGATGGTCGGCTTCATGCGTGAGGACTTCCAGAACATCGGCGACGACGCAGCCAACGACGACACCTCGATCGTCTTCAACATCAGCTGACCGATCGCCGGGCCGGCCACGTCACCGTCGTCAGTGGCGTGGCCGACCGGCAACCCGGCCCGGTCGAACGAGAGGAGACCCATGGGACTCAAAGAACCGATCCCCGGCCTTCGGTCAATCCACTATGACGCCCGCTCGCCAGCGAAGGTCAGCGTGGTCGTGCAACCCGGCGACACGCTCGTTGTGTCCGACGACGTTGCCGTCCAGCTCGAGAAGGCATCCCAACAGTTCAAGCCCGCAGCCGACGCCATCGAGCCGCCCGTCGAAGACGAGCAGCCGAAGAAGCCGGCCAAGAAGGCGACCGCGCGCAAGAAAGCCGCCGCGAAGAAGGAGTGACCTGTGCTTGCTGATGTCGCTCAATCGAGAATCGTGCGGGCGACGTCAGCGACGCTCACCTTCACAGGCCGCGACCAGTACGGCGAACCCGGCAACCCGGGCACGGTGACGGTGCAGGTCGTCGACTCGCAAGGCAACGACATCAAAGCGGCCGGCACAGAAACTGCCACGCCGACCGGCGCCACGAACGAGCGGACTGTGACGCTGACACCCGCTGAGACGGCCGCGCTGGATCAGCTGACCGCGACGTGGACCAGTGATGATGTCGTGCTCGAGGAGACGATCCACGACGTGGTGGGTGGCGTGTATTGCGCCTTGTCGGAGCTGCGCGGCGACGGCTCGGCAGTGAAACAGCGTGCTGACCACCCTGACGTCGAGCTGATCGAGGATCGGACCGAGGTCGAGTACCAGTTCGAGTCGGTGTGCAACCGGGCGTTCGTCCCGCGGTTCGCGGTCGACGTCATCGACCGTCGTCATCGGTCGAGTGACGAGTTGATCTTGTACTGGCCGGATCTGCGCCGCGTGGTGTGGGCCCAGTATTGGACCGGCTCGGCGTGGGCCGCGGTGACCGTCGACGTCACCAGCTGCGAACCGAACGGGTCGGGTATCGCTGTGCTCGCATCCGGGTGCTGGCCGACGAGCCGGCTCCGTGTGGGCTACGAGTACGGCTGGGACCGTCCACCACCGGACATGCGCCGAGCGGCGATCAAGGCGACGAGGTCTCGGCGTCACGCCGACCGCGCTGGGATCGACGACCGTGCCGTGTCGATCAACATCCCCGATGTCGGCACGATGCAGCTCGCCACACCGGGCCGCAGTATTTGGGTGACCGCGATTCCTGAGGTCGACGAGGTCCTCAATCGCTACAAGTTCCACCGTTTCGGGAAAGCGTGATGCCTGGCTACTCAACGGTGTTCGACGCGCTGCCGGCGTGCTACGCCCGGCTGTGCTCAATCAAGTTCCCGGCGCACCCGAGCACCGGTGTACAGGTCCCGCAGCCGGTGTACATGCCCGGTGCTGATGAGCCAGAAGAGTTCGAGTGGATCCAGCTCGTCGGCAAGGTCACACCTGAGGACGGCGAAACGACGTCGGTGGGTCCGGTGGCGATCCGTGAGAGCTACCTGTTGCACATTCGTGTGCAGAGCTGGGTGCCCGGATCGATCGGACCCGCGGTGACAGAGCGGCTTGGCGAGTTGTGTGAACCGATCCAGGCCGAGTTCCGAGACATCACCGGCGACAACCCGACCGGTCGACCGAAGTTGCTCGACCTCGGTGGCCGCGAGCAGATGCTCGGCACCGTGTTCGAACGGATCGAACTGGGGCCAGTCGTCGACAACGAGGGCTGGGGCCAGATCGCAGACATGTACCTCCGCGTGGTCGCGGAAATCTGAGAGGAGACCGCACATGAAGGTCAAGTACACGGGCCGCCACCGCGACGGAGGCGTCACCCTCACCGACGGCACACAGTGCCCCTACGGCGAACCTGTCGAGGTCGACGACCGCTACGCCGGTCGCCTGCTCACTCAACAGCCACAGAACTTCGAACGGGTTGGGGACGCAACGCCGTCGAAGCAGGAGTGGCTTGGCCGCGCCGACGCTCACGGGGTCGACGTGTCAGAGACCGCAACGATCAAATCGATCGAGACGGCGATCGCCAAGCACTTTGCTGGCGACGAAGTGCCCGAACAACCAGTCGCGCAGCAGCAGCAGGAGCCGGCTGGGCCCGCTGTCACGGCGGATGAGCAGAAAGAGAGCACCTGATGACTGGTCTGGACGCACAGCTGGCATACGCCAAAGAATCGGTCGCAAACACACGAGAGGTGCCTGATCACTTCTTGGGTTTCGCGTCTGAGAACCTTCAGCACACGAACCCAGTGATCCCGATTCCGACACTGGCTGCCGGTCGGAAACTGCCGCACCGTCACCGTCGCGGCAACAAGTCCAACTCAGGATCGTTCACGTTCCCGCTGCTGCCGGAGTCGACCGGGGAGCTGCTCGAGTTGTGTGTCGGTGGCGTGGTCACGACCGGCTCGGGACCGTATGTCCACACGATCACTCCGGGTGATCTGTCCACGGCAACGATTCAGGCGGGGCGCCCTGACAAGTCGGGGACGGTGCATCCGTTCGACTACGTCGGGGCGATGATCTCGGCTTGGACGATGACGATTGACGCATCCGGCGACGGGAACCCGGTCAACTTCACGCCCGAGTGGGCGGCGCGTCAGGAACTCACCGACCAGTCGCTCGTTGCTGCGGCGTATCCGTCGACGCAGACACACTGGACTTCGGTTGAGGCGTCGATGACGTTGGCCGGCTCCGCGTTCCCGATTGACTCGCTGAACATTGCCGGGAACAACGGTCTGGAGATCAAGCACTACGCCGGAGACGCCAACCCGGTGATCCGCGAGTCCGGGTGGCGCGAGATCAGCGCGACGATCGCTACCGATCTTGACGGTCTGACGGCGTACAACCGGTACAAGGACGACACATCCGCGACGATTGTCGTCACCATCGGATCGTCTGCCAGTCTCGACCTCGAGATCACGATGAACGGCTACTTCGTCTCGCCCTCTACTCCGAACGTGGAGGGTCCGCAGGTGACGAAGCAGAACCTGCCGTTCATGTGCGAGTCCGTCACGACAGACGCAGCAGCGTTCACCGCAGTTCTCACCAACAGCGACGCCAACCCGTAAACCGTGGCGACCCTGAGCGGCCCCGACCTGGGCGCCCGCATGTCGAAGGTGGGCTCCAGCATCAACGCAGGTCGCCGGGCGACGGTCGTCAAGGCGGCGGCTCGGGCCGAACGCATCCAGGACGCCGAGATCTCCAAAGCGGCCGGAGGCGACGGACGCATGTCCGGCGTCGGCCGCCGCAAAGGTCGACCCGGCGGCGCGAAGGTTGGTGCCCGCGCCAAGGCGCGCGGTGCGGGTGTCGGCACGTCGGCGATCGTGAAAGCGATCGGGCCGGTCCACCTGTTGGAACGTCCGACCGCCGGCCGTGTGATCCATTCCGCCTACGCCACCGGACGTGGCCGGCGCGGGTTCATCGGTCCGACGCTGCCAGGCCAATTCGCCGGTGACCGCCGTGCCGTGCTCAATGTTCCGAACATCGGGTACCGCCGATCCGTTCGGCATCCAGGCACCCGCGGGAAGCGGCCGTGGAAGATCGGCCGACGTCGCGCCGAGCCCGTGATCCGCAAGACGTTGCGCACAGAGATGGCGCAGATCATCAGAAAGGCCGCCCGATGACGACTGCTGTAGAGGCTCCACCGACCGCTCCACCATCAGGGGCGACGACCACGGATGCTGACCCTGAATGGGGCTGGCGGATCACGTGGAAGGGCCGCTCTTGGACTGACCAGGATCTCACCGGGCAGCACCTGTCGGTGCTCTCGTTGATCGTCGGGTCGGACGAGTACGAGCTGCTCGACATGGACCCTCGCCAGGGGCATCAGCGGCTAATGAACATGATCGCCGCGCTGCAAGTCGTTGCGCACAGCGTCGACGTCGATGAGGTTGACGCGTTGGCCGGGGTGCTCGCCAAGGCGATCAACGAGATCCGCGAGACGTCAGCCGTCGAGATCCTCGGATCGATCGAGTTCCCCACCTGACCCCGGCGGCGGTGGGGGCGGTGGCGGAGCATCACGCTTCGACGGAGGACCCCACGGTGCACCTGATGGCCGTGACTTGGCCGTGAGCGCAATGAACAGCACGAGTAGTCCGAGTCCCGCGAGGCCGGTCATGTAGATCGCCGTCGTGTCGTCGTCAGCGCGATCCGGGCTCTGTGCCAGCACACCCGCCCAGAACATCAGCCCAACGCCGACCAAGGGAATGAGCCAGATCGGGCGGAAGTCCACGGCTCTCCACGTTACGCCAGGAGGTGCCGATGGCGGCGACGATGTCCGAGCGCCTCGCGTACATCCTGACGATGGACACCACCCAGGGTGTCCGGTCACTTCAGCAGCTGGGCGCCGAGGGCGACAAGCAGCTCGCCAAGGTCGAAGGCCGACTCGATCGCACAGCGATCGGTCTCCAGAAGTTCGGCGCCGGCGCGCTGGCCTTCGCAGGCATTGCTGGTGCCGGTCTGTTCAAGCTGGGCCAGGGCGCCGCGGACGCTCAGGCCAACATGGCCGCGCTCGAGCAGGTCGTCGGCGAGCTTGCCGCATCGGAAGTCGAGGAGTGGGCGCGAGGGTCAGCTGAGGCGGTCGGTTTGGCGTCGAAAGACGCCATCGAGGCAACGACCCAGTTCGCCGGGCTCGGCAAGATCATCAAGCTCTCCGGCTCCGACCTCGTCAACTTCTCGACCGGGCTGGTTGAGCTGTCAGCCGACTTCGCGGCGTTCAAG
>JBCCVW010000118.1:0-14167 GCA_039194665.1 Actinomycetota bacterium
CACCATCGGCGGCGGCCAGAAACGCACGCACCATCTCCCTAGCGCGTGTGCACCACTCAGCGCCGGACGATGCCCAGTCGCGTGGCGATCGCTGTGGCTTCGAGTTTGGAGTGCGCGCCGAGCTTGTTGAGCACCCGCTGCATGTGGTTGCGCACCGTGTTCACACTGAGGAACAACTGCTCGGCGATCTCCTTGTTGCTCGCTCCGCTGGCGGCCAACCGCAGAACCTCCACTTCACGCGACGTGAGATCCGACCCGGTGCCGCCGCCGTCGTTGGTCAATAGTGATCGCACCATGTCTGGCGACACGGGTGTGTCGTTCGCACTGACGGCCAACACCGCCGAGACGACGTCGTCTGCGCTGTTGCGCTTGGTGACGAATCCAGCGCAGCCAGCCTCGAGCGCATCGTTCAGGGTGGTCGGATCGGCATACGACGTCAACATGAGCACCCGCACGTTCGGCGCAGCCTCTCGAAACGGGGCGATCAACGAGACCCCGTCACGATCTGGGAGGTCGTAGTCGAGAACGACGACGTCCGGACGCAACGACGACACCGTACTGAGCGCCTCGGCCGCATCAGCAGCGGCTCCAACGACCGTGATGTCGGGGTGCTCGTCGAGCGCCGTCGCCAACAGCTCAGACAGCATCCGGTGATCATCAACGACAACGACGCGAATCACGGTGCTCGACGCCGCTCCGCGGCGGTGGTTTGTTCCACTGGACCGCGCGATCTGCAATTCTGAGAGACTTCGCGGCGAGAGGGGCTCGCACTATGACGCCACATGCACCACCATGGTCGCACAGCTGTCGTGTTGTCGACTCCGCAGACATCGCCAGCGTGCGCGCCTACGACCCGATGGCACCGATCGTGGCCATCGTCGATCCATCATCGCCGAGCGACGCAGTGCTCGCGCAGCTCGCAGGCGCCGACGTCGTGCTGATCAACACAGACCACGACGACCGTGCGGAGCTCGAGCAGGGTGCCATGTCGGAGCTCGCTGACCGGACCACCCTCGACCTGGCAATGCGCGCCGCGAGCACCATCGCACACCGCCGACGTCGAGTCGCTGCGGTGTCGCGGCAGGCGGGCCACGACGTGGCCCAAGCACTGAACGTCATCGCCCTCGCTGCCGAGGCAGGCCAGCGGGGTCGAATCGACGCAGACGACGCGTTCGAGCGGATCCGCCACCTCGTCGAGCAGGCCGCACCCGACGCATGGCGCGCCGGTCACGCGCACCGGTCGTCGGCTGCGGTGCTCACCCGTGTCGAGGTGGGCACGTTCTTCATGCGCAACGACCTCCCAGCCGCCATCACGATCGCGCCGCCGCCCCACGGGCTCCACATGCTCGCCGACGAGCGGCGTCTCGCTCAGGCCATCACCGAGCTCGCCGAGAACGCCCAGCGAGCGAACGCGACGACGATCCTGGTCGAAGCACTCGCAACACCCGACGGTGCGTGGATCGATATCGTCGTGAGCGACGACGGCAAGGGTCTCGCAGCCCATCACGTCGACACGATCGGCGATCCGTTCGTTACCGACAACCCGTCGGGGCGCCTCGGCCTCGGACTGGCCACCGTCGCCGAACAGGTCGCCGAGCTGGGCGGCCAACTCCGCGTCGAGCCCGCTGGCGATCGGTGGACGACGCGTATCGCCTTCTCGTTCCCACGCGTCCAAGCGAACACGACCTCGTACCCCGCAGCTGACGAAGCGCCAGTCGATCAGGCCACCGCCCAAGCGAACATCCTCGAAGGTGTCGTCCGCCACGCTCCGCTCAGCGAGTCGCTCGAGGCAATCGTCCAAGCAATCGAGCAGCAACTGCCTGGCGCGGTGTGTTCTGTGCTGTTGCTCCACGACGGATCCCGGTTGCGCCACGGCGCCGGAGGGAGACTGCCGCGCGCCTACCGCGACGCGATCGATGGTGTCGAGATCGGCATCGGCCAGGGTTCCTGCGGGACATCGGCGTTCACCGGCCAACCGGTGATTGCGAGCGATGTGACCACCGACGAGATCTGGGCCGACTTTCGAGAGATCGCCACGGCCCATGGGTTGCGATCGTGCTGGTCGACCCCGATCGTTGCGGCCGAAGGCGGCGAAACCCTGGGCACGTTCGCGGTGTACAAGAGCACGGTATGGAAACCCGACGACGCGGCGGTCCGACTCGTCAGTCGGTTTACCCATCTGGCCGCTGTGGCCATCGAGCACCATCGTCTCTTCGGAGCTCTCGCTGAGAGCGAAGCACGTTTCCGAAGCGCGTTTGAGGGTGCCGCGGCGGGCATCGCTCTTGCGGCGCGTGATGGCATCGTCCTGAAGACCAACCCAGCGCTTGCCGACATCGTGGGCACATCGACCGACCAGCTCTCAGGCACGAACCTGCTCGACCTCGTCGAGCCCTCGTATCGGAGCCGGATCCGGGACGCGTGGGCACATCTCGACGTTCTGGTCGACGGTGCAGGAAACGAGTCGGTCGAGGTGCTGCTCGCTACCGCGCCCGATCGGCCGACGACATGGTTGTCGATGCACACGTCGCCGATTCCCGGCCAGTCCGGCCAGCCGCCCTACCTCTATGTCGAGATTCGCGATGTCACGGCCGCCCGTCAGCACCTCGCCGACTTGCGCGCTCGCGAGGCGGCCGAAGCGGCCAATCGAGCGAAGACCGAGTTCCTCACGCTCGTCAGCCATGAACTGCGGACGCCGCTCAACTCGATCCTCGGGTTTGCCCAGGTGATGCAGCTGCTCGACCTCGACGACGACCAACGCGGAAACGCCGTCGACCAGATCGTGAAGGGCGGACGCCACCTGCGCGACCTCATCGATGGGCTGCTCGACCTCTCACGCATCGAATCCGGGCAACTTGGTGTCGTCGCCGAGCCGGTCGACGTCATCGGCATCGTCCGCGACACCATCGAGCTCGTCCGTCCGCTTGCGACTCGCAGCCGCGTCACCCTGACCGAGTCGGCGTCAACTGCTACCCCGACCGAAGTCGTCGCCGACACTCGATGCGTGCGCCAGGTGCTCATCAACCTGCTCGACAACGCCGTGAAGTACACCGGCGCCGAGGGGACCGTCGACGTTCGCATCGAACAGCTCAACGGACGACGAATACGGATCAGCGTCTGCGATTCGGGTCCCGGAATCCCCAATGAGTCGCTCTCCGCCGTGTTTCGCCCGTTCCATCGACTCGAGCCAACGTCGGGAAGCGAGCGTGATGGCACCGGTCTCGGTCTCGCGGTATCCGCCCGACTGATGCAGGAGATGGACGGCGCGATCGGTGTCAGCAGCACCGTCGGCGTCGGCAGCACGTTCTGGGTCGAGCTTCCCGCTCGCGATCAGTCAGCGCCGGCACCCGCCGACGAGCGTCGAGCAGCAACAACCAGCTCGAGATCCTGAACACGTTGGATGAGCGCAGTCACATCAACCGGCTTCGTGACGAACCCATCGAAGCCCCGACGCTCGGCGGCGCGCAACACGTCTGGGTGATCTGCACCGCTTACCGCCAGGACGCCGGCGTGTGCGGTGTCTGGCCGATCGCGCAGTTGGCGGAGCAACGCAAACCCGTCACTGACATCCGCGCCATCTCGACCCAGCGTGAGATCGGACAGCACGACGTCGGGCGGGCACCGGCCGGCTTCGGCCAGCGCCTCCTCGACGCTCGAGGCGGTGGCGACGGAGTTACCGGCCGCTTCGAATGCGATGCACATGAACGTGACGGTTGCGTCGTCGTCATCCACGATCAGGACCCTCACGCACCTACCTCCCATCGGTTCACCCGCGAGTGACTCACGCTAGCCAGCAGCCGAATGCGCCAACTGATGCGAATGCACCGTCGCAATGATGCCTGTGGCACTGCCCCGACCGGTCGGCCGCCAGTACGTTCTCGCCTCTCACCGACAGTGAAGAGGGGTATGTCATGGGACGAGTCGACGGCAAGATCGCACTGATCACCGGAGGAGCGAGAGGGCTCGGCGAGGCGACGGGCCGGCTGATGGCTAAGGAAGGCGCAACCGTCATTCTCACCGACATTCTCGATGATGTCGGCAACGAACTGGCGGCGTCGATTCAGTCCGATGGCGGCGCCGCGGAGTACATCCATCAAGACGTGACCGACGAGGATCAGTGGTCATCGCTGACCGACGACATCGTCCAGCGGCACGGCCGGCTCGACGTGGTGGTGAACAACGCTGGCGTCGTCCACGACGCCAACGTGGAAGACACCACGCTCGAAGCGTGGCGCCACGTGAACGCGATCAACAGCGAAGCGGTGTTCCTCGGGACGCGCACCGCGATCAAGGTGATGAAAGAACAGGACCCGCAGGGCGGTTCGATCGTCAACATCTCATCGATCGCAGGGCTCGTCGGCATCGACAATCTCGCGGCGTACAACGCGTCGAAGGGCGCCGTACGCCTCTTCACCAAGTCGGCGGCGCTGCACGTCGCGCAGTCCGGCTACAACATCCGGATCAACTCGGTTCATCCGAGCTACACGTGGACACCGATGGTGCAGCTACTGGGCGATAACACGGGCGACCGTGACGCCTTCTTCGATGCCCTCGGTGAAGCCCATCCGCTCGGCCGGCCCGGTGTGCCGATGGATGTCGCCTACGGCGTGATCTACCTCGCTTCGGACGAGTCGACGTGGGTCACCGGATCGGAACTGGTGATCGACGGCGGTATCACCGCCCGGTGATCACACGAACCACCGCACGGCGCCGCGCGAGGGTGCCGAGGCAGCCATGAACCTGGCGGTGTGGGTCGATCGCAACGGTCGTCAATTGCCTGACGCGCCGGCCACTGCCAGCGGCGATCGCGTGCACGCCACATGGGCGCAGCTCGCGGCGCGTGTGGCCGGTCGCGCCCGCGGCCTGCGCGAGTCATTCGGCTTGAACGCTGGCGATCGCGTGGCGATCGTGATGAGCAATCGTCCTGAGTACATCGACGCGCTGTTCGCGATCTGGCATGCCGGACTCGTAGCGGTACCCGTCAATGCTCGGTTGCACCGCAACGAAGTCGCGTACATCCTCGATGCGAGCGCGGCGGCTGTGGTCATTTGCGATGCCGAACACGCCGACGACGTCGAGTCCTTGCGCGCAAACGCCCAATGGCCCAACGCCGTCGTTGTCGCTCCAAGTGCTGCGTGGGACCAGCTGGTTGTCGATCCGCTTGCCAGGATCGTCGAACGTCGATCCGACGACCCGGCCTGGTTGTTCTTCACCAGCGGCACGACGGGTCAACCGAAAGCCGCAACACTCACACATCGCAATCTGTTGATGATGGCGCTGAGCTATTTCGCCGACATCGACTCGATCGAACCGGCGGACTCGATCCTGCACGCCGCGCCGATCTCCCACGGATCGGGGATGTATGGGCTGCCACACTTGGCTCGCGGTGCGGTGAGCGTGATCCCGTCGTCGGGTGGTGTCGATGGACGCGAGATCGCCGGCCTCATCGATCGCTGGCCCGGCTTGTCGCTGTTTGCCGCGCCGACCATGGTCAAACGACTGGCCGAAGAGCCGGCGATCGTCGACTCGCCACCCGTCGGCCTGAAGACAATCGTCTACGGCGGTGCGCCGATGTACCTCAGCGACCTCGAACACGCACTCGGCGTGTTCGGACCCCGGCTCGCTCAGATCTATGGGCAGGGCGAAGCACCGATGACCATCACTGCACTCTCGAAGGCCGATCACGCCGACCGAGACGATCCGGCGTGGCGCGACCGCATGCAGAGTGTCGGCGTCCCCCGCACCGACGTCGAGGTACGCGTCGTCGACGCCCACGGCGACGAACTCGACGTGGGCGAGATCGGCGAAGTCGTGGTGCGCGGCGACGTCGTGATGGCCGGCTATTGGAACCAACCCGACGCGACCGCCGACACGCTCCGCAATGGCTGGCTCTACACCGGCGACGTCGGCAGCTTCGACGATGCTGGCTACCTCACGCTGCGTGATCGGTCGAAGGACCTCATCATCAGCGGCGGCATGAACGTGTACCCACGCGAGGTCGAAGAAGCCCTGCTACGCCACGCCGGTGTCACCGCTGTCTCGGTGGTTGGACGGCCCCATCCTGAATGGGGCGAGTCGATCGTTGCGTTCGTCGTGGCATCGGCAGACCGTCCGACCACGGATGATCTCGACCAGACGTGCCTCGATCAGATCGCGCGCTACAAGCGTCCGCGGGAGTACCGATTCGTCGACTCGCTGCCGACAAACAACTACGGCAAGGTGCTGAAGCGTGAATTGAGAGCACAGCTCGAAGCCGACCGGCCGGGCTAGCACTCCAGGCGCACCGCGCGCACAATCGACCAGGTCATGAAGCTCACCGACCACGATGCACAGGAACGCCTGGCGCGGCACGACCACGGGATCTTGTGCACGATCCACCGGGACCGGGGCACCGACGCCGTCCCGGTGGTGTATGCGCTGCACGATGGCCATATTGCGGTGCCCATCGATCGCGTCAAGCCCAAGTCGACGACGCGCCTGCAGCGCGAGCGCAACCTCGATGCCGATCCACGAGCGACGCTGCTCATCGAACACTGGAACCGCGACGACTGGAGCCAGCTGTGGTGGGTGCGCGCTGGATTGGTCCTGGCGGCGGTGGACCCCGAGCGTGAGCGCACGCTCGGGGTCCACCTCGCTCGGCGCTACCGGCAGTATCGCGATCAGCCGTTCCGGCGAATCCTCGTCTTTCGCATCGACTCGATCAGCGGCTGGGGCGCTACGACGTAGGGTCGACCAGTAGCCACGGCGTGTCCCACGCATTGACCACCGGCGTGTCCGGTTCGAACCCACGCGTCCACCACTTCGCCAGGTACTCGTCGCCGTCGTGGACGACGCGGTCGCCGGCGACGTAGGCCATCGCCGGGTTCCAGGTCCCTGCGTTGGGTGTTGTCGGCGGCGCGGCGCCGTCGGTCCGCCATGGGGTGTCCCATACGTTCGCCACGGGCGTGTCCGGTTCGAACCCACGCGTCCACCACTTGGCCACATACACCTGACCGTTGTGCGTCACCCGGTCGCCGGCCACGTACGCCGCTGTGGGATCCCACGTTCCCGTGATCGGAATCGTGGTCGTGGGTGTCGGAGTCGTGGGTGGCGTAGTGGTGGGCGGCACGGTCGACGGTGGTGTCGTGGTCGCCGGCGGCAGCGTGGATGTTGACGTCGTGACCGGGTTGGTCGTCGGCGGCGCGGCGCCGTCGGTGCGCCAGGGGGTGTCCCATACGCTCGCCACGGGTGTGTCCGGTTCGAACCCACGCGTCCACCACTTGGCCACATACACCTGACCGTTGTGCCTCACCCGGTCGCCGGCCACGTACGCCACCGCCGGATCCCACGTTCCCGTTGACGGAACCGTTGTCGTCGGCGTTGGAGTCGTGGGGGGCGTGGTGGTCGGCGGCACGGTGGACGGTGGCGTGGTGGTCGGCGGCGGTCCGGTGAGCGCATCGAGCGTGACGTCGCTGCACGAATAGAACGCTTCGGGACTGTCGCTGCGCTGCCACACCATGTACAGGATGTGCTGGCCGGTGCGCTCGGGGAACCAGATGTCGAAGTGGTATTGCCGTTCGGCCGGCAGCGCGCCCGAGTCGTACACCAATTCGAGATCGTCCCAGGCCAGTCGCTGATTCGGGTCCCAGCCTGGCTCGGTCAGGTAATACCGAAAGTAGGCGGTGGCGTGCGGGGCAGTCGCTTCGAACAGCACGTGCGTGTGCCCGTCGCGCTCGCGGGTCAGGTTGGTCACCGGCCAGTTGCCCGGCACATCGAAGGCGGCGAACTTGTCGCGCCCAGCGCTGCAGAGCTCACCGTCGGGAATCAACTGCCGATGACGGCCGGCGGCGTCGCCGATGTTCACCTCCATCCAGTCGTACAGCGCTTGCGGCTCGACCTGCCACGCCGCTGCACAGCGTTCGTTGGTCGGCTCCAAGAAACGGCACGCAAACGTGCGCGACGGCGGATCGGCATTCGACCCGTGTGCCCCGACACCGCCGCCCGACAACGCCGTAGCCGACACTGCCAGTCCACCGACGACGAGCCCGACGCCGAGCATCGTTCGCAGCCCACCAGTTCGTTGATCGTCCATGGTCATGGAATCCCCTTTGTGGATGTGTTGGCCCGTGATGACGTCCACCAAACGTCGTCATCTATTCGTAACATAAACGTAAAGATTGTTACAAGGATTCAGGCCGCCACAAAGCCACGTCCGCAACCGCCCGGAGTACCGTCGGCTCATGACACGCGCCGAGTTCGGGGACCCGGTCGAGCTCGACACCGGCGCACGCACCGTGGCGATCACCAACCCCGACAAGGTGATGTTCCCCAGCGTTGGCGCCGACAAGCAGCCGCGCACCAAACTCGACCTCGCCCGCTACTACCTGTCGATCGCCGACGCCATCATGCCCACACTGCGCGATCGGCCGGTATTGCTCGAGCGCTATCCCGACGGCGTGCGCGGCAACTCGTTCTTTCAGAAGCGCATCCCGAAGAGCGCACCGGACTGGCTGCACACCACAACGGTCGAGACGATCAACGGCACGCCATCGCGGGCGCTGGTGATCGCCGACATCGCCCATGTGCTGTGGGCGGCAAACATGGGCGTACTCGGCCTCCACGTCTGGCAGTACCGGGCGAGCGATCCCGACGAGGCCGACGAGCTGCGCATCGACCTCGATCCCGCCAAAGGCGCCACGTTCGAGATGGTGCGCGAGTCCGCCGCGATCACCCGCGACTACCTCGCCGAGGTCGGCATGGTCGGCTTCCCCAAAACGACCGGGAGCAAGGGTCTGCACGTGTTCGTTCGAGTCGAACCCGGGTGGGATTCGTTCGCCATCCGCGCCGCGTGCATCGCCCTCGGCCGCGAACTCGCCGCTCGCCACCCCGACCTGATTACCGACCGCTGGTGGAAGGAAGAGCGTGGCCCGCGGGTATTCATCGACTACAACCAGAACGCGCCACACAAGAACCTGTTCGGCGCGTGGGGGGTGCGCCCACGGGTGGGGGCGCAGGTGTCGACGCCGTTCACATGGGACGAGCTCGACACGATCGACCACGAGGCACTCACGATCGACACCGTGCCACCCCGCCTTGCGGCACGCGGCGACCCATGGGAACTGATGGACGATGCGCCGTGCTCGATCACACCCTTGGTCGAGCGGTTCGCGAGCGACCTCGAACGCGGCATCCCCGACTCGCCGTGGCCGCCGGTCTACCCGAAGATGCCCAACGAAGCGCCGCGGGTTCAGCCGTCGCGAGCCCGGAAGCCGTCGCCGTAGTACCACCGCGCTGTCTCGCTTCGGGCCCTCCCCCGAGTCAGCGGCCATGCCGGGAATATATTTGCGTGCGCAATGGTTTCTCTTGTCGTGAGCTACTCGACCGATTCCCCACCCTCCGTCGACATCCGGCGTGCCACCGATCGCTTCACCACGCGCATCGGGTGGCTCGACTCGCAACACTCGTTCAGCTTCGGACATCACCGCGACCGCACGAACACGAACCACGGGCTGTTGCTCGTGAACAACGACGACGTCGTCCGCGGCGGGTCTGGCTTCGACACGCACCCACATCGCGACATGGAGATCGTCACCTGGGTGCTCTCGGGCGAACTCGAGCACAAGGACTCCGAGCGCAACCGCGGCATCCTCTACCCCGGCCTCGCACAGCGCATGTCCGCAGGTACGGGTATCTGGCATTCGGAGATGAACAACTCGGGCACCGACGACGTGCACTTCGTGCAGATGTGGGTGCTTCCCGATACCGAGTCGGTCGACCCCGGCTACGAGCAACTCGACATCAACGCCCAACTCGATCGCGGCGGACTCGTGCCGATCGCCTCCGGCAAGGGTCACGATGCCGCGATCTCGATCCGCCAGTCCGGCGCAGTCCTCCACGGCGGGCGGCTCACGCCAGGCGAGACCGTCGACGTTCCCGAGGATCGTCACGTCCACGTGTTCGTCCCCCGTGGCGGCGGCGAGCTGCGCAACGACGCGTCCAACGACCGCCTTGGCACGGGTGACGCAGCACGGCTGACCGACACCGGCGGCGTGCAGTTCACCGCGGGCGACGACGGTGCCGAGGTGTTGATCTGGGCAACGGCGTGACGCGACTGGTCGCCGACATGGCTCTCCGACGGGGCGGCTGACATGCTGGGAGGCGTGGATCAGTCGGCCGTCGGCGACACGGCGCGCGGAAGTGACAACGAGCTGTCGCCGACGCTGCCGTCATACGAGACCTTTGCCGCCCTCGCCACCCAGCGACGCACGTCGATGGTCGTCGACGCCGACCGCGCAGTGCCGACGGCGCTGGTCAACGAGCTGTGTCAACTCGCGACCTGGGCACCGAACCACAAGCGCACGTGGCCGTGGCGATTCGCGCTGTTCACCGGAGATGGCCGATCCCGTCTTGGTGCTGCGATGGTCGACGACATGGTCGCCGCCGACTTCGGCGACGACGGCAAACGCGCCAAGACCGCGACGAAGTACCTGCGCACGCCGGCTGTGCTCGTGGTCGGGTGCGCCGCCCACGACAACGAGATGCTGCACGCGGAGAATCGCGATGCGGTGGCGGCCGGCATCCAGAACCTGCTGCTCGGAGCGACCACGCTCGGTTTGGCCACCTTCTGGTCGACGCCCGCTCTGACCCAGCCGCCGACGGTGCTCGACCTGTGCCGGTTCGCTGATCACGATCGCCTCGTCGGCGTGATCTACCTCGGATGGGCCACGCAATCATGTGCGGCACCCGAACGGCCGCCGGTCGAGGTCGCCGAGATCGATCACTGAGGGATCCCTGAGCGATCAGTCTGACCAGCGACGGTTTTCGCGCATTCGACGAGCACACGCGATGCTGGCGCCGTGCATGGCGAACCGCGCCAGACGATCGTCACCCTCGACCTCGAGGGTGTACTGATACCGGAAATCTGGATCGCTGTCGCCGAACGCTCGGGCATCGACGGGTTGCGGCGCACCACCCGCGACGAGCCCGACTACGACGTGTTGATGCGCTACCGCCTCGATCTTCTGGCGGAGCACGGGCTGACCATGTCGGCGATCGAGGACGTGATCGCCACGCTCTCGCCGCTCGATGGCGCGAAGGGATTCCTCGACGAACTCCGAGCCGAGACGCAGGTGGTGCTGCTGTCGGACACATTCGAACAGTTCGCCAGACCACTCATGGCCCAGCTCGACTGGCCCACCGTGTTCTGCCACCAGCTCGTCGTGGAGGGCGATCGGATCGCCGATTACCAGCTGCGCCAACCCAACCAGAAGCAGTGCGCTGTAGAGGCCTTCCACGACCTCAACTATCGGGTCATCGCCGCCGGCGATAGTTACAACGACACCACGATGCTGGCGGCGGCAGATGCCGGCTTCTTGTTCCGGGCCCCACCCAACGTGATCGCCGAGTTCCCCCAGTACCGCGCCTTCGACGAGTACGCGGATCTGCTGACAGCAGTTCGTGCCGCACGCACGGCGCAGTGACGTGAACATCGAACACATCCGGTGACGAGATCGATCGCCGTTCTACGCTTCTCCTGTCGAAATCCGGCGCGTAGCGCGGCGGATCGCCAGAATTTCGGGGAGGCGTTAGGGGGTGTAGACGCCGTAGACGGCGCGTAGGGCGTCGCTGATCTCGCCGAGGGTGGCGTCGGCGCGGAGCGCTTCCTTCATCGGGTACAGCAGGTTGTCGTCGCTCTTCGCCGTGGCCGTCACGGCGGCCAGCGCCGACTCGACACCGGCGGTGTCGCGGTTCGCCTTGTAGCGCGCCAGCCGCTCACGCTGATCGCGCTCGAGCGCTGGATCGATCGGGAACACCTCAGGCTCGGGTTCGTTGTCGATCGTGAACTTGTTGACACCGACGATCACCCGTTCGTCGTCATCGATCGACTTGGTGTACTCGTATGCCGACTGCATGATCTCGTCCATCTGGAAGCCGGACTCGATCGCTGCGACCGCTCCGCCCATCTCGTCGATGCGGTCGATGTACTCCCATGCCAGCCGCTCGACGTCGTCGGTCAGCGACTCGACGAAGTACGACCCGGCGAGCGGGTCGGGGGTGTCGACCACGCCCGACTCGTATCCGACGATCTGCTGCGTGCGCAGCGCAATCCGTGCCGCCTCTTCGGTCGGCAAACTCAGCGCCTCGTCGTACCCGTTGGTGTGCAGACTCTGGGTGCCGCCGAGCACCGCGGCGAGCGCCTGCAACGAGGTGCGCACCACGTTGTTCATCGGCTGCTGCGCCGTCAGCGTCGAACCGCCGGTCTGCGTGTGAAACCGGAGCATCGCCGATTTCGGATTCTTGGCACCGAATCGCTCGGTCATGATGCGGTGCCACATCCGCCGGCTGGCGCGGAACTTGGCCACCTCTTCGAAGAAGTTGTTGTGCCCGTTCCAGAAGAACGACAGCCTCGGAGCAAAGTCGTCGACGTCGAGGCCTGCGTCGATTGCCGCCTGCACATAGGCGATGGCGTTGGCCAAGGTGAACGCGATCTCCTGCACGGCCGTCGAGCCGGCCTCACGGATGTGATACCCCGAGATCGAGATCGTGTTCCAGTTGGGAACGTGCTCGCTGCAGTATTCGAAGATGTCGGTGATGATGCGCATCGACGGCCGAGGCGGATACACGTAGGTGCCGCGGGCGATGTACTCCTTCAGCAGGTCGTTCTGAATCGTCCCGCCGATCTGCTCGGCGGACACTCCCTGCTCTTCGGCGACCAGCTCGTACATCAGCAGCAAGATCGCCGCCGTCGAGTTGATCGTCATCGACGTGGTGACCTTGTCGAGCGGAATGTCGGCGAGCAACGTGCGCATGTCGGCCATCGAGTCGATGGCCACCCCCACCTTGCCCACCTCACCCTCGGCGCGCCCAGCGTCGGAGTCGTAGCCCATCTGCGTCGGCAAGTCGAAGGCACACGACAAGCCGGTCTGCCCGGCGTCGAGGAGGAACTTGAACCGCTCGTTGGTCGATGCCGCGTCGCCGAACCCCGAGTACTGGCGCATCGTCCACAAACGGCCGGTGTACATCGACGGGTACACCCCGCGTGTGAACGGCGCAGCACCCGGCGCGCCCAACACTTCGTCCGCATTCCAGCCGTCGAGATCGTGCTCGTCGTAGAGGCGCTTCACCTCGATACCCGAGTCGGTGTGCGGCAACTCGCGTGCGCTGTCAGCCATGCCCGCATCGTATGCCTGGCGGCCCCAGCCACACCATGGTCGTGCGGCACTTCGAGCGCCCGCCGGGATCCGCCATTGATCCCACCGCTACGCTGGCCACATGGCCGTTACCGAAGAGCCGATCACCACGTCGAGCACCGACCGCAGCATCGATGGCATCCCGCTGACCCCGAAGGAGGTCGGACTCGACGGGATCCCAGAGTTCGACACGGTCGAACAGGAGCGGCACTACCGCAAGACGCATCTCGCTGGCGCGCTGCGCACATTCGGCCGCTTCGGCTTCTCCGAGGGAGTCGCCGGGCACATCACCGTGCGCGATCCCGAATACCCCGAGCTGTTCTGGGTCAACCCGTTCGGCATGAGCTTCCGCCACATCCGCCAAAGCGACCTGATCCTCGTCGATCACGAGGGCAACGTCGTGTACGGCACTCAGCCCGTGAACCGCGCCGCATTCGTGATCCATGCCGCGATCCACGAGGCACGTCCCGACGTGATCGCTGCCGCCCACGCGCACTCGCCGTACGGCAAGTCGTTCAGCTCACTCGGCATCCCGCTCGCACCGCTCACCCAGGACGCCTGCGTGTTCTACGAAGATCATCGCGTGATCTCCGAGCAGGGTGGTGCCGTCGTGTTCGACATCGACGCCGGTAAAGAACTGGCGTCGAAGTTCCCCGACGGCAAGGCCGCCATCCACCAGAATCATGGCCTGTTCACCGTCGGCGAGACCGTTGACGAGGCAGCGTTCTGGTTCATCTCGATGGAGCGCTCGTGCCAGGCGCAGCTGATGGCGATGGCCGCTGGTGACCCGATCGAGATCAACCACGAGTACGCCACCTACACCCAGCAGAACACCGGCTTCCACGCCGCCGGGTGGTTCAGCTTCCAGCCGATGTGGGACGAGATCTCCCGCTCGGAACCGGAACTGTTCGACTGAGTTCAACCGAGTTCCGCGCGCCAGCGGTCGCTCGCTGGCTCAATACCGCGCAACCCGAGGCGCTGTTCGTCCTCTCGGCGATCGC
>JBCCVW010000119.1:0-14120 GCA_039194665.1 Actinomycetota bacterium
GCCTTCGTGGTCGCCGTGCTGGCCGGCGCCTCGATGGCCGGTGTGCCACCGATGCTCGGATTCCCGGCCAAGGAGGCCGCGGTGGAGGCGGTGCTCGATCTCTCCGGCTTCGACCAGTTCATCGTCGGCGTCGGTGTGCTCGGAGGTTCGGTGCTCACGGTCGCCTACACGGTGCGCCTGTTGCTCGGCGTGTTCAGTCCGGCGGGCACCAACCATGAGGCGACCGAGGTCGCGCCCCGACGCTGGGCGATGTCGGGACCGGAGCTCGTGTTGGGCGCCGCGTCGTTGCTCGGTTTCGTGTTCCTCACGTGGGTGACCGACGTGGTCGTGCGTCCCGCGAGCGTCCTGGTGCAACAGTCGTCGGAGGTCTACTCGCTGATCCGCTGGCCCGGCCTGAAGGACGCCTTCGTCATCTCGTGCATCATCATCGCCCTCGGCGCAGTGATCGGTTGGCTGCTCCATCGGCGACGCGTGGTCGATGGACCGCTGCCGCGCGGCGCCTACGGCGTCGACTGGGGAATCGACTCGGTGGTCGTCCTCGCCCGTCGGGTTGCCGCGACCGTGCAGCACGGCTCGTTGCCGGCCTATCTGGCGACGACGGTGCTCGTGCTCCTCGCGGCGATCAGTCCGTTCTACGCCGAGGTCGACCTCGATGTGCTGTACCGATGGGACAACGCCACGCAGGCCGCATTGGTCGTCCTCGTCGTCGCCGCGTCGATCGCAGCAACGATCATCCGGACGCGTCTCGCTGCCGCGATGGTGCTGGGAGCAGTCGGCTTCGGCGTCGCCGGATTGTTCTTCGGTCAGGGCGCACCCGACCTGGTGCTGACTCAGCTGTTGGTCGAAACCGTGGTTGTGGTCGGCTTCGTCGTCGGCCTCGGTGCGCTGCGCCGGCGCTTTCCGGCCGTGTCGCGGCCGTGGCTCGTATGGCGCGTCATCGCCTCGCTCTGCGTCGGCGCAATCGTGGCCGTGGCACTCGCCGCCAGCGCGTCCGATCGCACCGGCACGCCGCCGATCGAGGAGCTCACCGAGGGTGCCGTCGACGAAGGCGGCGGCAACAACGTGGTCAACGTGATCCTCACCGACATCCGCGCCCTCGACACTCTCGGCGAAGTGGTCGTGTTGATCGTCGTCGCGCTCGGCATCCTCACATTGGCGCGCATCCGCCGTGACGAAGAAGCGAGCGGACTCGACGCCCATCCGATCGACGAACATGACGACGACGCGCGTGTCGATCAGGAAGTGGCGCAATGATCGCCAGTCGGTCACCGATCGTGCGCCTGGCGATCCAGGCCGCGAGTCCGTTGGCGATCCTCATCGGCGCGTTCGCGCTGTTCGCCGGCCACAACCAGCCAGGTGGTGGGTTCGCGGCCGGGTTGCTCTTCGGGGCGGTCGTCGTGTTGCGCACGGTCGCCGGTTTGCAACGTCCCAATCATGCGGTCGGCTTCCTTGCGTGGGGCGGCGTGATCGTGTGCGTGTGTGCGTTGGCACCGCTGCTGTGGGGCGAGCCGCTGCTCAACCAGGTGGTCATCGAAGGCACCCTTCCGGTGCTCGGCAAAGTCAAGTCCGGCAGTGCGTTGCCCTTCGACATCGGTGTCACGCTGATCGTCGTTGGCTTGATCTTGGCTCTGCTCGACGGACTGGGTGCCACCGACCTCTCCCAGGACGCCCGCCGCACCACTCGTGCCCGCCGGGCCGAAATCGACGTGCGCACCGGCGAAGGAGACAGCGCGTGAGCGCGGCGTTGATTCTCGGCGTCGCCGGTCTCGCCGCGGCGGGGACGTTCCTCATCACGGCCCGGTCGCTCAGTCGCATCGTGATCGGCTTTGCGCTGATCGGCCATGCCACGGTGCTGGCGCTTATTGCGGCGGGTGGGCGCGCGGGCGACGCCCCGATCGCCGATGGCACCGACGGTGGTGTCGCCAACCCGTTGCCCCAGGCGCTCGCCCTCACGGCGATCGTCATCTCGTTCGGCCTCACGCTGTTCGTGTTGGCGCTCGCCCGACGCCAGCAACAACTCACCGGCAACGACCTCGTCGAAGACGACATCGAAGATCGTCGGATCGCTGCCATCCACGGTCGGATGCACGACGACGGTGTCGAGCACGACCATGGCGAGTACGTCGACGAACGCGAGTGGACCACCTCCGACGACGCGTCCGACGAACCGGCCGATGCAGCCGCTCCAACCGACGAGGCAGCCAACACGCCGCGGTACGACGACGGGGCGGCACGATGACCGCGATCATCGCCCTCGTCGTGGTGTTGCCGCTGCTCGCCGCAGCACTGGCGATGGCCACCGGGACGATTCCCCGGCTGCGCGACGCACTCACGATCGGCACCTTGTTGGCGGTCACCGCGCTGTCGGTCGTGCTGCTCGTGGCCGTGGACCGTGACGGCACGGTGGTGTTGCGCGTCGGCGGATGGTCGCCCGAACTCGGGATCGTCCTCGTCGCCGACCTGTTCGCTGCGCTGATCCTGACGGTCGCCCTCGCCACGATCACCGTCGTCGAGCTGTTCGCCATCGGCCAGCGGCGCACGCCGGCGGGAGCCGACCCGGCGGTGGTCAGCCCGATCCTGTTGGTCCTCACCGGCGGTGTCAGCCTGGCGATCCTCACCGGCGACCTGTTCACCTTGTTCGTTGCGTTCGAGTTGATCCTCGTGTCGAGCTACGTGCTGTTGACCCACCAGGGGCGGGCGGCGCAGATCCGCTCGGGCATGACCTATGTGGTGATCAACCTGTTCGCCTCTGCGTTGTTCTTGTTCGGCGTGGCGATTGTCTACTCGGCGACCGGCACCGTCAACATGGCACTGCTCGGCGAGCGCATCCCCGAGTTGTCCAGCGGTGTGCAGCTCGGCATCGGTCTGTGGTTCCTCGTGGTGTTCGGCACCAAGGCCGCGATCTTCCCGTTGTTCTCCTGGCTGCCCGACAGCTATCCCACTGCACCCACGTCGATCACGGCAGTGTTCGCTGGCCTGCTCACCAAGATCGGCGTGTACGTGATCATCCGCTTCTTCACGATCACCGAGATGAACGACCTCGGTCCGTTGCTGTTGGTGATCGCCGGGCTGACGATGATCGTTGGTGTTCTCGGCGCGCTGGCCCAAGACGATGTCAAGCGCATCCTGTCGTTCCACGTGGTCAGCCAGATCGGCTACATGATCATGGGCCTCGGCTTGTTCACCGTCGCCGGTGTGGCCGGTGCCGTGCTGTTCCTCATCCACCAGATCCCGGTGAAGACGGTGATGTTCCTCTCAGGCGGCCTGATCGAGGACGACCAGGGCACGTCCACGCTGAGCAAGGTCGGTGGCCTGGCCACGTCGAAGCCAGTGATCGCTGCGCTGTTCGCCCTGCCGGCGCTCAGCCTCGCAGGCTTGCCGCCCTTCTCCGGCTTTGTCGCCAAGCTCGCGCTGGTCGATGCCGGCCTCGACAAGGGGGCGATCGCCATCGTCGTCGTGTCGCTCGTCGGCAGTGTGCTCACCCTGATGTCGATGACCAAGATCTGGCTCGGTGTGTTCTGGGGTGACGTCACGCCGCCGGCCCTGCCGGCGTCGAGCCGCACGTCCAAGCGGTTCATGACGTCGGCCACCTCGATCGCCGTCATCGGCACGCTGGCGGTCGCCGTCGTCGCCGGGCCCCTGTGGGACATGAGCGAACGGGTGGCCAATGAGCTACTCGACCGGGCGCCGTACATCGAGGAGGTGCTCGCCGAATGACCTTCGCCGTCACCCCGCGTCGGATCGTCACCGTGATCGCCCTCGTTGCGGTGTGGTGTGCGCTGTGGCGCAACATCAGCGTCGCCAACATCGTCTCGGGGCTGATCGTGGCGGTGGTCGCGGTGTCGTTCTCGCCCCCACCTCCCGGTTCGGGGGGCATCCGTCCGCTGCCGCTCTTGTCGTTCTTCTGGCTCGTCGCCGTCGACCTGGTGCGGTCCACCGTCAGCGTCGCCCGCGAGATCCTCACGCCGACCGACTACACCGACGAGGCGATCATCGCCGTCGACGCACCCGTCGACGCCCGGTCGCACCTGTTGATGCTGGTGGTGGCGATCACCGTCACCCCTGGCACGGCCGTGGTCGACGCCGAGCCCGACACCGGAACGTTGTACCTCCACGTACTGCACGCCGAGCAGACCCCATCGATCACCGAACATGTGCGCCAGCTCGCTGAGCTGGCGTGCGCGGCCTTACCGATCGACCACACGGCCGACGCCGCGATCGACGACGGAGTCGCATCATGATCGGCTCCATCGCCATCGCCGTCTTCATCGTCGCTGCGGTGCTGGCGCTGATCCGGCTCGTGCGTGGACCGGCGCTGGTCGACCGAGTGATCTCGCTCGACGTGATGCTGGTTGCCTTGATGTGTGCGGTGGGCACCCGCGCCGCAGCCACCGGCGACCAGACGTACCTCGGCATCCTCGCGGTGATCGCCATCGTGGCCTTCACCGCCACCGTCGTCCTCAGCCGATTCGTCGAACGCAACGAGACGGGAGACCGAACATGAACCGAGGTCAATCGTGAATGCGGCATCGGCCATCCTGATTATGCTCGGCGCCGCACTCCTCCTGCTCGCCGGCATCGGCCTGCTCCGGTTCGACTCGCCGTATGCCCGTTTCCACTCCGCTGGCAAAGCCAGCCCGATTGCCTTCCTGCTCGTCGCCATCGGCGGCGGGATCGAGCTCGGATGGGCCGGTGCCGGCTTGTTGGCCGTGGCCGCCGGGGCGCTCGTGCTCACGTTGCCCGCTGGCACACACCTGTTGTTCCGAGCGACGCACCGCACCACCGATTCGGTGCACCTCTCACGCGACGATCTCGCTCCGGTCGAAGACCGCGACGGCTGAGACCCCCCGAAAGGGGACGTTGTCCCCTCGTCTCATCGACCCCGTGCGCGCGCACGATCGAGCTGATGAGCACGGTGATCGACGGCAACGACGCAGCGGCGCAGGTCGCGTATGCCCTCTCGGAGGTGATCGCGATCTACCCGATCACCCCTGCATCGCCGATGGGTGAGTCTGCCGACGCCTGGTCGGCGGCCGAGCGCCGAAACGTGTGGGGTGCCGTGCCCGAGGTCGTCGAGCTGCAATCCGAGGCGGGGGCGGCCGGCACGCTCCACGGCGCGCTGCAGACCGGCGCGCTGGCGACAACCTTCACCGCCTCGCAGGGCCTCCTGCTGATGCTGCCGAACATGTTCAAGATCGCCGGTGAGCTGACCCCGACGGTGATCCACGTTGCGGCGCGGGCTGTGGCCACCCACGCGTTGTCGATCTTCGGGGATCACAGCGATGTGATGGCGGCGCGTACCACCGGCTTCGCCATGTTGTGCGCGAGTTCGGTGCAAGAGGCGCACGACTTCGCTGCCGTCGCCCACGCGGCAACATTGCGCAGCCGGATCCCGTTCCTCCACTTCTTCGATGGGTTCCGCACGTCGCACGAGGTCAACGTGGTCGAACAGCTCGATGACGACGACCTCCGAGCGTTGGTTCGCCCCATCGACATCGACGCCCACGCGCTGCGTCGTCTGCGGCCGACTGCCCCTGTCGTGCGCGGCACCGCGCAGAACCCCGACGTGTTCTTCCAGTCGCGAGAAGCGGCCAATTCGCTCTACGAGGCATTGCCTGGCGTGGTCACCGAGGTGTTCGACGAGTTGGCAGCCCGCACCGGTCGCCGCTATCAGCTCGTCGATTACGCAGGCGCGGCCGACGCCGAGCGGGTGATCGTGATGATGGGCTCGGGGAGCGGTGCGGCCACCGAGGCCGTGAATGCGATGGTCGCCAGCGGTGAACGTGTCGGCATCGCCACGGTCCGTCTATTTCGTCCGTTCGCGTCCGAGGCGCTGCTCGCCGCGCTTCCCGACTCGGTGCGCTCCGTGGTGGTTCTCGATCGCACCAAGGAGCCGGGCGCCGTCGGTGAGCCGCTCCTCCAAGACGTGATCACCACGTTGGCCGACAGCGACCGGGCGGCGATGCGGGTCATCGGCGGGCGGTACGGGCTGGGGAGCAAGGAGTTCACGCCGGCGATGGCAAAGGCGGTGCTCGATGAGCTCGACGCCGAGTCGCCGCTGCGCCGATTCACGGTAGGCATCGTCGACGACGTCACCCACACGAGCCTGCGTGTGGACCAGTCGTTCCGTCCCGACACCGCCGGGCGTTCGGCGGTGTTCTATGCCCTCGGCAGTGACGGCACGGTCGGCGCCAACAAGGCATCGGTGAAGATCATCGGCAGTCAGCCCGGTCGACACGCACAGGGGTACTTCGTATACGACTCGAAGAAGTCCGGGTCGATGACGGTGTCCCATCTGCGGTTCGGCGACGAGCCGATCAACTCGACCTATCTCGTGCAGGACGCCGATCTGGTGGCCTGTCACCAGTTCGGCCTGCTCGACCGATTCCCGGTACTCGCGACCGCCAAACCGGGCGGAACCTTCCTGCTCAATGCGCCCTACCCGGCCGGCGAGGTATGGAAGCACCTGCCCGCATCGGTGCAGCGGATCATCGTCGAGCGGCAACTGTCGGTATACACCGTCGACGCGGCGCGCATCGCCCGCGAGCTGCGGATGCCCGGGCGGATCAACACCGTGATGCAACCGTGCTTCTTCGCCCTCGCCGATGTGATGCCCGTCGACGATGCGGTCGCGGCGATCAAATCCTCGATCGCCGAGGCCTACGGACGGCGCGGCCGGCTGGTCGTGGAACGCAACGAGATGGCGGTCGACCGCGCCCTCGAAGAGCTGGCCGCCGTACGGGTGCCCGATGCGACTGTCGAACCGACCGCCGACGATGTCGCGAACGTGCTGACCGCGGCGACCTCGGCCGCCGACCATGGCTTCGTGGAGCGCGTCACGCAACGGCTGATCGATGGAGACGGCGATCTGCTCCCGGTATCGGCGATGCCGCTCGACGGCACGTTCCCCACCGGCACGACGCAGCTGGAGAAGCGCAAGCTGGCTGCCGAGCTACCGATCTGGGAACCCGATCTGTGCATCGACTGCGGCAAATGCGCCATCGTGTGCCCGCACGCCACCATCCGGATGAAGGCGTACACCGACGAAGCGCTCGACCACGCGCCGCAGGGGTTCTTGAGCAAGACGTTCCGCTCGCGCGAACTCGCCCACTACAAGATGACCATTCAGGTCGCCCCCGATGACTGCACGGGTTGCGGCGTCTGCGTCGACGTGTGTCCAGCCAAGGACAAGTCTGCGGTGCGGCGCAAGGCGATCAACATGGCGCCGGCCGGTGAGCACCGCGACGTCGAGCGTGTGCGGTGGGACTACTTCACATCGATTCCCGAGCTCGACCGGACGGCGATTTCCCACGACTCGGTGAAGAACTCGCAGCTGTTGCAGCCGCTGTTCGAATTCTCCGGAGCGTGCTCGGGTTGTGGCGAGACCCCGTACATCAAGCTGCTCACCCAGCTGTTCGGCGACCGCCTGGTGATCGCCAATGCGACCGGGTGCTCGTCGATCTACGGCGGCAACCTCCCGACGACGCCGTACTCGACACGCGCCGACGGGCTCGGGCCAGCGTGGTCGAACTCGCTGTTCGAAGACAACGCCGAGTTCGGCTATGGCATGCGGCTCGGCATCGAACACCATCAGCGCGAAGCGGCGCGCTTGGCGCGTGCGCTCGCCGATCACGTCGGCCACGACCTGGTCGACGCCCTCGCCGCAGTACCGACGCCGACCGAACGCGACGTCGTCGAACAACGCGAGGCAGTCGCCTTGCTCCGCATCCAACTCGATCGGTTGCGCAGCGACGACAACACTGCTGCCGATGTCCGTGCGGCGGCCGAACGCCTCGACGCGATCGCCGACGAGCTGGTGCGCACATCGACCTGGATCGTCGGTGGCGACGGATGGGCCTACGACATCGGCTTCGGCGGTGTCGACCACGTCCTCAGCAGCGGCCGCAACGTGAACCTGTTGGTGCTCGATACCGAGGTGTATTCGAACACCGGAGGCCAGTCGTCGAAGGCCACCCCACTGGGCGCCGTCGCCAAGTTCGCCATGGCCGGCAAGCCAACGGCGAAAAAGGATCTCGGTGTTGTCGCCCGGCGGTACGGCAACGTCTACGTCGCCCAGATCGCGCTCGGTGCCAACGACCTGCAAACCGTGAAGGCGCTGATCGAGGCCGACGCGTGGGACGGTCCGTCGCTGATCATCGCCTACTCGACGTGCATCGCCCACGGCATCGACATGGAGACGTCGATGTCGCACCAGAAAGATGCGGTCAAGTCGGGCTACTGGCCGCTGTATCGCTATCAACCGGGCTCCGACGAGCACGAGCATCCGTTCCACCTCGACTCGCCGAAGCCGACGATTCCGCTCCGCGACTTCGCCCTGAAAGAGGCCCGCTACGCCATGCTCGCCCGATCGGATCCCGACCGCTCCGACCACTTGCTCGACCGTGCGCAGACCGAGATCGACGAGCGCTGGCGCTACTACGAGCAGCTGGCCGATGTGGAGCGCACGATCACTCCGCCCGAGCCGCCGGTGCCCATCGTGGTTGGACCCGATGCGACCGGCGACGAGTGACCCGCAAGCAAAGGAGATGACCGATGGCTGATCTGCATGTCGACTACCTGGGGTTGCCGCTGCGCTCGCCGTTCGTCGCTTCGCCGGGGCCGCTGACCGGCGATGTCGACCGCATCGCAGAGCTCGAGCAAGCCGGCGCCGCCGCAGTGGTGCTGCCGTCATTGTTCGAAGAACAGATCGAACACGACACCGCCGAGATCGATCGGCTGTTCTCCGTGAACAGCGACAGCTTCGTCGAGGCCGAATCGTTCTTCCCCGAGCTCGACGACTACAACACCGGCGTCGACGCGTATCTCGAACTGGTCGAGCAGGCCAAGGCGCAGGTCGACATTCCGGTGATCGCCAGCCTCAACGGTACCAACCTCGGCGGATGGGTGCGCTACGCCCGACTGCTCGAACACGCCGGCGCCGACGCCCTCGAACTCAACCTGTACACCGTGGCGGCCAACGTTGCGGTGAGCGGGGCGACCATCGAGTCCGAACACCTCGAACTGGTGCACGTCGTCGCCGACGAGTCGCGTATCCCGGTGTCGGTGAAGATCTCGCCGTACTACTCCTCGCTCGGTGCATTCGTCCTCGGGCTGCAAGAGGCCGGTGCCAGCGGGGTCACGATGTTCAACCGGTTCTATTCGCCGGACCTCGATCTCGAGACCCTCGATGTGCTCCCGCGCATCTCGCTGTCGACGCCCGAGGAGGTGCGGCTGCCGCTGCGCTGGATCGGCATCGTGCGCGAGTACCTGACGATGTCGATCGCCGCATCGAGCGGGGTACACAGCGGATTCGACGCCGCCAAGCTGATCCTCGCCGGCGCCGACGTCACGATGGTCACCTCGGCCTTGCTCCGCCACGGCATCGGCCACCTCGGCACCATCGAGGCGCAGCTCGTCGAGTGGATGAGTGCGCACGACTACGAGTCGGTCACGCAGATGCGCGGTGCCGTCTCGAGCGATCGCGCCGCCGACCCCGCGGCGTACGAGCGGGCCAACTACATCGGCAACCTGGCCACCTACACCAGTCACTTCCTCGGCGGTCAGCCACTGGCGCTGCGCACGAACTAGCGCGACGATCGGGTGATGAGCACAGACGAACCGAACCCGTCCGTGCTCGACGTCGACGAACCGAACTCGTCGGCGCTCGCCGCCGACCTGGATGTCGACGGCGTGTTGCTCGACATCGACGGTGTGCTGACCGTCTCGTGGCAACCGATCGATGGTGCAGTCACCGCGCTCGGTGAGCTCAGACGGATGGACGTGCCGCTGCGGTTCGCCACCAACACCACCACTCGAACGCGCGCCGATGTGGCCGCGCTGCTCGGCGCGGCCGGCTTCGCCGTCGACGTATCGGAGATCCTCACCGCCCCGGCGGCCACGGCGGCCTATCTCCGCCGCGTTCACCCGGACGCCCGCTGCTTCCTGCTCAACAGTGGGGATCTGTCGGGCGACCTCACCGGGATCGAGTGGGTCGACGATGGACCCGCCGACGTGGTCGTGATCGGCGGGGCTGGCTTGAACTTCACCCACGCCGAGCTCAACCGGGCGTTTCGGCTGCTGCTCGACGGTGCCGCGTTCGTGGCGATGCACCGCAATATGTACTGGCGCACCAGCGACGGGCTCGAACTCGACACCGGCGCGTACGTTCGGGCACTGGAAGAGGCTGCCGGCGTGTCGCCGGTGGTGCTCGGCAAGCCGTCGGTCGACTTCTTCGAGTCGGCGGTCGCCGAGCTGCGCTGCACGCCGGACCGGGTGGTGATGGTGGGAGACGACATCGACAACGACGTGCTCGGTGCCCAGCGCGCTGGATTGCACGGGGTGCTCGTGCGTACGGGCAAGTACCGGCCCGAGGTGGAGGAGGCGGCCCGCGATGCGGGCAACCCGCCAGAGGTGGTGATCGACGGACTCGCTGCGCTCCCCGGCTTGCTTTCACTACGGTGACGGCGATGGGGGACGCGGCAATCGAGTTACGTGGCGTGCGCAAGGCGTTCGGTGACACGGTCGCGGTGGAAGGAACCGATCTCACTGTGCCGACCGGGGCGTTCTTCGGACTGGTCGGTCGCAACGGTGCGGGCAAGTCGACGACGCTGCGCATGACCACCGGCCTGCTGCGGCCGGACGCCGGCGACATCGTGGTCGCCGGTCACGACGTATGGGCCGACCCGCAGACGGCCAAGGCGGCGATGGGGGTGATGACCGACGACGTCCAGGTGTTCGATCACCTCACTGGTGCCGAGTTCCTCCTCTACGTCGGGATGTTGCGCGGTATGGACCGCGACCTCATCGTGGAACGATCTCGGGAGCTGCTCACGGTGATGGAACTCGACGACGCGGCATCGCGGTACGTCAACGACTACAGCCATGGAATGACCAAGAAGGTCATCTTGGCGTCGGCGTTGTTGCACGCCCCTCCGGTGGTGTTCCTCGACGAGCCGTTCGAAGGCGTCGACCCGGTGTCGACACAAACGCTCGAGACCGTGCTTCAGCGTTATGTGGAGGGTGGCGGCACGGTGGTGTTCTCCAGTCATGTGCTCGATGTGGTCGAGCGGCTGTGCGATCACGTGGCGATGATGGACGCCGGTCGAATCGTCGCGTCGGGCACCATCGACGCGATTCGCGGCGGAGGGCGCCTGCAGGATGCGTTCTTGCGGGCACTCGGCGCAACGGGTGTCGACGAGGAAGCGCTGTCATGGTTGCAACCTTCGTCCGACTGAGGCTGACGATCCTCGCCAATCGGGCCCGGACTGCGCTCGAGCGGCCAGAGCGGGTGGCCTTGATGGGCGTGCTGATCGCGTTCTATGCCGTCACCCGCGTGTTTGCGGAGATCTCCACCGTTGATTGGATCCTCGATGCGCCGGATGCCGCCGACGATGGCACAGCAGTCGCCGTGTCGATCGGGCTGATCCTCACCGCGTCCTGGCTGGCGTTCTCCGTACTCGGGGGGCAGCGGGCGACGTTGCCGTTAGGTCCGATGATCGTGCTCCCGCTGACCGCGCCTCAGATCGCGGTGGGACTGTTCGTGTCGGGTCTTTTCGGGTTCGGCCTCGTGTTGACGCTCGGGCTTTCCGGGTTGTTTGCCGCGGGGTACTACGACGACCTCACCGCGCTGTTGTGCGGCGCGCTCGCCGCCATTGCGTTGACCGCCCAGGTGATGGTGCTCGGCCGGATGGTGTCGACCCTGAGCGAGGTGATTCGTCGATCGCGTCGTCCTCGACTTGCAACGCTCGGGATGGCGGTGGTGGTGGCCATCATCGGCGGGTTCACCGCCATCGCGTCGTTGCGTGCGCTGGGTCGAGGCGATGGCGGGGTGGTCTGGGAGATCGCCCAATGGCTGCCGCCGTCGATGATCGCCCGTGCTGCGCCCGAAGCCGCTGCTGGCGACACCGCGCTCGCGGTGCTTCTCATCGCCGCTGGGTCCGTGCTCACCGTGGCGCTCTGGATGTTGTGGGTTGGGGTGATCGCGGTGCGTGTGCGCATGGGAGCACCGGCTGCGGCCGGGCACCACACCACGGACGATCCGTTCGTGCGTTTCGGGCGCCGACTGCCGGGCGGGCGGTTGGGGGCGATCGCCGCTCGTGAGCAGGCGATGATGTGGCGGTCGCCAGCGGCACTGGCGGGGCGCGTGATCTACGTCGGGTTCTTTGGCGTGATCTTCGGGGTCATGATCGCGTCGGCCGCTCCCGACGGGTACGCCCCGCTCGCAGTGCTGGCACTGACCTATCCGCTGGTGATCCAACGTTCGAACCAGATCGCCGCTCGGGCGCGGGGTAGGTGGGTCGCCGTGGTCACTCCAGGGCCACGCTGGGCCGACGTCGCCGGCTACGACCTCGCCTACGCCCCGTCCGAAGGTGGTGTGATCGTTGGCGCGGCAGTGATCATTGCCGGCGTTACCGACTCGTGGGAGATGGCCGCTCCGGCGGCGTTGCTCGGCATCACGATGTGGCTCGTCGGACAGGCCCTCATCCATGTCGTCGCGTACCGGCTTGTGGTCCCCCCGTCGTGGGACATCACCGCTGACGACGATGCGTCGCGACCGAGCTTCCTCCAAGTCGGCATCACCTCGCTGGCACTGATCCTGGCGTTGCTCCCGGTGATCGTGTTGATCATCTACGGCATCGCCGACGACGGCATCGTCTCGTTGTGGATCGTCGTGCCGGTGTCGTTGCTGTACGGAGTGGCGTTGTGGGCCGCGACGTTGTGGTGGACCGCCTCGTGGCTCCAACGCCATGAGGCTGACCTCCAGGCGCAACTGCGGGTCTAGCTGGCAGCGGCGGCCTTGCGCTGTTGGTAGCGCCGGTAGTAGCCGGCCACGATCACGATCACGATCAGTGGCCACAAGAGCACCGAGACCACGGTGATCTCGTCGCGTGTGGCGATGTCGAGGACCACCAACCCCAAGATCACGACGTCGAGCAGCCACCAGATCCACGTCTTGTTCATGTGCGCATCCTCGCGCGCTTGCGGCGTCCGCGGTGCGGCGTCGCGGCTCGCGTAGCGTCGGACCGACACTCGGGAGGGGATATGAGTGAAACATCCGGTACAAACCTGCCACCGCCTGGAGGCGCGCCGCCGCCGGCGACCGGGTCCGGCGTATCGCCGTACGCCGCACGCGTCGACGTCGACTATGCCGACGAACGCAACCGGGTCACCGTGGCGTTCCGCATCATCTTGATCATTCCGATCGCCATCATCTTGAACCTGTTGGTCGGAAACACCGGAACGTGGGTGCAGACCAGCAGCGGTAGCTGGGTGTACACGTCGTCGGCCGGGGTTGGCGGTGCACTGTTCTTGGCCACGCTGTTGATGCTCTTGTTCCGCCAGCGGTACCCCAGATGGTGGTTCGACTTCCTACTCGAGCTGAGTCGCTTCGGGTTTCGTGTCGGCGCATACCTGGTGTTGCTCACCGACAAGTACCCATCGACGGTCGACGAGCAGGATGTCCACCTCGAAATCGACTACCCCGACGCCGAACGCGACATCAGCCGGTGGATGCCACTGGTCAAGTGGTTCATCCTGATCCCGCACTACCTGGTGCTGTTCTTCCTCACGATCGGCGGCTTCTTCGTGGTGATCTTCAGCTGGTTCGCCATCGTGTTCACCGGCCGGATTCCGCGGGGAGCGTTCGATTTCCTCGTCGGCTACGGCCGCTGGGCACTACGCGTCCACTCCTACGGGTTCTTGCTGATCACCGACGAGTACCCGCCGTTCTCGCTGCGCTGAGCCGACACCTCAACCAGTCACCGGGGTCAGCTGGGCACGAGGACGGTCTTGCCGGCCACCTTGCCCTCGACCTGATCGCGTAACGCTGCGGCAGCCTCGGTGAGTGGGCGCGCCGTCGGCTCGGTCGGGTGCAGTGCACCGCCGGCGATCTGCTCGATGACGTCCTCGAGCAGTGCTCGATTGTCGAGTGGGTTGCTCACCGTCCAGCCGCCCCAGTCCACGCCGGTGACGCGACGGTTGCGGAGCAGGATCTGGTTGGCGGGAAGGCGTGGGATGTCGCCGGCCGCGAACCCGAGCACCAGCAGCTGCCCGTCGTTGGTCAGGGCGCGCAGCGCCTGTTCGCTGGCTGTGCCGCCGACCGGGTCGTAGGCCACCACGAC
>JBCCVW010000120.1:0-13979 GCA_039194665.1 Actinomycetota bacterium
ATGTGTCCTGAACGTCGATCGTCGTCGGCGTCGATGGTGGCGAGGTCTCTGAGGAGTCGGCCGTCATCGCTGGCGCAGAGGGAGACGGCTCCGAGGATTCGACAGTGGTCGTATCGTCAGGCAGCGTTGATGCCGCGTCCGATTCGAGAACGGTCGAATTCGTTGCCTGGTCGTCGGAGCACGACGCGAGCAGCAGGGCGCCCGTCGAGACCGGCGCTGCCACCGTTGTGTAGGGCGCCTTACCGTCTTTCGAAAAGATCACCTCTTGAGCCTGCTGGGTGTCATCGCGCACAATGCGCCAGTCTGCGCGCACGAAGCGCAGAGTTGGCCCTGGCGGAGCCGTAAAGCTGCTGGGTGTCAGCCCAGTTGCGGCCTTGAATGCGCGGGCGAAGCCTCCTGTGGAGGCATAACCGCACCGCATGGCGACGGTTTCTACCGACTCACCAGCAGAGAGGAGAGCAGCTGCGGCTTGAAGGCGAAGCTGGGCGCGCCAGAGCGTGAACGTCAGCCCCGTCTCTGCTACGAACCGTCGCTGCACCGTGCGTACCCCGTACCCGATCGCTCGAGCCCACTCGTCCACCTCCCTCCCGTCCGCAGGATCTTGGAGCAATCCGAGTGCGATGCGCCGAACCGCTCCATCGGTCGGCAGTGGTAGCGACACGGGAGACTGAGCGAGTGCGACCGCAAGGTGTTCGATAGCGGCGTCGAGCAGCGCCTGTGCCCAGGGGCGTTCGGCCTGAGTTGTCAACCACTGCAGTACTTCGGTCACACCGCGTTCAATGTCGAGGTGACTGACTCGCCGCCAACCCGTTGGACACGTCGCCGACCGAAACTGCGCAACGCCGACCTTCGGCGGGCCCTCGACCCTGAATGGCGTACCGGCCGAGATCCAGAGCGCGTCCGGTACGCCAAGGACGAAGACCCGGTTTGTTGTTGCGACTCTTGTCATGTCACCGCCTAGAGACCAGATGAGGTGATGGGCCTCGATCTCACGCCCAGGAGGCAGTGCCCCCCAAAATGATGTCTCGTCGTGACGTGTGAGCTCCACGCCCATGAGCTCCACGCCACCACTGGCGACGACCGGCCAGCTCAACGGTTGTCATTCAGTTCGGTCGGAATCGATGACGCGCGGCGCATCTGCGACCGACTCCCAGAGGTCGCAACCGAACGCCGATCGCAGTACGTCCCAGATCGGCCGCCTGCCCCTCGGCGCAACGAGAGTTCAATCGCCACGTTGAAACTGTGCCACATGGACCGCCACGAGCGGTCCGGCGTCCTGTCAAGCCGCCTACCCGAGTGCCGCCTTCGTCGCGCACTACCGCACCGCCGATGCAGACACAGTGTTTGCATTCGAGATCGACACCATCATCGACGGACTCGCTCAACGACTGGCAACCGTCGGCGATTCGAGAGGTGGTCGGCTCCGCTGAACCAGGACGCGGACGTCTCCGCTCCTCAACCGAACGAGCATCCCATCGCAACCGGGCAACGAGTGTCCGCATGTCGTCGAGCCGCAGAGACGTCGGGCGTACAGAACGGACTACATCGGTACCCATGCGCTTGACGGACCGCACGGAAATCGCTGCCACTCGGCGCTGGTGCCCTACCGCGGTCGATGGATGATCGGGGCGAACTGGTCGTGGTCGCGGACGATGAAGTAGCTGATGCCCCACTGTTGGCGGCAGCGCTCGAGCTTGTCGGCGATCTCGCCAACGGTTCCGATCAGGGCGTACGGGGTCTCGACGGCGTCGCTGACGTTGAGACCGTCGACTTGATCACACAACTTGGCGATCGCTGCGTCGGCGTCATCGGTGACGTTCACGACTTGGACAAGGGCGCTCAGTTCGACGTCGTCGAATCGGTCGCCTGCTCCCGTACGAATCTGATCGAGCTGGTTCTCGAGGTGGGCTGGCGTCCAGCGCACCGTGTGGCGGTGCCCATCTGAGAGCGTTCGTCCCAGACCCTGCAGTCCAACGATGTCGGCATATCGCCCAGCATGTTCCAACAGGGCCTGTCCATTGCCGCCGACGAGGAGCGGGATCGGCCGGCGCGACTCGGCGATGTGTGCGTTGGCGATGTCGAAGAACTCTCCGGCGTGAGTGACGGTTCCACCGGCGAGCAGCGCAGAAAGCAGCTCGACTGACTCCATCAGACGACGTTTGCGCACCGTTGGCAGCTCTTGTTCGACACCGACGGCGGTGTACTCCTGGGGTGTGTGGCCGGCCCCGACACCGAGTTCGAATCGGCCATCAGAGAGCCGGTCGAGCGTGGCGGCTTCCCAGGCCAACTGCACCGGGTTGCGCAGATCGGCGTTGATCACGTTCGTGCCGAGGCGAATCGACGTCGTCGCCGACGCGATGGCAGCCAACGTCGGCATCGGTGCGAACTCCGGGCCGATGTGATCCCCGATCACTACGACATCGAAGCCGGATGCCTCCGCCTCCCGTGCGGCCTTCACCGGGTCGTCGCTGAACCCGTTCGAGATCGCCAATCCGAACCGGAAGTCACGAACCATCGACCGAGCCTGCCACGGCAGCCCGTCCCAGGGCCGACGCGCTACGCAACGTGCCGCTCACATCGACGATCAACGCACGACGACCGACCCGCTCCTCGCGGCACGACCAGTGTGGGTAGGTCCGCTCGGAAGTCGCGGCCCGGGCAGTCAGTACACGATGTCGAGTGCGTAGCGCAGGGCTTGATCGAGTTGGGCTCGGGTGATCTCGTCGAGGTGGCCGACCGGTTCGTCGTCGAGGTCGTCGACGGGGACGGTGATGACGTTGTCGCAGCTGATGACGCACGCCTCGGGAAGTCCGTGCTCGGGGCCGAGTTCGACTTCTGATCGGATACCCCGAACGGTCCTGGTGATCGGTGCACAGGTCACTGCGGTGAGCACCTCGATCGCCGCGTCGCGGGTGAGCACGCACACCGGCCGACGCCCGGCAGGCGGTCCCAGATCGGCCCAGAAGATGTCGTCGCGGGCTACCACGCTGGAGCGGTCTCGGCGGCGAGTCTCCTGGCTGACTGCACGAGCGCGGGATCTGCCGGCTGGCGGCGGTACGCCGCTCGGAGCTCACGGTCGGCGGCCGCGAGCCGCTCGGCGTCGAGCACCGCCTGTGCGCCGCGGCGCATGAGTTCGGAGCGATTGGTGCCGAGGTCGGCGGCCAGTGCGTCGAGTTGTTCGACGAGGTCATCGTCGAGCTGGACGAGTACCTCACGTCGAGCCATGACCATATGGTATCCCATATGCCAGGCGCCCGGAAACGTGGCCCCGCCGAGCGGCATGCGCACCGCACGAGATCGGCACCTCCACCGTGTCGCCACCCGCTCGCGAGCGCGCTCAGCCGCGCTTGAGTCCCAAGAAGTCGCTACAGGACTGCCTTAATCGTCGCCAGTGCCCTCAGTCCGTCTCTGCGTGTATGCGGCTAGCCCACGCATGAGTTCGGAGTCTTCTAGATGGAAGATCTCAGGCGAGATCACCTCTCTGCCAGAGAGGTTTGCCGCGATGACCAGAATCTGTCCGAGGCGAAGGTCGGGGTCCTCGGTCCACACGGTTCGGATCGCTGCGAGAACAGGATCGATTCTTGCGGGGTCTCTCATCTACACAAAGTAGGTCGCATCGTGGTTCGTCCGTCCATAGTCACGCGCCAACCACAACGGACGGAATCCGCCTCCGATCCTTTAGGCGAGACGTCGCCAGACAATCCGCCTCGCTGAGGTCCAATAGGTCCACGTGGCACCGACGCCCGCCTCATAGCGCACGCCTTCAGACCCGCGTAGCGCCCGCTCGGTAGCGGCACCGATGCGCTCGTTGACCCACTCGGAAATGCGCGTCGAGCAGGTGGACGTCGTTAGTTGCACAGCGTCATGATCGTGCGTGCCTCATATCTTGCGACGTCAGAGCGCAGTAACGGGGTGGCGATACCGGACGTGCTGGGCGCTCGGTGGGAAATTCTGGCGATTGGCTGCTCTGCGAATTCAGTGACAACGTCCAAAGGCTGGTTGATTCGACGTGTGTTGGCGATGGGTGTGGTCAGCTGTTGGGCGATTCAATCGAGGAGATGATCGTCGCGGCCACTTCGCTCGTGGGCGCTCCGTAAACTGCGAATTGCTCCAATACAACTGCACCGCGTCCACCTGCGAGCGGGATCGGTGAGAGGTAGTTCTCAGCGCCCGATCTCAAGGCGAGCGTGTTGAACGCCGGGTCAATTGCACCCAATACGTCGCACATCCCCGACGAGGGGCAGTCGTGGTCTTCGACAGCCTCGGGTGTGAGGGTGAGGTCGCGTCGGATGTACGGCTGTTGGGCGAGCGCGCCGGCGGCCCTCTCGATGCGGATCATGCCGGTGAGCTCCGCCTCAGCCAGCACTTCGTCGAATCTTGTGAGATTGGGGATGGCCGACACGGTGAGGGTTGCGTCGTCGTCGGCGAGGGCGAATCTGATTGAGCCTTCTTCGAGCGCGGCAAGCCGAAGACCACCGGGGACGAAAAAGGAGACCTCCGCTGGCCCCTCGAGTACGTAGTGTCCTTCGGGTACCTCTTCACCGAGCATGAGTTCAGCAGTCGTCGCCGTTTCCGACTCCGCTGGTGTGGGCTCCGTCGGAGGGAGCGTCGAGGAGGTCGGCTGGTCGACGAATGGGGTGTCCCCGGAATTCGTGGTCACGATGAATCCGAGCCCCGCAACGAGCGTGAGAACGCTTGCGGCGGCGACGAGCAACCATCGCTTCGAGGACCGCTGGCGTGAGCCGGTTGCGTCGTTGATATCCAGCGAGAGCGGTTCAAACTCCCACTCCGCTGCTTCGAACCGGTCGTACTCTGATAGCACGGTGTTGCGAATCGACGCCCGGCGTTCGTCGTCAATCGTGTCGCCGTCGCCTGCTCGCCGCAATGCTTGGATCAGCTGTTGTTCGCTCAACTCATTCATCGCAGTCCTCTCCGGCACTCCATGCAATTTGGAAGCTTCGTCGGGCTCTCGCCAACAGTGATTCTGAGGCCTGGTACGACATCTCAAGGGCGTCCGCGACCTCCGCAACCGAGTATTCATCCAGATAGCGAAGGACAAGCGCACTGCGTTGCCGTGTCGGAAGCGACCGGAGAGCAGCGCGTGTGCGTCCGGGGTCGGACTCGTCACCGATAGCACGGGAGTCCTGCACCCGGGCCGCTCCGAGTCGTTCGGTCAGCCGAGCCTCGCGACCCTGACGACGCCAGCCATCGACCAAACGTCGACGAGCGGTGACAAAGAGCCAGCGCTCTCCGATCTCGCGGAGCGGATCGCTGGCAAGCGTCCGTGCCGCCTCCACGAAGGCTTGCGATGCTGCATCCTCGGCAATCGTACGGTCGGCCGACCGAGCGAGACAGAATCGGTAGACGGCGTCGAAGTGACCGTCGAAGAGATGCTCGAGGCGCGCTCGGCCCTCGGCGCCCAGGCCGCTAGCGACTCGTTGTTGATCTGTGGACATCTCAATGTGTTCGACGACGACTGAATTCGTTTTCTGTCGCGACATGAATCTTGCCGCAGCGCGACAGATGAGTGACACCGCCATCGTCACTGTGAGCGACCGCTCTCTTGGAGGCCCTAAATGAAATCAAGACGATCAGCGACCACCCTGCTTATCGCATGCGCCGTTGGTGTTGCGGCGTGCGGCTCGGGCGGCGACTCCGATGCCGAGCCGTCGACCACCCCTGCTGCCTCGACAACGACCACCGCAAGCCCAACGACGAGTTCGCCGCCGACGGCCGCACCGGCCACGACCGTGTTGCCATCGACTGGGCCAACGACGACCGCGTCGGCCGATGAGGGTCTACCCGATGCTGAACTCGCCGACGGCAACTTCGACGAGACGATCTCGCTGACGACCCCGGCCATGGGTGGGGTCCGCTTTGAAGCCGCAGCGGACCAAATCGTTGGCAGCTTCAACGACGTTGTGCAGGTGCGCGTCGACAGCACAGACGCCCCAATCAAGCCAGAAGCGACAATCGTGCTCATTACGCAGAGCGCGCTTTCCGCACCCGTCGAGACGGTCGAGGACTACCTCGCCGCTGTTGCAGACGATCCGACAGCGACAGTGCAAGAGACCGGGGACGCGATCGATCTGTTCGGATACCGCCTCAGTGGCTACATCATCGCCAACGACAGCGGGACCGAAGAGCCGAGACTGTTCGCATCAGACCGTGTGGGAGCCGAGATCTCATCGGTCGGTGCACCGTTCCCGTACTCGGTCGTCTACCTCGCCGAGACTCCCGCCGGAGTGCTCCAGGCCGGCGCAAGGGGTATCGACGCTGATCAGGCTGCCCTCGCGGAACCACATCTGCAGCTGCTGGTGGAGTCCATCGAGTTCACGGGCCCCGGCCTTGACCGACCGCTCCCGCCCGGCGAGGTCATCACCGCTTCCGTCGAGATTGCGCCTCCGTCACCAGCCGACCCGACGCCTGATGGCCCGCCTGCTCTTGGAGAGCCATTCTCGCCGGTCGCAGCCGGGTCGTACCAACTGCTCAATACGGGCACGGCAGCGACCATCGAGATTCCTGACGGCTGGTGGGTCCAGCCGAACTTCCCCGGCATCATTGCGTTCACGCCGCCAGACAGCCAGGGTCCCGGCGACAGAGACCTCGTGTTCGTTCGCAACGTCTCCGAGTACATACCGACTGGCGCTGGGCCGAACGTCGTCGGCGACCCAGTGGCGATTGACTCCATCGACGCGTTCCTCAGTGACCCACCGAGCGGGATCTCAATCTCGGGCGTCACTAACGTCCAGCTCGGAGACGTGTCGGCCGTTCAGTTCGATGCATCGACCGATCCCGAGTCGGACTGCAGCGACGAAGATCCCTGCCAAATCACCTTCGTCACAGGCGACGGCGTCATCCATACTGTCCGGGCGCTTCGCGACACGCGCATGTGGTGGGCCGATCTACCCGACGGACCCTTCGTGATGATCGCGTCGGCCCAACCCGGTGACGGATTCATCGAGAAGCTCACCAACCTGGCGCGGTCAGTCGTTCTCCCACCGACATGACCCCGCCCAAACTTAACGTCGTTACGGCGGCGCCCGCCGCAGTATGTGGTTTCGGCACGTACCAACTCTGCAACTCCGGCGAGTGCGCACGCATCGAGGTGCGATAATCCATCCACTGATGATCGGGTCGTGAACAGCCCGGCGCCACAAACACCTTGTGTCGAACCGCTGGCACGATGATGCTGACGGCTGCGTTCCACGCATAACGCGCACCAATTCAACGAATCAAAATCCAGCGCAGTACGGCACGTCAGCCAGCGGGTCAGTGCTCGGGAATGACGACCCTCACTCGCAGCCGGTGGCGACGTCGAGGGCGTTGCAGATCCGACTCATTCGGGCGCCGCTGAGTGCGCCCATCCGCTCGACCAACACCGCGACCGACACCGACTCGACCGAATCCAAGTTCACCGCGCTTCGACGTGGGATCGGATCGTCACCCGGTTCGAGTACGACTTCACTCGGCAGACCTCGGATCGTCGTCGTGCACGGCGCGATCAGCGTTCGCCGCAACCGAGGGATGGTTGCGTCGCGCGACAGCACCACGACGGGACGCCGCCCGATCTCAGGGGGCTCGCACCACCACAGCTCACCACGCTGGGGCAGATCCGTCACGTGGCTGCTGCTGCGTCGCGAAACGATGCGAGGTCGCCCCACTCATCGGACTCATCGATCGGATGGTCGCGATAAGCAGCGTCGTAGGCCACGTCGATCTGCGCTGCGCGATATCGCGCGAGCAACGCGGCGAGCGCCTCGTCGATGAGTTCGGCATCGGTGCCCGGGCGTGCTCGGCGTGCCTCCGCGAGCAGGTCATGGTCGACCGTCGTGCTGATACGAGTACGAGTCATGCCACCATCATGCTACCGCCATGCCACTATCCAACATGGTCTAGCTCGGAACGGCCGACCGGGTCTCGACGACCGCTCGGTATCGCTCCGGCTAACCGCAACGCAGACCTAGTCGGGAACGGCACGTCGGCGCTCGTTCAAGCGCACGGCATTACCCACGATGGCAGTCGGAGTTCGTACGAGGTGGCCACGAGCGATCACTGGTCCAGGTTCCTGAGATGTTCCGAGTCCGTCTGCCGTCGTCGAGATGCCTGCCACCGAGGCGGCGTTTTGGGGGCGGGCTTCTGGGGTTCGCGCGGTCTTTGGGCCTGCGACCTGACGGTCGCGTGGGCTTGACGTTCACTACGGCAATTGGATGTCGAGCTGGTCGCCCGTTGTGTCCTTTGGGATGGCGTAGTTGCCGACGCAGGCAGCAGGAGAAACCACCACGACGTCGTAGGCATCCCTTGGCCCTGGGACCTCAAGGGAACCGAGCAGGACACCGAGCTCAACTCCTTTGCACTCGGCCGACACTGCTACGAAGGCGTCGTCATTGGCTGATAGTTCGAGCGTCGCCGGCAGAAGCAATTCGATACCGCTGCCGCTGGACTTCGATTCGCTGTCGTCGTCACCCTTGATATCGCTGAGATAGAGAATCGTTCCGAGCAAAGTCAGGATCGCTCCGGTCAACAGCCAGAACCGAGACGAGCGAAACGTGCCTCGAATCTGAACCACGCCGTACTCATTGATAATGAGTTCACGGTCGAGCAGACGTGTCCGGAGCGGTACGTCGATTGTCTGAAGTGCCGACGCTCGCTCGGCGACGTCATTCCGAAGGTCGGCGATATGTGCCGCCAGTTCGCTGCTTCGGTTGGCCGCTGTCTCAATCAGGGGGAGCGCAGCGGTCCTTGCATTCTCCTTGTCCACGTCAGGTACGTCTTTGTTGGACACGACGGCGACGAGCGCTGCGGTAAGGGCAGCTCGTCGCGCATCGACCGCTGTCAGCTCTGCTTCGAGTTCGGTCAGCTTCGCTCTCCGCTCGGCGAGTTCAGTCGCGGGCCCCACGCGACTCTGGGCACCCTCAACGATGTTCGTGATGAGTCCGCCAACGAATTCCGCAGGTTCGGCCGAGCGCTCAACCCTCAGGATTTCGAGATACGCCGCCACGGAACGCTTCCGGTCGTTGACGGGCGGATAGCTGTCGGCGAGCGTTCGGATGTCCGCCAACAACTCGCCTAGCGAAGCGTCCTCGGGTTCCATCACTCGCGTGACGGAGTAGAACACCGACACAAGTCCAGCGCCTGCGAGTCCCAGCCCCGCCCAAACACGCCAGCTTCCGAGATCGATGTCTGTGGTGAATGCCGTCGAGCCGAACAGCACGAGAGCGATCACCCCAACGACGCCGACGAGCCAGCGCATCGTGGTTCGGAACCGCTCGACAGCGGCGACTGCTCCCGAGTAGGAGTTCGACACGTCGGCCGCGCCGACCGGTCCGGTTACTTCAGACCAGGGTGCCGTCGCCAGGTCTGCGGCCGGCACCGGCTCGCCGCCCGCAGCAACTGCCTTCAGCTTCTCAAGAAGGTCGATCATGTCCTTCGCTGTCCCGACCCCGGTTGCGTTCGCCACGCCAGCCTCCCAGTCAGATCATGCGCGGACAACCACAGCGGAATCAACCGGTCGGTCTCGATCGTCGCCCGAGGCGGACATACCGTCGCAGAAGTGCTGATTGGGGACACTCATATCGCTCAGGCCGCCCATGCAATCCGACCGTCCGGGGTCGGCCGCACTCGTTGCCACCCATGAAGCCGCCGAGTACGGCACGGTTGGGCGGATTGAGGCGCTCACAATCCGGGAACCTTTGATCGGCGATCGGGGAACTACGTTCGGGCTGCGGCGATCTCGCTGCGATGTGTCGGCACGCTTGCGTGCGGCGGATCGCTCGGAACTGCGCGCCGGCGGGATCGTGTGTCGGTGCCGGTGGGGCTGTGGGTGGGTCGGTGACGTCGCTTCGTATGTCTCAGTGTGGACCTCGTGGTGGGGCGGCGTCGGCGATGGTGTGGGGGTCGAGGTTGTTGGCGGCGAGGAGGACGGTGGTGACGAGGTGGTTGAGCTCGGTCAGCTGTTGTGCGGTGAGGGCTGCGAAGACGGCTGTTTGGATGGCGATGGCTTCGGGGAGGTGTGTGTCGACCAGTGTCCGTCCGCTGTCGGTGATGGAGACGTGAACTTTGCGGCGGTCGGTGGGGTGGGGGTGGCGGGCTACCAGGCCGCGCTTTTCGAGTCGGTCCAAGAGGCTGGTCACGCTGCCGCTGGTGAGGTGTAGGTAGGCGTTGAGCTCGATCGCGGTCAGGGGGGCGTGTGCTCCTTCGAGAACGGACAATGCCTGGAACGCGGCCAAGTTGAGGTCGTCTTCGCGTAGTGGTGCGCTGACGGCGTCGGTGACGACGTCGGCGAGTCGGAGTAGGTTGCGCGCCGCTTGGTTGGCCTCGGGGTTGCCGCCGGGAAACTCCTTCTCAAACGACTCGGTGGGCGGGTCGACGGGTGCGCGCCGGAGCGGCTCCCGTCGGGAGCCGCTCTTGCTTGGTCGAGTTGGTGGTTGGGGGCTCAGTACGCCACCTCTTCGGTGACCTCGAGGAGTTCGACGGTCGGTTCGCTCGTGACGCCGGCGTTAGCCATTGCTTCGCCGACGGATGCGTCGGCGAGGAATCCCTCAGCTGCCGGACGGTCGGGGAACATGATCAATACGGTGAGTTCGTTGGGGTCGTCGAGGCTCTGCGCAAACCGGTGTCCGGTGGCGCCGTGCTGTTTGCGGTTGGTGACGTGCTCGTCGAAGACGGCTTTCCATGCTTGGAAGTCGGCGACGTTGTGCTTCACGGACAGAATCATTGCAGTTCCCCTTTGCTCGGTTCCGGCTTACTTGATATCCGGTAACTTGAAATCAAGTTACTTGAGGACGAGTTGAATGTCAAGAGTGAGATCCCCTCATCGGCACGGACGGCGCGACCGGTGGGCCGCTCCGGTCGGCGCGTTGGGAATACCGCTGGCGGCAATGCCCTGATGGTTCTCGGCGGATCGCTCGGTTGCCCCACCCTGGTCCACCCTCTGGTGGCGCGGGTGGTCCTCGGCGTCGAGCAGCTTCGTCCCCAGGCTCATCGCCTCGTGAAAGGACTTCCCTTCCACCGCCAGATCGTGGCACCTAGGCCACGCCTTGACCACGATTCCATCCGCTCAGAAACGCGCGACCACCAACGACGGCCCAACCCGCTCGGAATCGGCACCCGATGATCCGTTCTGGTGCGCAGGAATACACCCGCGACTTCAGAGGTCTCCGAGCGCTTTCGCCTGCCGTTCAGTGGCTGGCGGTGAGGATGCCGGTGTCGTAGGCGCGTGCGACGGCTGCGGCGCGGTCGGTCACGCCGAGTTTGTCGTAGATGTGGAGCAGGTGGGTCTTGACGGTCGCCTGGCTGATGTGGAGTTCACCGGCGATCTGTGCGTTCGTGTTACCTGACGCGACGGCCCGGAGTACCTCGAGTTCGCGTTGGGACAGCGCACCGGCGGCGGGGTCGCGGACGCGTTCGACGAGGCGTTTTGCGACCGGTGCGGCGAGCACGGTGTCGCCGTTGGCGGCTCGCTTGACAGCGTCGAGGAGTTCGTCGGGTGGAGTGTCCTTGAGGAGGTACCCAGCGGCGCCGGCTTCGATCGCTCGGACGATCGCCTCGTCGGTGTCGTAGGTGGTCAGCACGACGATCGTTGCGTCGGTTTGCGCGCTGCGGATCCGCTCGATGGCGCCGACGCCGTCCAACACCGGCATCCGCAGGTCCATGAGCGTCACGTCCGGGCGTAGCTCGATCGCGAGACGAGCCGCTTCTTCTCCATCGCCGGCTTCACCGATGACGGTGATGTCGTCGCCGGTTCCGAGCAGCGTGACCACGCCGCCACGCACGATTGGGTGGTCGTCGACCACCAACACCGTGATCGTCATGTCGTACCCCGAGGGATTTGGATCGAGATCGCTGTTCCGCTCCGAGGTTCGGTCTCGATGTCGACGCTGCCGCCGAGCGCGGCGACACGATGCCTGATCGCTGCCAATCCCTGGCCGCCGGTCAGGTCGCCGCGATCGCTGACCTCGCCGGCTTCGAAACCGATCCCATCATCGACCACATCGAGTGCCGCACGATCGTCGAGATACGCCAGCGTCACGTGCACGTTCGACGCCTCGCCGTGCCGCTCGGCATTGAGCACCGTCTCCTGAACTGCTCTCAGCAGTGCTTCCTCAGCGGCACCGCCCAACGACTGCGGAGCGCCCACCAGCTCGAAGTGCGTCTCGACGCGCTCGCCGGCTGCACCGTCGAGGTGGCGTTCGATCGCCTGTGGGAGCGATACCGAGTCCAGTTCGGCGGGGCCCATTGCGGCGACCAAGCGGCGAGCGGTCTGCAGGCTGTCGGCGGCGACGGACTCGATGTCATCGAGCGCCGGGTCGGTGTCACCCGTGCGTCTCGCCGATCTCGCGAGTACCACGATCGACGTGAATCCCTGGGCAAGGGTGTCGTGGATCTCGCCCGCAACACGCGCGCGCTCCTCCAGCATGCCCTTTTCTCGTTCGCTGGCGGCGAGGTTGGCCTGCGTCGCTCGGAGTTCGTCGACCAATCGTGTGAGCTCGGTGGTCTCGTCGTCGGCGCGCACGAAGGTTCTCCATGCCACGACACCCATGATCAGAGCCGCGACTGGGATGAATACCAGCCAGGCAGGACCGTCGTGAACGACCGATGCGATCATCCAAATGATCGTGATCAGCCCTGCCAACGGGAGTTCGAGCCGGCGGCCGCGATTCGAGAACGCGAGCCCGTAGAGGGCGAAGCTGAGCGCTGACCAGCGTTCGTCGTCGAGGATGAGCACCGTCCACGCTGCAATCGAGGCGAGCGTGGCAACGGTCATCGCCGTCGACGGGCCGTCGGCAGGGAGGCGGGTGTACGCAACTGCGATCGTCGGCAGCAACATGAACGGCAGCAGCGTCACGACGGTCGATTGAGCATCGACGAAGGACGCGTCGAACGTCAGCACGAAACCGACCAGCAACCCAACGAACGAGATCGCCAACCACACCCGCGGCAGACGGGCGACCGCGGTCGGAGCATCGGCACGTCGCTCGGGTGTTACTGCTCGGAGCATGCTTATTCCTCGCGTCTGACGGTACTTCGCTCCACCGAGCTCCGATCAGACGCCCGCCACCGAGGCAGCTGCGGGCGAGTCGTCAATCACCACTTCGGCGACGAAGCGTCGGCGCTCACTTCGAGCGATCACCAACGAGCGAACGAACGCCACGATGGCGAGCGCGAACGTCACCGACGTGGTTGATTCCGCGAAGTCGGCCGCCGTCCACGGTGCAGCTGCGCCCTCGGTGAGGCCGGTCGGCATCGAGACGCCGAGCCAGGGCGACAAGTGGAACCCGATCGCACCAGCCATGATGCCCGCCGCACCAATTGCGCCGGCGAGTCGGGTCGCCGGAATGAGGACCAGCACCCCGACAAGAATCTCGGCGGCGCCGGTCGCATGGTTCACGTAGGGGTAGAAGATGTCGAGACCGGACTTGAACTCGATGTACTGAAAGACGTGGCCGCCCGTGAACTTGGCGACACCAGATGAGATGAGGAAGAGGCCGAGGGCGTAGGTGAGAATGCGGCTGACAGTGGACATCGCGTACTCCGTGTGAGTCGGTTGCTAGAACGCTTCCCACTCTGAACGCCCCCGCCCAGACACGCATCGACCAGCAGTCGGCTTGTCCAATCAACCGATCGGTCGATGCGACGACCCGAACCAGAGTCGGGTAGCACCACACCCCAATTGCGCAGCAGCAGCGACGAGTGGGCGTGTTGGCTGGTGTGGTTGCCCCCAGGCTTGAATTCGGGTTGCCTACCCGAGTGCGCCGTGTTCTGGGTGGTGATGGCCGAAGTGGATGAAACGCGCCCCGGATGGTGGGGACGATTTCGGTCTCGGCACAGCGGTCACCCGACCGGTCCGATCGGTCGGTTCTTCGGCCGCGCCATGGTCAAGAACACTGCGATCGGAAACGATCGGGCGATCGAACTCCTCGACCTCGCCGAAGGTAGCTGTGTTCTTGATGTCGGCTGCGGACAGGGTCGGACGCTTG
>JBCCVW010000121.1:0-13893 GCA_039194665.1 Actinomycetota bacterium
CACGGTCGTGGAGTACTTCCCCAATCCCGAGCGGTCGGGGTTCTACGACCCGCGTCATCACGCGGTGAGCCTCGCCTACGTGGTGCCCGTGGAGGGCGACTGCGAGCCGACGCAGGAGGCCCTCGACCTCACGTGGTTCACGCCCGAGGAAGCGGTGGGCGACGACGTGCGCGCGCAAATGACGTCAGGCCACGACCGGCTGATCCGCCTTGCGTTGGCCCACGTTGGTTCGCTGCCGTAGTCGGCACGATCTACTGGAGGCAGATCACGACGTCGCGTGCTACGTGATCAGCAGAATCAGCCACAGCGCGGCCATGCCGGCAGCGAGTGAGGCGATGAGGTTGCGCGTCAACGCGGCGACGATGCCGCCGATCACCACGGCAGCGACCTCCGCGAGTTCGACGCCACCGAGGCCCTCGCTCCCGGCGACGAGTGAGACCGTGAGCGCCGAAAGCACCGCTGGGCCCACGTAGCGCAACGCCCGTTGGATGTGCAGAGGGAGCGGTCGCTCGGCGAGGAACAGAATCAAACCGGCACGCGAGAAGTAGGTGATCAGCCCAACGCTGATCACGGCCGACAGCGCGGCGAACGTCGTCATGTCGTCGCCGCCTGGTCGGACTGCCGATTGTCTTGGGCTCGTTCGGCGAGGTAGCCCGCCGTGACCCCAGCGATCGCTCCGATCAAGATTCCGCCGTTGTTCGGGACTTCGAGTGTGGCCAGCGTGATCACCGACCCAGTCAACGCGGCGATCGCTGCTGGTCGTGTGGTGATGCCGATGATCACCAGGCCGGCGAACATCACGGCGGGGGCGACGTCGAGCCGCCATTCCTCGGGAATCGCCGACCCGGCGAACATGCCGAGCGTCACCGTCGCTACCCACGACGTGAGAAAGAAGCCGCCAACCGAAAGGTAGTAGCGACGCCACGCATCGTCGTCGAGTTCGACCGCGGCCGACGAGAGAACGAACAGCTGGTCGATCAGGAAGTACGGCCCGACCCAGCGGAACCACCTCGGCTGGTGCTCGAAGCGTGGCGCCAGCGCTGCGCTGTACATCACGTGCCGCAGGTTGATCACGGCGGCGGTGAGCACGAGCGTGAGCCAGGTCGACGTCGCCGCCAGGCTCACGGTCGCCAGCTGCGCGGCTCCGGCGAACACGATCAGATTCGTCGACCAGCCGACCGCCTCGGGCATTACCGACTCGGTGATCGCCACTCCCATCACGAGCGCGAACGGGATCGCCGGGACGAATAGCGGGATGCCATCGCGCACCGCTGCGGGGTCCGGTCGCGGCATCAACATCGAGGCGAGGGTACGCGGCTGATCGCGCTGGTTTGCAGTCGGTTCGGTTGGGCCCCACGGAGCAGGCGGTGGCAAAGGCGTGCACGGTCCGCCGCCGGGGCTGACGGGCGCCGTAGCCTATGGATGTGCCAGAGGGCGACACGATCCACCGGGCGGCCAGCGCCCTGCGGACCGCGTTGGCCGGCAAGCCGATGTTGCGGTTCGACGCCCCACGACTCGTCGGCCCTGTGCCGCAGGCCGGGCGGATCGTCGAGCGTGTGGAGAGCCACGGCAAGCACCTCGAGATCATCTGGGACGACGGCCTCGTCTTGCACACCCATATGCGGATGAGCGGGTCGTGGCACCTGTACCGCGACGGCGACCGGTGGCGACGCCCGCACCACCAGATGCGTGCGGCGATCGAAGTCGCCGATTGGGTTGCGGTGTGCTTCAGCGCACCGACGGTGGAGACGTACCGACTGCTCGACAAGCGACGGCACCCAGGGATGGGGCGGCTCGGTCCAGATCTCTGCAAGTCGGACACCGACCTCGGTGCGGTGGTCAATTTGCTGCTCACCTACCCAGAGGCCGAGGCGCGGCTCGGCGAGGTCCTGCTCGACCAACGGGTGATGTGTGGCGTTGGCAACGTGTTCCGCTGCGAGGTGTTGTGGGCCACCGAGTTGAGTCCCTACGCCCGCGTTGGCACGTTGTCGGAGCACGACGCCATCCGTGTCGTCAATACCGCCGCTTCGATGTTGCGGGCCAACCTGGCTGGCGGCCAGCGCGTGACCGCGCCGTCGGTCCCCGGTGGCCTCGCCGTGTACGGGCGCAACGGGCAACGCTGCCACCGCTGTGGCGGAACCGTCGAGTCCCGGAGGATGGGCGAACACCAACGGGTCCTGTACTGGTGCCCGGGGTGTCAATACCACCTCGACCCGAAGCTCGATCCGCAATTCCGCATCGACGCCGACGACACACCGATGGACCCGCACCCGGCGGCCCAACGATGGCTCGCCGACCTGCCCTGGAACCGCGACACCGGTTGACCGTTACACCTAGCCGCGGCCGAGGATTCGCTGTACGTCGATCTCGACCACGGCGCGGTCGTCGCGTTCCTTCGGCGTCCGGTAGCGGGCGGCGTAACCATCAACGCCGGGCTTGACCCCTTCCGGATCGGTCACGAGGCGGACCGGACCTTCGAGCGACAACCAGCGCCCACCATCGACCTGACAGACCGCAGCATGTTGTCCGGCGGCCACCATGCGCTGTGCGTTCAGTGCCTTCTGTGAGGTCGCCCAGGTGATCACCCGGGCCACGCGCTGGTCGACGTCGTAGCTGAACCCGACGGCGACGACGTGCGGCGTCCCATCGACCCTGAGGGTCGTCAACGTGGCCAAGTGCCGTTCGCTGAGGAACGCCAACACGTCGTCGTCGAGAGCGGAGGGGTCGAGTGCCATCGCCCCAGTTTGCTGCGCCTACTCGGTGGCGATGGCGTCGAGCACGTCCATGTTCGACGCCTTGTACGACGGATACAGGGCAGCGAACAATCCGGCGATCACGCCACCGATCAAGATGATCACGATGATCGTCGGGTTGAACGCCAACTTGCTGATGATGTCGTCGGGCACCGCCAACGAGAGCACCACGCCGAGGAACGTGCCGAGCACGATGCCGATCAGTGCGCCGAACGTCGACACGATGACCGCCTCCCAGCGGATCGACCGCCGCGTCTGCCGACGGTTCATGCCGACTGCTCGCAGCAAGCCGATCTCTCGAGTGCGCTCGAACACACCGAGTGCCAGGGTGATCGAGATGCCGAGGACGGCGATGACGATGGCGAACGCGAGCAGCATCGTGATGATCACCAGCAGCTGGTTGATCTGGGCTTCCTGCGATTCGCGGAACTCGGCATTGGTTTGCAGGTTGGCCTGCGGGAACTCTTCGATCGCCGCGGCGACGGCAACGTCACCGGTCTCCGCGTCGACACCGTCGGCCAGCTTGCCGATGATGAAGAAGTCGCGCGCCGGAGCGTCGCTCACCGCCTCGAGCGTGTCGAGCGAGATCAACCAGTTGCCGAACGTGGCATCGCCGTAGATGCCCTCGACGATGAGGGTCGAGGTGACGCCGTTCTGGTAGAGCACCTCGACTTCGGAGCCGATCTCGAGGTCGAGATCGCCAGCGGGGTCGGTGTGTACCAGCACGCCGTTCTCGCTGAGTCCACCGATCGTTCCCTCCTGGAGATCCGGATCGACGAGCTCTTCGAAGGCGGCCGCATCGACGGCGCCGAAGTTCTTCGTGTCGCCGTCGACTTGGCCGCTGATGCCGCGCACCGGCGTGACCGCCGACAGCTCGGGCACCTCGGCCAGCGTCTCGGCGACGACTGGCGACAGCCCTTGAAAGCTGTCGTCGGTGACGATGTAGTCGGCGGTGATCGCGTTCTCGAGGGTGTCGACGAACGTCGTCCGTAGCGACGATGCGAACACCGCAGCCGCACTCACCAGCGACACGCCGATCATCAAGGCTGCAGCGCTCGACGAGGTGCGTCGCGGCGCGCGGGCCACGTTCTCACGGGCGAGTGCGCCCGGCACCTTGAACAGCTTCTCGATTGGCCAGCCGAGGAACCTCGTGACCGGTCGAGCGATCGTCGACGACAGGCTGGCCACGCCGACGAACAACAGCAGCCCGCCGCCTCCAGCGAAGAAGATCAAACCCTGTGTGCCGCCGGGCTGTGCGAACATGCCGACCAGGAACATCACCAAGCCGAGCGTCGTGAGCACCACGCCGCCGATCAGTCGGCGGCGACCGAGTGCACCGAAGCCCAATTCCGGCCGCATGGCAGCAACCGGGGGGATCCGCGCGGCGCGACGCGATGGCACCAACACCGACAGCATCGTGATCCCGACGCCGACGAGGAACGCGATGATCACCGTGCGCGGCTGGATGATCGTCGCCGACGACGGGAAGCCAGCACCGGCTGCGTTGAACGCAGCGATCAGCAATCGGGCGACCGCGAGGCCGCCGAACACGCCGAGGACGGTGGCAACGATGCCCAAGATGAAGGCCTCGCCGACGATCATCCGACGGACCTGTCGTCCCGACGCACCGACCGCGCGCATCAAGGCGAGTTCCCGCAGACGTTGACCGATCGTGATCTGGAACACGTTGTTGATGATGAAGCCCGACACGAACGTGGTGATGAATGCGAAGATCAGCAACCCGTTGCCGAACAGGTCGACGAACTCGTTGACGCCTTCGGCCGACTCTTCGGCAACCTGCTCACCGGTGATCACTTCGACGGTGTTGGTGAGCACCGATTCGAGTTCGGCTTCCACAGCGGACACGTCGGCGCCGTCGGCCACTTTGATGTCGATGGTGTCGACCTTGCCCTCAGCGCCGAACCGGTCGAGCGCCGTCTCGAGGTCGAGGGCGACGAGTGCCGCGCCGCCGAAGCTGTCGGTGTCGCCGAGGCCGATCGTGGCGGTGACGGTGCCGGTGTGTTGACCCGTGTCGGTGAGATACGTGACCTCGTCGCCGACCGAGATCCGCTCGCGGTCTGCCGTGGCTTTGTCGATCGCCACCTCATCGGGCCCGGTCGGTGCGACGCCCTCTTTGATCGTGACGCCTTGGACGCTGTCGTCGCCCTCCCATGACACGCCGAGCGTTGGTCCACCGGCAGGGGAGACCGCTTCGCCCTCGTCGTTGATCAGCTGCGCGTAGCGCGTGAGGGTGGGTTCGGCGATCTCCACGCCGTCGATGGCGCGTACGTCGTCGACAAGGGTGACGTCGATTGGCTCCCGAGCGTCGTCGGTATCGAACTCCTGGACGCTGCGCACTTGCAGGTCGACGTCTTCAGACAGCTCGTCGAACAGGTCGGTGAATACGTCGCGCAGGCTGTCCGCAAGGACGAACGAGCCGACGACGAAAGACACGCCAGCGGTGATTGCTACCGCGATGGCGATGGTGCGCCCGAGTCGGGCGCGAATGCTGCGTCTTGCAAGCAGCGTTGTTGAACCGGCGCTCACGTCAGACTCCGTGGGCTTTGAGGTGATCGAGCACCGCGTCGGCCGTCGGATCGGTCATGTCGCCGGTGATCTTGCCGTCGCCGACGAACACGACGCGGTCTGAGTACGACGCGGCGCCGGGGTCGTGCGTGACCATCACGATGGTTTGTCCGTACTCGCGCACCGCGCGGCGCATGAAGTCGAGAATCTCCGCGCCGGTGGTCGAGTCGAGGTTGCCCGTCGGTTCGTCGGCGAAGATGATCTGTGGCTTCGACGCGAGGGCGCGGGCCACCGCCACGCGCTGCTGCTGGCCGCCCGACAACTCGCTTGGGCGGTGCTTCAGTCGATCACCGAGGCCGACCGTGGTGACCACCTGATCGATCCACTCGCCGTCACCGCTCTCGCCGCCGAGCATCATCGGGAGACGGATGTTCTCCTCGGCGGTGAGGGTGGGGATCAGGTTGAACGCCTGGAAGATGAATCCGACCTTCGTACGGCGCAGCTCGGTGAGCGCTTTGTCGTCGAGCGTCGACAGGTAGGTGTCGCCGATGTAGGTGGCGCCCGAGGTGAGCGTGTCGAGACCGGCGAGGCAGTGCAGCAAGGTCGACTTGCCCGAGCCCGACGGGCCCATGATGGCGGTGAACTTGCCCTGTTCGAACGACACGGTGACGTCGTCGAGGGCACGCACTTGGGCGTCACCGACGCCGTAGATCTTCGTGGCCTCGACGGCGCCGGCGGCGGCGACCTGGGGCGGAGATGGCGGAGCGGGGGTACTCATAGCAGCCGGTCTACTCCGCTACGGCTCTGCCGCCATCCTCCTTTCGGCGGATTCGGTTCCCCCTGCGGGAGGACCGGGCTGCGGGGGCGTGCCGCCTCACCCGCGGGTGCGTCGTGCCCCGCCGGGTTCCCGCCTCGTCCGCGGTCGTCGAGACTGCCGTAGTGTGCGCATCGTGCGCATTCAGAACGGTGACGTGTCGCTCAACGTGTTGGTCGATGGTGCAGACGATGCACCGCCGCTGCTGATGTTGCACGGCATCCTCGGCAGCGCTGAGACGTGGGAGTGGATGGTGCCCCGGGTCACCGATCGGTTTCGGATGCTGCGGCTCGACTTCCGCGGACACGGGGATTCCGATCGTGCCCCGGGCGAGTACCACCCGGAGGGGTACGTGTCCGACGCTGTCGCCGTGTGTGAACAGGTTGCAGGCGGCCCCGTGGTCGTCGTCGGCCACTCGCTCGGCGGGACGACCGCAGCCGGGCTGGCCCAAACCCGTCCGGAACTGGTGCGTGGCGCAGTGCTCATCGATGCGCCGTTCCAGGATGGCTCCGTCGACGCGACGACCCTCGATGAGGACAACTCGTTGCTCGAGTCGTTCCGGGTGCTGCGCGCGAGCATCCCCCAGCTGCAGGCCGCCGGCATGACCGCCGAGCAGTTGGCGCCGGTGATCGCAGCCGGCCCCTATGCGGGTGGTGGCACGATGGGCGACTTCCTGCTCGACGACGGTTTGCTCAACATGGGCTCGGCCATGCGGCGCGTCGACGCGACCGTGCTCGACCCGGTGCTCGGCGACGCGCCGGCGGGGGCCGACCAGGGGCCGATGAGACTGGTCCACGACCTGTCTCGGCCCATCGACCCACCGGTGGTCGCAATCGCGGCCGATCCAGCGATGCCGGACGCGTTGACGTCACAGAGCGATCTCGACCGCCTCGCCGCGCATCCTGGCGAGGTCACCACGCACACGCTGCCCGGCGCGAATCACCTCATCCACGACACCGACAGCCAACGCGAGCCGCTCTGGACGATCCTCGACGAGTTCTTCACCAGCCTTCCGTAGCGTCTCGACCCGCGGGTCGCTACACGTCGCCGGGGACGACGAGGCCCGACTCGTACGCGGCGACAACGGCTTGCACGCGGTCGCGGGCGGCGAGCTTGGCCAGGATGTGGCCGACGTGAGTCTTGATCGTCGCCTCGCCGAGAATCAGCTCGGCGGCGATCTCACTGTTGGTGTGGCCACGAGCCATCAGCGTCAACACCTCGCGCTCGCGCCCGGTGAGCTGGTCGATCCCCGGAACGGCGTCGGGTTGACCTGCCGGCCGGCGAGCGATTTCGTCGAGGAGCGCACGGGTCACCGCCGGGGCGAGGAGTGCGTCGCCGCGGTGGACGACTCGGATTGCGTCGAGCAGATCGTCGGCGGGGGCGTCTTTCAACATGAACCCGCTCGCGCCGGCGCGGATCGCGGCGTGGACGTAGTCGTCGAGGTCGTACGTGGTGAGCATCATCACACGGGCGGGGCTGCTGCTGGCACAGATCGCCGCACAGGCTTCGATGCCGTCCATACGCGGCATGCGCACGTCCATGAGTACGACGTGGGGCATCGCCCGGTCGACGAGCTCGACCGCCTCGGCGCCGTCACCCGCTTCGCCGACAACGGTGAAGTCGGACTCTGATTCGAGAATCATGCGAAACCCGGCGCGCACCATCTGCTGGTCGTCGACCAGCATCACCCGGATCATCCAACGTGCTCCGTCGCCGGATCGTCGATGCGTGTCGCCGAGGTCGAGTCGACCCCGCTCGCGTATGCGCTGCGGGCGGCCGCCTTGGCGCCAAGCGGCAAGCGTCCGCTGACCCGCCAGCCGCCACCCGGTCGTGGTCCAGCCTCCACCGTTCCGCCGCTCGCCGCCACTCGTTCGCGCATACCCGAGAGTCCGAATCCGGGCTCGCTGGTGTCGGCTGCCGCGCCCCGACCATCGTCGGTGACGTCGACGGCGAGTTCGCCGAACGCCGACCCGATACGGATGCGCACGGCCGCGTCCGGGCCGGCGTGGCGCCGCGTGTTGGTCAACGCCTCCTGTACGAGCCGATAGGCCGTGAGCGAGGTGCTCGCCGGGAGGTCCTCGATCCGCAGCTCGGGATCGATGTCGACCTCGATCGGCAAATCGTCTGCCGCGGTGAGATTCGCCAGGTGCTCGAGGTTCGGTTGGGGTACGCGCTGCGTCGCCGCGATGTCGGCGCCGCGGTCGTCACTGGTACGCAGCACCCCGAGGATGCTGCGCAGCTCCTGCATCGCTTCGCGACCTGTCGATTCGATTGCGTCGAGCGCGACCTCGGCCTTCTCCGGTGCGCTGCGCACGTTGCGCCGGGCGCCTGCGGCCTGAATGACGATCACGCTCACCGAGTGGGCGACGACGTCGTGCAGATCGCGGGCGATGCGCGTCCGCTCGGCGAGCACCCGTTGCTCGGCCAACAGCTCTTGTTCGCGCTCGGCTCGTTCGGCCCGCTCTGCGAGCTGGGCGATGTTCTCGCGGCGACGGCGCAGGTTGTCGCCGACGACGTAGGTCGTGACCAAGACGATCGTGGTCGACACGAATTGATCGATGAGGTCGAGTTGGTCGATCCACCCCGAGACGAACAGGCCGAGGATGATGACCACGATTGCGGCGACGGTGCGTGTTCGTTGTGGGCCGACCGAGTGGGCCCCGATCGAGTAGATCGCAACGGTCGACCCGAGGAACGTCGGCCCACCGATGCCCAGAAACAGTGCGAGTGACTCGGCGGTGACGACGAGGAGACCGCTGCGCAGTGGGGCGGTGCGACGCCAATAGAGCGGAATGGTGCCGCACAACACGATGAGGGTGGTCCACCACGTGGGGTCGAGTTCGTCGCGGCCCTCCACGCTGACGGCGCCGCTGAGGTGCGCCGACAGTGCAAGTGCGGTGAACAGGGCCGCAACGGCGCCGTCGGCCACCCGCGGATGGCGCCGAAACCACTCGACCGGATTGGCCGCTCGAAGTGCCTGCACGGCGATGACGCTAGCGAGACGGTCGAGAACACTCGTCCGCCTACGGGTGGATGTCGCATACGATCCAGGGTTGATGGCGAATTGCGCGTCGTGTGGACGCGAACTCCCCGACGGGGCACGCTTCTGCCCGTTCTGCGGCCATCAGGTGGTCGCGGGGGCGAGCGAAGAGCGTCGCGTCGTCACCGTCGTCTTTGCCGACATCGTTGGCTACACCGCGCTGTCCGAGCAGCTCGACCCCGAACGGGTCAAGCGGTTGATCGATGGTGCGTTCGAGCGGCTCATCGCCGACATCGAGTCGTTCGGCGGGCGCGTCGACAAGGTGCTCGGCGACGGGATTCTCGCGTTGTTCGGCGCTCCCGTGGCCCACGAGGACGACGCCGACAGAGCGATCTGGGCGTCGATCCAGATGCACGAGTCGCTCGCTCACCTCGTGGACGAGAACGACGACATCGATGGCCCGCTCCAGCTGCGCGTCGGAATCAACACCGGGGAGGTGCTGTTCGGTGCCGTGTCGGGCACCACCGAGTCGACGGCGATGGGCGACGTTGTCAACGTGGCGTCGCGGTTGCAGACGATGGCCGAGCCTGGCGACATCTTGCTCGGCGACGACACTGCGTCACTTGTCTCCGACGACATCATTCGTGAGCTCGTCGACGATCTGCATCCAGAGGTCACCGTGCGCGGCCGTCAACAGCAGCTCAAGGTTTGGCGAGTCATCGGCCGCCAGCGGCGATCCCCAGGTCGAGTTGGCCGATTCGGCCTTCCCTTCGTGGGCCGCACGACGCAGCTCGAGTTGATGACATCGATCATGGGCATGGTGGCCAACGGCCGGAGCGCGATCGTGTCGGTCAGCGGGGAAGCGGGCTCGGGGAAGTCGCGGCTCGTCGCCGAGGCTCTCGAGACGTTCCCGAGCCGCCAGGTGGTGGTGTTCGCCGGCGTGTGCGCGCCGTTCGGCGACACCAACGTGTGGTCGCCGATCGCCACTGCGCTGTTCCGGCGCCTCGACTTCGATCCCGCCGTGCCGTCGGCGACACTGCGACGCGTGGTGCGCGAACGCGCCGTCGAGCTGTACGACTTCGTCGCCGACGATCCCGCCATCGATCGATTCGTCGAGGGCGTCCTTCACCTCTTGGGGCACCCGAGCGAACTCGACCGGGTGCCGCCGTTGCAAGCGCGCGAAACGTTGTTCGCCATGATCGTCGAAGGCCTGCGGCGCCGCAGTCGCACTGGCCCGCTCGTGTTGTGGATCGACGATCTGCAGTGGGCCGACACTTTGCTCATCGACCTGCTGCATCGCATCGCCCGGTCGCTGATTGATCGTCCGGTGCTGATCGTGACCGCGCAACGCGACGACGCTGAGCTCGACTGGCCGCCAGGGAACGATCTCCCGATCACCGTGCGCATGCCGCTCGAGCCGCTCGAACGTGACGAGGCAGCTGCGCTGGTGGCAGCGGCTTTTGGCGACGATGTCGACAGCGAGCTGGCGCAGCGCCTGTACGAGCGCAGCGGTGGCAATCCACTGTTCCTCACCGAGTTGACCGAGCTCGCCCGCGTGCATCCGGAGAGTTCCGATCTGCCAGGCACGCTGCGCGCCTTGATCGCAGCTCGGCTCGATCGGTTGTCCCCGACCCAACGGGCGATCGTCGACAACGCCGCCGTGCTCGGGACGACCGGCCCGGTGGTTGCGCTCGCCGAGTTCGCCGAGGAGATGGGTCAGCCGTTCACCTACGACGAGGTCGACGCCCTCGTCGCCGACGGCGTGTTCGAAGTCAGCCTCGGGTGGTGGCGGTTCCGCAGCGACGTTGTGCGTGAAGTGGCGTACCAGACGCTCACCAAGCAGGTTCGTGCGCAGCGTCACGCTGGTACCGCCGCGTTCATGCTGGCGCACGAGAGCCCCGGGATCGACGAGATCGCCTATCACGCGGCAAGCGCGGCTGAGCTGGTGGCGGAGATCGGACCGGTGCCGGGCGTGCTGCCGACCATCGGCGAGCAGGCGGCGCAATTGCTGCACGATGCTGCTCGTCGGTCGCTCGACGTCGGCGCGTTCCATCAAGCGCAGCGCCAGGCGGCGCGTGCGCTCGAGCTCGGAATCGACGATCCCGATCTGCACCGCCACGTGCTGCTCGTGCGCGGAGAAGCGCTACGTGAGCGGCGGATGGCGGGGCTCGCGCGGGCCGACGGCGACGACGTGTTGGCCGACGCGATCGAGGCGGGCGATACGGCGACCGAAGCGAGAGCGCGCCGCTTGCTGGGCGTGCTCGACCAGCGCGACGGTGACCTCGATGCCGCACGGTTCCAACTGGGGCGCAGCGTCGAGCTGTTCCGCCAGCTTGGCGACGACATCGAGACGGCGGCGAGCCTGCGCGATCGCGGGTTCGCCGAGGTCTTCGGCGGCTCGTTGAGTGACGCCGAGTGGCTGCTCGGCGAGTCGGAAGCGTTGTCGGAGCAACTCGACGATCGACGCGGCCGCGCATGGGTTCGCCAGCACCAGGCCTGGGTGGCCTTCTTGTCCGGCGACAGTGAGCTCGCCGAGGAGCGGCTCACACTGGCCCGGGAGGAGTTCGCCGACCTCGGTGATCGGCAGGGGAGTGGGTGGGCCAATGGCCTGCTCGCGTATGTCCGATTCTTCCAGCGCGACTTCGCCGAGGCGGAACGGCTGGCCAACGAGGTGCGCGCCACGGCCGTCGAACTCGGCGACCGCTGGGCCCCGTCGATGATGGACTCGCTCATCGCGTCGATTCGATTGTGGACGGGTCGATTCAGCGACGCGGAAGAGCTCAGTCGCCGCGCCACCGTCGGTTTCGAGGAGCTCGGCGACCGCTTCGGCATGGTGCAGGCGCTCGCGCCACGCCTACGCGCCCTCGTTGCTCTGGGGAGAACCCACGAAGCCGAGCGCACGCTCGAAGAGATGATGACCTTTGGCGAGTCCTTCGGAAACCTGAGCTACCCGTGGATGGCGGCGGCCGGCGCATCGGTGCACATGGGCCTCGGGGAGCGTGCGGTCACGGTGGGCGAAGAGTCGTTGGCCCGCGTGTTGGCGATGGGTGCAGAGGGTTCGGAGAACCGGGTCACGTTGGCGCTCGCTCGCTGCCAGATCGGCGAACCCGACATCGCCCTGGCGATTCTCCTCGACGTGGGCAACGCGTTCCCGTATGCGCAAGCCGTTCAGGCGCTCGCCAGCTCGATGACCGGAGACGGACGCACGGCCTGTGAGCTCGCCGACGCGGTCGTCGCCGATCGGGGCTCCTCGTACCTCGACCGCGTGATCGCCGACGTTGCTGCGGCGGGAGCGGATGCCCGAGATGGGCGAGTCGCCGAAGCCAAAGACCGGCTCACGCGCGCCGGGCAAACCGCCCGTCGTGCCGGTGATGCCGTCGCTCGTGCACTGGTGGCGGTGTCGTCGTCGACGTGGTTGGGTACGGGGACTGCCACCGATGTCGAACACCTGGGCCCCGGCTGGCGACGCGTGGTCGACGACCTTGCGGCGATGGGCGCACGGCCAGAGCTGGTCGATCAGCCGTCGACGTGAGCGCGCCCGACCGTCATCGCAGCGGCCTGATCGTCGGTCGGTTCGACCCGCCGCACCTCGGCCACTCGTACATGATCGATTGGGCTGCCGAGCGTTGTGATCAGCTGGTGGTGTACGTCAACTCGTCGAGCGAACTCGACGCCGCGCCGGGTGAGTTACGGGCGGCATGGTTGGCGGAGTTGCACCCCGAGGTGAACGTGATCCACGTTCCGCATTCGCTGCACACCGACTGGGACGATGAAGCGTTGTGGGCCAAGTGGCTTGCGCTGTTCCGCGAACGGTGGCCCTATCCCGATGGTCCCCACGCCGATGGGCCGCACGCACTGTTTTCGTCTGATCCCTACATCGACGAACTGGCCCGCCGTCTCGATGCGGCGGCGGTGCTCGTCGATGCCGACCGGGTCAACGTTCCGATCAGCGCCACCGAGATTCGCGCGGCGCCCGGTGATCATCTCCACCGTCTCGCCCCACCAGTTCGGGCCTGGGTCGAGTCCGAGTGGCTCTGAGCCCGTGACGGAAATTCTGTCGAAATCCGGCGCCAGGCGCCGGATTTCGACAGGAGAACGGAGGGGTGGTCAGCGGTTCGGCTGCTTGGTCACCCGCAGGTAGGGCTTGACCGGCTCCCAGCCGCCGGGGAACAGGTCGCGCGCCTCTTCGTCGGACAGCGCCGGCACGATGATCACGTTCTCACCGTCGGTCCAGTTCGCCGGCGTGGCCACCTTGTGATCGGCGGTCAGCTGCAAGCTGTCGATCACCCGCAGGATCTCGTCGAAGTTGCGTCCGGTCGAGGCCGGGTAGGTGATGGTCAGCTTGACCTTCTTGTCGGGTCCGATGACGAACACCGAACGCACCGTGAGGGTGTCGTTGGCGTTCTCGTGGATCATGTCGTAGAGGTCGGCGACCTTGCGCTCCGGGTCGCCGATCATCGGGAAGTTGACCGCGTGGCCTTGCGTCTCCTCGATGTCCTTTTCCCACTCGACGTGACTGTCGACCGGGTCAACCGACAGGCCGATCACCTTCACGTTGCGCTTCTCGAACTCGGGCTTGATCTTGGCGACGTAGCCGAGCTCGGTGGTGCACACCGGGGTGAAGTCCTTGGGGTGGCTGAACAGAACGCCCCACGAGTCGCCGAGCCAGTCGTGGAAATTGATCTCGCCCTGGGTTGTCGGGGCGGTGAAGTCGGGTGCGGTGTCGCCGAGACGGACGGCCATGGTGGTACTCCTCGTCGTTCTCTAGGTGAGGTGGTGCTCAGGTATCGAGCTGGATGGGGGATGTGCTTCGAACAGCG
>JBCCVW010000122.1:0-13727 GCA_039194665.1 Actinomycetota bacterium
CCCCCCCCCCGGCGCGCTCCACCCCCCCCCCCTCGGCGGGGCGCCCCCGCCGGTGTTTTCTCGGTGGTTTCTCACCCGTTGTGCGGGCGTGCCCTTAACTGGGTTACACCCACCACCGTTACAGCAGCCGCCGCTTGTGCACTTCGAACTCTTCGTCGGTGATCGTGCCGCGGGCGCGCATCGCTTCGAGGCGCTCGATCTGGCCGACGACATCGCCCGATGGGAGATCGGCACCGCGGTTGCGCTGCTCGTTCACATCGAGCTGATGATGGAGGGCGCGTTGGATCCGGCTCGGATCGCGGACGCCAACGAAGTGCTGCCGGCCGTATTCACCGCCCGACTCGACGATCAGCGTCCCGGAGCCGATGAGCCGTCCGCCGAGCGACTGTTCGTAGTGCACCGAGTTGACCCGCTCCAGCGGAATCTCGATCCCTCGACGCGACAGCACCCCGGTGCGATAGATCAGCCGGTCGTTCGTGATCACGAAGCTCGACGAGCTCCACCGCAGATACCGCACGACCAGCCATGACACCGACGCGACGAGCAGCACGACCGCACCCCATCCGGCAACGTCGCGCGGCCACTCATCGGGGTCGGTCGTGCGGAGGGCGACGACCCCGACCACGATGGCGGCGACCGCCGCCATTACCGGGGCCACGAGGTACGACCAGTGGGGATGCAGATCGACAGCGACGGTCTCCTCGTCGTTCAACCACCGCTTGGGGATCGGCACGCCCCGACCGTATCCCCCTGGAAAGAGTCGTTGCGGTATGAGTCGTTGCGGTATGAGTCGTTGCGGAATGGGCGGTCGCGGGAGCGCTCAACCGTCGGCGTGTGGTGACACCTCGACGGATGCACGTGCCCGCACGTTGACCAGCAACGTCTCGATGGCGAACCCGTCCATCTCGGCTACCTCGAAGCGGGCAACCGTGGTGGTGATCACGTCGCCGACGCTGGGAATCTCGTCGAGCGCGTCGATGACGTACCCAGCCAGCGTCTGCCAGTCGCCGTCGGGCAACTCAGCGCCTGTGCAGGCGGTGAACTCGTCGGCGCGAATCGACCCCGAGATCCGATACGACCCGTCGGTCAGCCGCTCGCAGCCGCCGATGCGGTCGTCGGATTCGTCGGCGAAGTCGCCGATCAGCTCCTCCAGTACGTCTTCGAGGGTGACCACACCGAGCACGGTGCCGTGCTCGTCGACGACAAGCGAAATGTGTTGGCGGTCGGTGCGCATCTCCACCAGCAGGTCCTCGAGACGGTGATGTTCGGGCGTCACCATGATCGGCCGAACGACCGACGACACCGTGGTGGTCTGCCACGTCCCCTGCGGCAGACGGAGGAGGTCCTTCGCGTGCACGAAGCCCGCGATGTGATCGAGATCGTCTTGGTGCACGACCACCCGAGTTCGCCCTGTGCGATGCGCCTCGGCGGCAGCCTCGGCGGCGGTGGCGTCAGCAGCGACAGCGATGATGTCGCGGCGTGTGGTCATCGCATCGACGGCCGTGAGTCCGGACAGCTCCAACGAGCGGGTCAGCAACTCGTGTTCCTGTTGGGCGATGCCGCCGGAGTCGGCCGACTCGTGGAGCAACAACAACAGGTCTGGCGCCGAGTGGGCCATCGCTCGCTCGTCCTGTGGTGCAACGCCAACGGCCTTGACGACCAGATTGGCGATGCCGTTCAACGCCCGGATCAGCGGCCGCAGCACAGTGACAAATGCGCGGAACGGACGGATCAATCGCAGCGCCGAATCCTCGGGGTGCGAGATCGCCCACGACTTCGGCGCCATCTCGCCGACGACCATGTGCAAGAAGACCACGATCGACAACCCGATGACGAAGGCGATGATGTGTCGGGCGGTGCCCGACAAGCTGAACGCTTCGCCGAGGACCCCCTCGATCACGCCGGCAACGGCGGGTTCGGCGACGGCGCCGAGCCCGAGCGAGCACATCGTGATGCCCAGCTGAGCCCCGGCGAGCATCAGCGTGATCTCGCGCAACCCAGCAGCAGCGTGTTTGGCGCGGCGGTCGCCCTCTGCCTCGAGTTGCTCGATTCGTGATCGCCGCGAGGCCAACAACGCGAATTCTGCAGCGACGAAGAAACCGTTCAGCGCCAGGAACACCACTGCGAGCACGAGCCCGGTGGTGTTGACGCTGATGCCCTCGTCGGCGGCGACGAGGCCGACTGTCGCCAGGGCCGACATCACGACTCGTCCTCGCCGTCGGCATCGGTGTCGGGGTCGGTATCGGTGGCATCGGGGTCCTCGAGGGAGCGCAGCTGGATACGCGAGATGCTGTAGCCGTCGACATCGAGCACCGTGAGCTCGATTCCATCGACGGCGATGGTGTCGCCGACCTCGGCGATCCGCTCCAACCGGTCCAGCATGAGACCGGCGACGGTGTCGTACTCCCCGTCCGGCAGGATCAGCCCAGCGAGCCGTTCGACTTCGTCGGGGCGTGTGGCGGCGTCGATCGACCAGACGCCGTCGGCGATCTGGTCGATGTGTTGTTCGGCCGGGTCGTATTCGTCCTCGATCTCGCCGACCAGCTCCTCGACGATGTCTTCCAGCGTGATGATGCCCGCCGGCGCGCCGTACTCGTCGATCACCAGCGCCATCTCGGTGGAGTGCGACCGCAGTTCGGCGAGCACGGTGTTGAGCCCGGCGGCTTCGGGGACCGCATGCACCGGATGGGCGAGCTCTTCGACGAGCGTGGCGTCGTATGCGGTGCGTTCCACGCCGAGCAGGTCCTTGGCGTGCACGATGCCGAGCACGCCGCCGTCGCCGTCGAGCACCGGGAATCGGGAATGCGTCGACGACATCGCATCGCGGAGGTCCGACGCAGTTGCCGTCGCACCGATCGTGATCGCCCGGTTCCATGGAATCATCGCGTCGGCGGCCTCGAGCGCGGGGAAGTCGATCGCCCGTTCGAGCAGCGCCGCCTGCGAGGGTGTGAGCGTGCCGCTCTCCGCCGACGAGTCGACGATCAAGTCGAGTTCTTCGGCCGACACCGCGCCGTGCAACTCGTCGACCGGCTCGATGCCGAGTACTCGCAGCAGCCGATTGGCTGCGCCGTCGAACAGCCGAATGACCGGCCCGGCGATGCGCATGAAGATCAACGTCGACGGCGCCAGCGCCCGCGCCACCGGCTCAGGCTTGGCGATCGCCAGGTTCTTGGGTGCGAGCTCGCCAAACACCATTTGAATCCCAGTGGCGAGCACGAATGCGATGACCAGTGAGATGCCGAAGGTGGCCGACGACGGCACACCGAGCACATCGAGGAGCGGTTCGATCACTGCGGCGATGGCGGGCTCGGCGATGAAGCCGAGAACCAGCGTGGTGACCGTGATGCCGAGCTGCGCCCCCGACAGCATGAAGCTCAAGCGGCGGTGCACCGTCACCGCGCGAGCCGACTTCTTGTCACCCTGATCGGCGCGTTCGATGAACCTCGACCGCCGAGCCGCAACGAAGGAGAACTCCGCAGCGACGAAGTAGCCGTTGGCAGCGATCAGGGCGATCGCGCCGAACAGACCGAGGGCGGTCAGGAACGGCGTCAACTTCGTTGTCGATCGTCGGACATGAGTCCGGGCAATGTTAGTGCCCGCTCAGGCCGCGACCGCGCCCGCCAACACGCGGGGCATGCCACCTACGTCCCAGCGCCGTGTCGGCCTTCGCCTGCGGCAAAACGCGCCGCGCCCTGCAGCGTCTCGCCCGAGCGGATCGTGTCCATCCCGAGCTCGACCTCGCGCGCCAGGGCGTCTCCGAGGTTTTGGCCCTGCTGATCGCGCATCGACCGACGGTCGCTGCGCACACAACGCGGTGGAAACGCGGCGATGCGCACGGCCAGCTCGATCGATGCATCGAGTGCGGTCCCGCTGGCGACAACGCGGTTGGCCAAGCCGATGCGCGCGGCCTCGTCGGCGCGCACCTCACGGCCCGTCAAAATGAGGTCGGTCGCCCACGACTCGCCGATCAGACGCGGCAGGCGCACCGTGCCGCCGTCGATCAGCGGCACGCCCCATCGGCGGCAGAACACGCCGAACACCGCATCGTCGGCGGCAACTCGCAGATCGCACCACAGAGCGAGCTCCAATCCCCCAGCGACCGCGTAGCCCTCCACAGCGGCGATCACCGGCGTGTCGAGGTCGAGTCGTGTCGGACCCATCGGACCGACCGTGCCGACGATGTTGGCGGCGCTGTCCTCGGTCACGCGGTTGCCACGACCGTCGGAGATCGCGCCGAGATCGGCCCCGGCACAAAACGTTCCACCGGCACCGGTGAGTACTGCAGCCGCAACGCGCTCGTCGCGGTCGAGTTCGACGAACGCGTCGTACAGCAGTTGGCCGGTCGGGCCATCGACCGCGTTCCGCACCTCCGGTCGCTCGATCGTGATCACACGGATCACCTGGCTCGCATCGGCATCGTCAGTTCCCTCGATGGCGACGTCGCGCATCGACATGCCGAGCGCGTCATCGGCGGAGGTCTGTGTCGTGCTCATGGCGGTCTAGTGTCGTCGGCCATGAGCACCTTCCACGACTTCGAGATGACCTCGATTACCGGCGACACCGTTGCGTTCGATCAGTTCGCCGGCCAGCTCTGCTTGGTTGTCAACGTCGCCACTCATTGAGGCCTCACCCCGCAGTACGCAGGTCTGCGTGCGCTCCACGACGACAACGACGACGTCACCGTGCTGGCGTTTCCGTGCAACCAGTTCGCCAATCAGGAACCGGGCACCGATGCCGAGATCCTCGAGTTCGCGACCACCGAGTTCGGCGTGACGTTTCCGATGTTCTCCAAGATCGAGGTCAACGGCGATGGCGCCGCGCCGCTGTACGACTTCTTGAAGCGCGAGCAACCCGGCGAGGGCGACTCGAACGACATCACGTGGAACTTCGAGAAGTTCCTCGTGAATGGCGCCGGCGACGTCGTTGCCCGATTCGCTCCACCGGTCACGCCGGAGGAGATCGCCGCGCAACTCGACGACTACCGAACCTGAGTCCGCGCCGGCTCCAGCCGCCACGCCCATGACGATCAACTTCACGAGCAATCCGCGTCCGACCGTTGGCGTCGAGTTGGAGTTGCACTTGATCGACGCGGGTACAGGCGACTTGATCTCGGCGGCGCCCAAGTTGCTCGACGTGCTCTCGACGGGTCACAACGGCGAGCACCCCAAGGCCAAACACGAGCTGTTCCAGAGCACGATCGAGATCATCACGGGCGTTTGCGACACTGCCGACCAGGCCCACGCCGACCTGGAGGCGACCCTCGACGAGGTGCGCACCGCCGCGGACGCCCGGGGCATCGCAATGATCAGCTCCGGGACCCACCCATTCGGGCAGGCGGCGAGCCAACTGATCAGCCCGCCGCCGCGCTACCACGAACTCATCGAGGCGATGCAGTGGCCGGCGCGCCGGCTGTTGATCTGCGGGATGCACGTGCACGTCGGAGTGCGCAGCGGCGAGCGAGCGATCGCCGTGATCAACGAGCTCACCCGCACGCTGCCGATCATGCTCGCGCTGTCGGCGTCGAGCCCGTACTTTGAAGGGGAAGACTCCGGTCTGGCGTCGGCGCGGTCCAAGGTGTTCGAATCGCTGCCGACCGCCGGTTTGCCGCCGCAGCTCGCCGATTGGGTCGACTTCGAGGAGTTCATGTCCACCCTGCTCAACTCCGAATGCATCTCGTCGATTCGCGAAGTGTGGTGGGATCTCCGCCCACACCCCGACTTCGGGACCGTCGAGTTTCGGATGTGTGATGCCACGCCGACGCTGCGTGAGGCCACCGCCCTGGCCGGCCTGGCGCAAACGTTGGTGGCCTGGTGCGAGGACCAACTCGACAACGGCGGCCTGCCCGACCCACCAAGGGAGTGGACGGTGCGCGAAAACCGCTGGCTGGCGGCCCGCTACGGACTCGACGCACGACTGATCGTGGAGCACCCAGACGTTGGATCGCCGATGCGCCGTCCGGTGCGCGAGCTGCTCGCCGAGCTCCTCGACGAACTCCGACCGACCGCGGAACGAATCGGCGCGACGGCGCAACTCGAGGAGATCGCACGTATCGCCGCCAACGGCTCTGGCACGGCTCGACAGCGGGCGGTCGTCGCCGCCGGCGGTACGCTCCACGACGTGGTCGATCACCTGCGTTCCGAGCTCGATACCGACCGACCAGCGCAGCCATGACCATCGCGGGCAGCTCGCTGTCCGCCTCGGTCGACCGTTGGCTCGACCAACACGGCGACGACCTCATCGCGCTGCGCCGGGAGCTGCACGCCAACCCCGAGGTCAGTGGTGAGGAGTACGCAACCACGCGGTTCATCGCCAATCGCCTCGACCTGGCGGGCGTCACCACCCACGGGTTCTCCGTCGGTACCGGGTTGTGGTGTGACGTCGATGGGCGACGCAGTGGACCTCGGGTGGCCATTCGGTCCGACATCGACGCGCTGGCGATGAACGACGACAAGGACGTGCCGTACCGCAGTCAGGTGCCCGGTGTGTCGCACGCCTGCGGCCACGACGTACACACCACGATCGGTCTGGGTGTCGCCCTGTTCTTCGCTCGCCACCCCGAGTTGTGCCCGGGCAACATGCGATTTCTGTTCCAGCCGGCCGAGGAACGCGTTCCCGGTGGCGCCCTCGACGTGCTCGCCGACGATGCGCTGGCCGGCTGCGACACGGTGATCGGCCTACACGTCGAGCCGAAGCTCGACGTCGGCACCATCGGTGTCCGCCGCGGCCCGGTTTCGTCTGCGGCCGACATGATGACCATCGAACTCACCGGCCCCGGCGGTCACACCGCACGACCGGAGTTGACGGTCGACCTGATCGCCGTTGCCGCTGAGGTGATCACCGAGCTGCCACGCCGCGTCACCGACCTCCTCGGTCCCGAACACGAGATGAAGATGGTCTTCGGTTCGATCCAGTCCGGCGACGCCGCCAATGTCATCCCGACACGCGCGGCGATGCGCGCGTCGGTGCGCACGCGCTCGCTCGACGCGTGGGAAAAGCTTCCAGAAGTCGTCGAGCGGGCACTCGGCGAGATCCTTGGCGAGCACGGCGCACGCGTCCAGCTGGAGTACACCCACGGCGTTCCCCCCGTGGTCAACGATGTCGCGGTGACCGACGCAGTCGGTCGAGCGGCGACCCGACGGTTCGGCGACGATCGAGTGGTGATCGTCGAGCAGAGCTGGGGCGGCGACGACTTCGCCTGGTACACCCGCGAGGTGCCTGGCGCGTACGTTCGCCTCGGCGTTCACGACCCCGCCTCGTTGCAGCGTCGTGACTTGCACGCCGGACACTTCGACGTCGACGAACGGGCGATCGCCATCGGCGTGCAGCTGCTGACGGCGTTCATCGAGGAGCACTACAGGTGACGGCCGGCGACAACACGCCGGCCACGTGGATCTTCGGATACGGATCGTTGGTGTCGCCGGCTTCGATCGGTTGGACAATCGATCGTGAACCCGTGCTCGGCGACAACATGTTCCCGGCCCACCTGACCGGCTACGGCCGTCGCTGGAACTACGGCTCGATCCAGTTGCGCGGCGATTGGACACACGACGGCACACGCGTCGAGAAGGGCGTGGTGATCTCGCTCGGGGTCGTCGCGGCCGACGAGGTGTGCAACGGCGTGGTCTTCGCCGTCACCGCCGACGAACTCGCCGCGCTCGACTGGCGCGAGCGCGACTACGAACGTGTCGAGGTCACCGCTGCGGTCAAGCACGAGGCGCCGGACCAACGAGTCCACGAAGTGGTGTTGTACGTACCCTCCCCCGGCTCGGTCGCCCGCTACGAAGCGGCCCGTGACGAGGGCCGAGCCGCGATCCGCCAGACGTACTGGGATCTCGTGCACGATGGCTTTGCCGAGATGGGCGACGATCACGGCGCCATGATGCGGGCCACTCCGCCGCCCGACGTGCCAGTCGCCGACATCACGTTGCATCTCCCGCCCGGCTCTCGCCGGACGTAGCGCGAGCCGACGCTTACAGCTCGGCCAGCTCCGCCCAGAGGCTGTCGATCTGTGACTCGAGCGCCGCACGGTCGCCGCTGTTGTCGAGCACGTGAGTCGCCGTGGCCAAGCGTTCGTCGCGGCTGATCTGACTGTTGACCCGAGCGCGGGCGTCGTCTTCGTCCATGGCCCGCTGTTCGACGAGTCGCTCGACCGCAACGTCGACGGGAATGTCGACGACGATCGTCGCCGCGAGACCTTTGCGCGGGTTCTCGGCCAGCAGCGGAAAATCCAAGACGACGAGTCGATCGGATTCGCGATGGGCATCGATCTGCGCGCTGATCTCCGCTTGCATCGCCGGATGCACAATCCCGTTGAGATCGTCGAGCGCGGCCTTGTCGTTGAACACGATCTCGGCGACGGCCCCGCGGTCGAGCGAGCCGTCGTCGCGGATGATGTGCGCGCCGAACCGCTCGGCCATCTTGGCGAGCACCGGGCTACCGGGACCCTGCAGGTCGCGGGCGATCTGGTCGGCGTCGACGATCACAGCACCGCGTGCGGCGAGCATGGTCGAGACCGTCGATTTGCCCGCGCCGATGCCTCCGGTGAGGCCGACGACGATCACGATGACCGACTCAGCCGTCGGTGGTGGTCTCAGTCGCCTCGACTGCCTCGACGGCCTCGACGGCGGGCTCCACCGGAGCCGCGTCAGCGGTGACCGTTGCCGGGTCGCCGCCTTCGGACTCGTAGTACTCGGACCAGGCCGCTTCGGCTTCCGCCGATGCTTCGCCCTGCACGTAGTTGCCCGCCTCGTCGACTTCGAAGTGATCGCGGTACTCGGCGGCGAGTTCGCCACCCTCGGCGGCCTGCTTGATCGACAGGCTGATGCGGCGGCGGGCGAGATCGAGGTCGATGATCTTCACCCACAGCTCCTCGCCGGGGGTCACGACCTGCTCGGGCGAGTCGACGTGGTGCGCCGACATCTCCGAGATGTGCACCAGTCCCTCGATGCCGTCGCCGACCTGCACGAACGCGCCGAACTGCACCAGCTTGGTGACTCGCCCGTACACCAGCTGTCCGACCTGGTGGCCCTCGGCGAACTCCTGCCAGGGGTCCTGCTGGGTGGCCTTCAGCGACAAGCTGATGCGCTCGCGGCTGAAATCGACGTCGAGCACCTGCACCTTGACGGGATCGCCGACGGCGACGACCGACCCGGGGTGGTCGACGTGCTTCCACGACAGTTCGCTGACGTGGATCAGACCGTCCATGCCGCCGAGGTCGACGAATGCGCCGAAGCTGACCACCGAGCTGACGGTGCCCTCGCGCACCTCGCCCACCTTCAGGTTGTTGAGGAACTGGTCGCGGGTCTCGCGCTGGTTCTCTTCCAGGTAGGCCCGACGCGACAGCACCACGTTGTTGCGGTTCTTGTCGAGCTCGATGATCTTGGCGTGCACGGTCTGGCCGATGTACGGCTGGAGGTCACGCACACGGCGCAGCTCGACGAGCGACGCGGGCAAGAAGCCGCGCAGGCCGATGTCGACGATGAGGCCGCCCTTGACGACCTCGATCACCGGGCCGCTGACGACCTCGTCGGCTTCCTTCTTGGCCTCGATGTCGCCCCACGCACGTTCGTACTGGGCGCGCTTCTTCGACAGGACCAGACGGCCCTCTTTGTCCTCTTTGGTCAGCACGAGCGCTTCGACCTGATCGCCGAGCGATACCACCTCGGCCGGATCGACGTCGTTGCGGATACTCAGCTCGCGCGCCGGGATGACGCCTTCTGACTTGTAGCCAATGTCGAGCAGAACTTCGTCCTTGTCGATCTTGACGACGGTGCCGTTGACCATTTCGCCGTCTTCGACGGTGACCATCGTGCCGTCGATCGCATCGGCGAACGACATGCCGAGATCATCGGAAACGACCTCGCGCGGGGTGTAGTTGCCTTCGTCGTCGAAGGTGCCCATCTGTGGGGCTGCGGCGGTGTCGCCGCTGGTATCGGGTGTGGTTGCGGTGTCGGACAAGGGACTGCTTTCGAAACGGACAGGACTGAACGGAAGAGACCGGGGTCAGCGGGATGGACAACTGCGCGCACGATCGGCGATCGCGCAACAAACAATGGTATCAGCGCTGGTTGCGGGTCGCGACGAGCAAAAACTCCGGTGTTTCGGTGCTCGGCAGCGAGGGCGCGTAGGTGCCCTGTTCGGCGCTAGCGACGCGCTCGACGTCGAGCCCGACGTGACGCGCCAGGAGACGCAGCTCGCGTGGGGTGTAGCACGCGGTCCACAGATCAGTCTCGAGCACGCCGCCGGCCTCGTCGCGCAGCTCGGTGCGTTCGGCGCTGATCCCCGCGTTGGCATCGAAATCGGCGTCGTCGTGATACTTCACCGAGAAGTACGCGTTGAACGCGCTCAACGCCAATCGCCCACCAGGCCGCAACGCGCGGGCGATGCCGGCGAGAACGAGCTCGTCGTGACCGTCGACTGTCATCAGACCGAACGCGCCTTGGCACAAGCAGATCACGGCATCGAATCCGCCGTAGAAACGCACGGCATCGAGCAGATGCCGTGCATCGAGTCGCTCGAAGCTGGCGGTGCCGGTGGCACCGGGGTCGACGTCGTCACGGGCGAGGTCGATGAATCGCGCACTGATGTCGATGCCGTGGACATCGATGCCCCGGCTGGCCAGCTCGTGCGCGTGACGGCCTGGTCCGCACCCGACGTCGAGTACGCGCATTCCCGGCTGCAGGTCGAGCAGGTCGACGATCGTGTCGACCTCGGCGACGGTTCCTTTGGTGAACGAGTACCGCAGATAGCTCCGACCGAGGTGTGTCGCCAGCGGCTCGAACCAGTGGTCGTGTTCGTCGGTCATGGGTGCCCCGGTCGTCGCGCGACGTCAGCCCTTGGCCTCGGCCCAACTCGAACCCCAGGCGACGTTGACCTCGAGCGGTACATCGAGCTCGGCGGCGTTGCGCATCAGCTCGACGACCAGGCTCCCGACAGGATCGCGTTCGGCCTCGGGGACTTCGAGGATCACTTCGTCGTGCACCTGTAGCACGAGGCGGCTCTCGTAGCCGCCCTCGACCAGCGCCTCGTCGATGCGCACCACAGCGACCTTGAAGATGTCAGCGGCGAGACCCTGGATGCCGGCGTTCATCGCCTGCCGCTCGCCGGCCTGACGCACCCGGAAGTTCGAGTTCATCAACTCGGGAATCGGTCGGCGCCGACCGAACAGCGTCTCGGTGTACCCCCGTTCGCGCGCCTCGGCAACTGTGGTGTCCATGTACGCCTTCACGTTCGGGAACGCCTCGAAATAGGCGTCGAGGATGACCGCCGCCTCCTCGGTCGGAATGTTCAACCGCTGCCCGAGCCCGTAGGCCTCCATTCCGTAGGCCAGCCCATACGACACCATCTTCGCCTTCGAGCGCTGTTCGATGGTGACGTCGTCGGGGGCGACATCAAAGACGCGGGCCGCGGTGGCGTTGTGGATGTCGCGGCCGCTGGTGAACGCGTCGATCAAGCCGGGGTCGGCCGCGAGGTGAGCGATGCAGCGCAGCTCGATTTGGTTGTAGTCGGCGACGAGCAGCGACGTGCCGTCGGCTGGCACGAAGGCGCGGCGGAACTGGCGACCTTCATCGGTCCGCACCGGGATGTTGTGCAGATTGGGTTGGTCGGACGACAGGCGGCCCGTGCGGGCGACGGTCTGGTTGAACGTGGCATGGATCCGGCCGTCGGCGGCGACCTCGCCCAGCAGTCCCTCGCCGTAGGTGCTTCGCAGCTTCTCGACCTCGCGATAACGCATCAGCGGGTCGAGAAATTCTGGCCACTGGTCGCGCAGTCGCTCCAGCGATGCCGCATCGGTGGACGGTCCGGTCTTGGTCTTCTTCACCGGCGTCAGCCCACGCTCGTCGAACAGCACTTCGCGCAGCTGCTTCGGCGAGTTCGTGTTGAGGTCGTCGCGGCCTGCCACCTCGCGGAGTTCGGCCGCAAGCGACGTCGCCTCCGACCCGAGTCGTTCGTTGAGCTGGCGCAACTCGTCGGCGTCGACACCGACACCGACGTGTTCCATCTTGGCCAACACGACGACCAGCGGGTTCTCCACACTGTCGTACAGGTGCTGCATCCCCTGCGCCTCGAGGCTGGCCCGAATCGGGCCGACCAGGTGATGAACGGCGAGCGCGTCGAGGCCGGCCTGTTCAGCGTCGGTGTGTTGCCCGCCGTCGAGATCAAGCTGCCCGTCAGCGACCGCATCGTCGCCCGGGCGAGCGAAGCGGGTGTAGTGTTCGACCAGGTCAGGAAGCGAATAGCGCGCCTCGGCAGGGTCGATGAGGTAGGCGGCGATCGCCGTGTCGAGCGTGAGCCCATCGAGTTCGAGTGCGTCATCGCCCGGTCCGTCGAGATCGAGCAGTGAGCGCATCAGCGCCTTGGCGTTGTGTGCCCGCACGTCGCGATGCTCGACCAGCGCAGTTCGCACTGCGGCGTTTACGAGCACCGCAGCCGGCAGCCAGGCGACCGATGCCGATTCGGCGTCGACGACCACAGCGATGCCGGTCAGCGGCGAGCGGCCCGGCTCGCCGTCCCACGCGGCGCCAACATCGAGTGTCGGCGCCGAGAACAACACCGACGCGGCGGCGTCGGCGTCGTAGGTCTCGACCTCGGCCACGAGTTCCTCACGCGCATCGCCGCCGCCGACGTCGACCTCGGACCCGATCGCTCGCAGGGCATCGCCGAGCCGGTCGCCGAGGGTGCGGAACTCGAGAAACTCGAACAGCCGCTTCAGCTCTTCGGCGTTCGGTTGCACGCCGAGCGCATCGAGATCGAGGCCGTCGAGCGGCGCATCGCGACGGAGCACCATCAACTCGAGGTTGAGCCGCACGCGTTCCTCGTTCTCGGCAAGCGACTGGCGAAGCTTTGGAGTCTGTTCCTCGACCGCCGCAAAGATCCCGTCGAGGCCGTCGTACTTGTTGATCAGCTTGGCTGCGGTCTTCTCCCCGACGCCCGGCACGCCCGGCAGGTTGTCGCTGTTGTCGCCGCGCAGCGCGGCGTACTGGACGTAACGATCGGGGCGCACGCCGGTGCGCTCCTCGATGCCCGCCTCGTCGTACAGGACGTAGTCGCTGACGCCGCGCTTGTTGTAGAGCACTTTCACGTGCGGGTCGGACACCAGCTGGTAGCTGTCGCGATCTCCGGTGACGATGATCACGTCGTCGCCGCGTTCGAGGAGCGCGTCGACGATTGTGGCGATCACATCGTCGGCCTCCCACCCGGCACGGTCGATGGTGGCGATCCCGATCGCGTCGAGCACCTCGCGCACCAGCCCCATCTGCTGGCGGAGGATGTCCGGGGCCGCCTCGCGTTGTGCCTTGTATTCGGGGTCACGCTCGTGGCGAAAGGTGGGCTCGGGCCGATCGAAGGCAACCACGACGCCGTCGGGGGCATGATCTTTCAACACGTTGACCAGCATCGACGTGAACCCGAACACGGCGTTGGTCACCTGACCGCTGGCGGTGGCCATGTCGGTCGGGAGGGCGAAGAACGCCCGATACGTGAGGGAGTTGCCGTCGACGACGAGGATCGTGCTCATCGCCGCCTCACTCTGGCCGGAGAGTGCCGTCGATCACCCGCTCGGCGACATCGCGCATGCGTTGTCGACCACTCATCGCGGTGCGCTGAATGAATCCGAAGGCGTCCTGCTCGGACATGCCCGCCTGGTCCATCAGCACGCCTTTGGCACGATCGACCAGCTTGCGCGACTCGAGTTGGTCGCCGAGTGCGTCGATCTCCCCGGTGAGGGA
>JBCCVW010000123.1:0-13678 GCA_039194665.1 Actinomycetota bacterium
CCGGCGGCTCTGATGCCCGACCCAGCGTTCGCCAACCCGCGTCTCGCGGCGCTGTACGACGATTTGGACGGGGTGCGCGACGACCTCGACCTGTACGCCGGACTCGTCACCGAGTGCGGCGCACAGTCGGTGATCGATCTCGGATGTGGCACCGGTTCGTTGGCCTGCCGATTGGCCGCGGCGGGGATCGACGTCGTCGGGGTCGATCCAGCCGCTGCCTCGCTCGACGTCGCGCAGCACAAGCCGCACGCCGACCGCGTTGAGTGGATTCACGGAGATGCCAGGTCGCTCGGGGACCGCCAGGCCGACCTCATCGTGATGACCGGCAACGTCGCCCAGGTATTCCTCACCGACGAGTCGTGGCACACCACGTTGGTCGCGGCCCGCGACGCCGCGTCCGACGGCGCCGTGCTGGCGTTCGAGACGCGCGATCCAGCAGCTCGTGCCTGGCGGCGATGGACCCGTGACGACACACATCGCGTGGTTGATACATCGCAGGGCCGGGTGGAGACGTGGGTCGACGTCACCGAAGTGGCGCTCCCGTTCGTGTCGTTTCGTTGGACGTATCGGTTCGGCGCCGAGTTGGAGCTCGTGTCGGACTCGACCCTGCGGTTCCGTCGTCCGGCCGAGATCGAGAAGAGTCTGCGCTCAGCCGGGTGGTCACTTTCGGAGATGCGCGACGCTCCGGACCGCCCGGGGCTCGAGTTCGTTGTCGTCGCCACCGTGACCCGGTAGGCAGGCGAAGCGGTCAGTCGGGTCGGGCGAGCTCGTAGTAGGCGCTGTCGAAGCGCTGGCCGTCCCACTCCCAATCGTCGGGAACGGTACGGACATGGTCGAAGCCGAGTTTCTCGAGCACGCGTAACGAGGCCGGGTTGCGCACGGTGACGCCCGCGGTGATTCGCTCGATCGACGTTGCCGACCATGCCCAGTCGACGGCCGCAGTCGCCGCCTCGGTGGCGACACCACGGCCACTGTGCCCGACGTCGACGAAGTAGCCCAACTCGGCGGTGGCGGCCGCTGCCCAGCTGTCGTCGGGCTCGAGCGACACCAGTCCGATCACGACGTCGTCGGCGCGGATGGTCCAAGCGGCGTCCCGGCCATCGATGGTCGGGAGTAGCCATTCGGCGACGTCGGCCGGCGTCGATGCGGCGCGCTGGTAGTCCTCGATCGATTCCGGCGTGCGGGCGACCTGGAAGATGGCGTCGACGTCGTCGGGCCGTACCGGAGTCAACACCAAGCGAGTGGTGCGAAGCGGATCCACGATGACGTCCATAGGTGTGCAGAGTACGGTTCGCTCACGATCGGGGAGGAGCGAGTTGGGCAGCAGCAACAACGCGATGAACGTCGACGAGCTCGGATGGAAGGCGGTGTCGCCGACCGACGCATCGGTCGTGGAGCTGCGCGACCATCTCACGGCGAACAACGGCATCACCGGGCTGGAGATCTTTACGCCAGACGACATCGAGAACGCGGTGCGCGTGTTCCGGCGCGATGGATTCGTCGTCGTGCGCGACATTCTCGATGCGCACCAGATCGGGCAGCTGCGCGCTGCAACCGATGCGGCCATGCTCGAGATCGCTCAGCTCGACGACGATCGGCGCGGCAATCGCGGCTCGCACCGGTATTCGTTTGGTGGGTCGAGCAGCACGGGCAGTCAACTCCATCGACCGGCGTGGCAGATGTTGCTCCAACTCGACACCGTTCTCGACCTGGTGGCGGCGATCTTCGAGTCGGACGACTTCACACTGCGCGCCGCTAGCGGCGACTTCTGCCTCGCCGGGGCGACCGAGTACCAGCCGCTGCACTCCGACATGCGCGACTTCGTCAGCGCCGACGGCACGCCGTTCAGCTCGTTCCACGATCCACGCGGGCACCTCACGGTTCGAGACTTGCCGTGCCCGTACGTGTGCGTCAACTTCATGCCGGTCGACATCACGCCACTCAATGGGCCGACCCGCCAGATTCCGGGATCGCAACACTCGCGGGCGCCGATTCCGACCTTGGATCAGGAGCCGGAGTGGATGCGATTGAGCACGGTGTGTCCGGCGCCGGCGGGCGCGATCCAGATCCGCGACGTGCGGGCGTGGCACGGCGGGACCCCCAACGTGTCGGAACATGCGCGAGCGATCCCCAATCTCGAGTTCTACGCCCCGTGGTTCCGTGAGCCGACCACGCCCGGAATCTCCTACGACGACCACCAGCAACTCACCGGGCGCGCCCAACAGATCACCCGCTTCTCGGTGGCTGACTCCGCGGCCGACTTTGCGCCTGCGCCGACGCTGCGCCCATCGCCTGGTTTTCGCTAGCTCGTCGCCGCGTCGATCGGGGTGTACACCACGAGTTGCATGCCCGGCTGGTCGAGCACCGCCAGGCGGTGGTGGTCGAGGAGTCGCCATCCGGGTCGGTCATGGGCGAACTGTCGGCGCGTGGTGTGAAAGGCGTCGACGTCGCCGCGCGCCCACAGCTCGCGAAACTGCGCCGACTCGTGGCGTAACCGATCGACCACGATGGCGATCTGAGGGTCGTCGGGCCAGTCGATGATGTGCGCCCGGAACTGGGCCACCAGGCGGGCGCGTTCGGCATCGGCGTCGGTCAGTAGCGCATCGAGTTCGGAATCGAGGAAGGCGAGCTCGAGCAGGTTCGGGCGCTGACCAACGTGGTGACGCAACGGCGGAAACAGCGCCTCTTCAGAGCGATTCCAACCGACCATCGCCCACGTGCGATCCAGTAGGTACGCAGGGTTGGGCTCGAGCTCGTCGAGCAGCACGCGCAACGACGACGTGACTGAAGCGTCCGGCGCATCGGCACCCGTTCGATAGCCGGCGAGCGCAAACAGATGCGTCCGCTCCGCCACGTCGAGTTGGAGTGCGCGGGCCAACGCGGCGAGCACCCCGACCGACACCGAACGAGCGCGACCCTGTTCCAGCTTGACGATCCACGAGTGCGTCACGTCCGCCGCGGCGGCCAACTCTTCGCGCCGCATTCCGGGCGTGCGTCGTCCGGTGTCGGGGCGTCCGATCTCTGGGCGCGTCCGCCGCGACCGCAGAAAGTCGCCCAGTTCATCGGCGCGCATCACCACAGCGTACGGATCGCTCGTCCTGCGGCGCCCACATCGCATCCGCTACGTGGGTGACCCGGTCGGTGCCACCCACAACTGGGGCACGACCGCGTCCGACGCGCACCGCATGCTCGGCGTTATGGACGACGACACTCCGGCGGCACATCGCGATCGACCAGGCTTCGAGTCGGTGCACCCTGGCCGCGACGTCCAGCGAGTCGGCACCGCACGCCAGCTCGGCGAGCCGGTCGCGCTCGTCCACGGGGCGCCCTGGGGTGTGATCGGCACGTTGGGCGAGAGCCAGTGTTACCTGGGCGTGCGGGCCAAGGTGGATGCGGTCCACCGCGCCGTGTCACAACGGATCAGCGACGACGTGCTCGACGTTCGCTTGGTCGCACCGGCGTTCACCCTCGGTGTGTCCGACGGGCAACTCAACGGCACCGCCCGCATGCGGTACTCGTTGATCGGTCGCGAGGTGGTGCGCGAAACGACCGAACTGCACCTCGCCGCAGCGGCCCTCGACGGCGTGATCGCCATCGTCGCCTGTGACAAACCGCCAGTTGGCACGCTCGCCGCGCTGCTCGAGCACAATCGACCGGCGGTGGTGTGCCCCGATGGCTCGATCGCCCCCGGCATCGATCCCGCCAGCGGGGAACGCCTCGACCTCGTCGCGGCGTACCAGCACGCCGCTGCACCGCAGGCGCTGCGAACGCGCGTTGCGTTGCACAGTTGTCCAGGCTTCGGGAGCTGCGGTGGGATGTACACGTACAACACGATGCAGGTCTTCGCTGCGGTCGTCGGGATGACCCCACTGCACATGGTGGCGCCGGCGTCAGCGGACCCCGCTCGGACCACCGTCTTCCCCGACGAGCTCGCCTCGATACTGGCTCGCCTCTGGGCGGAGGGGATCAGGCCCCGCGACATCGTCACACCGACGGCGTTGCGCAACGCCCTGATCGTTGCCCTGGCGATGGGCGGTTCGACGAACGTTGTGTTGCACGGCGTCGAACTTGCCCGGGCAGCTGGATTCGATCTGTGGGCTGACGTGGTGTCGCGTGCGGAGCTCGCACGGCTCGGTCGACGTGTGCCGGTGCTGACGGACCTCCGTCCCTACGGGACGTGGTCGATGATCGACGTCGATCGCGTCGGGGGAGTGGCGGTGGTCGTTCGTGAGCTGCTCGACGACGGATGGCTCGATGGGTCGGCATTGACGTGCACGGCCGAGTCGTTGGGCGAACAGGTGGAGCGGCTCGATCCGCCGCCTCCCGATGGCTCGATCGTTCATGCCATCGAACGGCCATATCGAGCTGCGGGCGGCCTGCGGTTGTTGTCGGGCAACCTCGCCCCGGACGGCGCGGCGGTGCTCAAGCTCGTCGGCGTCGAGCGAGGACTCGACGCCGCAGGGCGGTTCATCGGGCGTGCCCGTGTGTTCAACAGCGAGGAGGCGTTGCTCGCGCTGTTGCGCTCGCCCGACCACGATCTGGACGATGGCGACATGGTGATCATTCGCTACGAGGGGCCACGCGGTGCGCCGGGGATGCCGGAGATGCTCGATCCGACCTCGCGCATCACCGCGTTGTGCCGCGAGCGCAACATCAGCGTCGGGCTGATGACCGATGCGCGGTTCTCCGGTGGCTCCGTCGGACTGGTGATCGGACATGTCGGGCCCGAGGCCGCGCTGGGCGGCCCGATCGCGCTCATCGAAGACGGCGACACCGTCGTGGTCGACGTCCATAACAACCGGCTCGACTGCGCCGAGCTCGACGATGCGCAGGTGGCTGAAGAGCGGCGTCAACGGTGGCAGGCGGCCGCCGCGGCTGCCGGTGGTAGCCACCCCCTCGTTCGACCCGTCGCCACGTCGTTGCTGACGCGCATGCGCCGAACTGCCCGCCCGGCAGTCGAGGGCGCGGGGATGGGTGCGGGCGTGGGCTACTGAGCGAACGTCTCGTTGCGAATCGCCGGTGGAAGGATGCGCGCCGCGTAGTCCGAGGCGCCCGTCGAGAAGAGCTCACAGGCCATCTCCCACACTGCCCCGTACGCCGCCCACGCGGCGAGGCCGCCAATCGACACCCGGGCGACGCCGAGCTCAGCGAGTTCAGGAATGGTCGGCGCAGTCGGGAGCGCCAGCACGTTGACCGGTGCATCGACGGCCTCGACCACACGCCGAATCACGCTTCGATCGACGAGGCCCGGCGCATAGACAACATCGGCGCCAGCTGCGCGATACGCCTGCAGGCGGGCGACTGTGTCGTCGAGGTCGTCGACGCCGTGGAGATGGTTCTCGGCCCGCGCGGTCAGTATCAGGTCGCGGCCCGCTTCCTTCGCTGCAGTGATCCGTGCGACAGCGTCGTCGAAGTCGCGAATCGATGCGCGGCGGGGGCTCCAGTCCTCGATCGAGAAGCCCGCGGCGTCGGTCGCGGCGAGTGCTCGCGCCGTGACCACCACGTCGTCGACGGTGTCGCCGAACCCGTCTTCGCTGTCGACGTTGAGCGGCGCATCGGTCGCTGCTGCCATCTCGCGGGCATGGGCGACAACTTCATCGCGGCTCATGTCGCCGTCCAGTCGGCCCGTGGTAGCGGCTGCGCCGGAGCTGGTCGTCGCCAGCGCTGGAGCCCCTGCCCGCACGAGCAGCTTGGCTGAGCCCACGTCGAACGGGTTCGGCATGACGAGCGTGCCCGATGCGGGCGGGTCCTGGTGCAGTCGGAGGAACGTCGATCGAAGGTCGGCGGCGCGAGTCATATCCACCGTTGTATCGCGGCACGTCGATGTGTCTGAGCGGTTTTCGGACTGCGTCGGCCGTGCCCCGAACGTGAGGTTGGCACCCGCCGTATCCTCGAACCATGAGCACCGACACCTTGCGTCGCACCGATGTGCACGTCGAAGGAATGACGTGCGCGGCGTGCGCATCGCGGATCCAGTCCGAGCTCGCCGACCTCGACGGTGTCACCGATGCGCTGGTCAACTTCGCGGCGAACACGGCAACGGTCCGCCACGACGATCGTGTTGACGAAGCGGTGGTGCGCGCCGCCATCGAAGGCCTCGGGTACTCCGCCCCCGCCCCCGAAGACACCGACGATCGTCGCCGCGAACGCGACCTCCAGCGCCGGTGGACGATCGCCCTGATCCTCGGCGTGCCGGTCGTGGCGGTGTCGATGATCCCGGCGCTGCAGTTCACCGGCTGGGAGTGGTTTGCCGGGGTGCTGGCCACACCGGTGGTGTTCTGGGCCGGATGGTCGTTCCACCGCAGCGCATTGATCAACCTCCGCCACCGGACGGCCACGATGGACACACTCGTGTCACTTGGCACCACCGCTGCCTGGACGTGGTCCACAGCCGCGCTGTTCCTCGACGACGGGCACGTCTACTACGAGACGGCGATTGTCATCGTCGTGTTGATTCTCCTTGGCAAGTGGCTCGAGGTGCGGGCCACCCGCCGATCCGGCGACGCCATCCGGGCGCTCGCCGATCTCAGTGCGCCGACGGCCACGCTGGTCGATGGCACCGAGATCGCCCGCGACGAGCTCGACGTGGGGATGCGCTTCATCGTGCGGCCCGGCGAGAAGATCGCCACCGACGGTCGCATTGTCGATGGACATGCAGCGATCGACGCGTCGATGATCACGGGCGAACCGGTGCCCGTCGAGGTTGGTCCGGGCGACACCGTGGTGGGGGCGACGATCAATACCGACGGCTCGCTCGTGGTGGAGGCGACGGCCGTCGGTTCAGCGACCGCGCTCGCCCAGATCGTGCAACTCGTCGAGGCTGCGCAGGGCAGCCGGGCCAAGGTACAGCGCCTCGCCGACCGCGTGTCGGGGGTCTTCGTGCCGGTGGCGATCGTCATCGCTGCGATCACGCTGATCGCGTGGCTGGCGACCGGCGCGGCAGCCGGCGATGCCGTCACCGCCGCGGTCGCCGTGTTGATCATCGCCTGCCCGTGCGCACTTGGCTTGGCCACACCGCTTGGGATCATGGTCGGTACCGGACGCGGCGCCCAGCTCGGCGTGATCATCAAGGGCGGGGAGGTGCTCGAAGACACGCGCCAGGTCGACACGATCGTGCTCGACAAGACCGGCACGGTCACCGAGGGTCGGATGCGCGTGGTCGACACCGCAGTGGCCGACGAGGTGCCTGCTGCGGAGCGCGATGATCTGCTTGCGGCGATATCTGCGGTCGAGTCCCGTTCCGAGCATCCGATCGCCCAAGCAATCGCCGCGCTCGGTGACGGTGTGTCCCCCGCCGTGTCGGAGTTCGCCAGCACACCGGGTCTCGGCGTGTCGGCGACCGTGGTGGACCGTCGCGTCGATGTGGGACGGCGCTCCGTCTTTGATCAGGTCCCCGACAGCGTGGAGCACGCCGCGCAGTCGTTCGAGCGCGCCGGACATACTGCGGTGTTCGGCGGCTACGACGGCCGGGCGCAGGTGGCCCTTGCCGTGGCCGACACCGTCAAGCCGACGTCGGCCGCGGCGGTCAGCGCGTTCCACGACCTGGGGCTTCGGGTCACCTTGCTCACTGGCGACAATGCGGTCACCGCACATGCCGTGGGCGATGCGGTCGGCGCCGACGACGTCATCGCCGAGGTGCTCCCCGACGACAAGGACGCCACGATCGCCGACTTGCAGGCCGACGGTCGCCGTGTGGCGATGGTTGGTGATGGCATCAACGACGCGCCAGCCCTCGCCCGCGCCGATCTGGGCATCGCCATCGGAACTGGCACCGACGTCGCCATCGAGGCATCCGACCTCACGGTCGTCAGCGGCGACCTGCTCGGAGTGGCCGACGCCATCGCCCTGGCGCGACGCACGCTCGGCACCATTCGCGGCAACCTGTTCTGGGCCTTTGCGTACAACACGGCGGCGATCCCGCTCGCCGCCTTCGGCGTGCTCAATCCGATGATCGCCGCCGCGGCGATGGGGTTGTCGTCGCTGTTCGTCGTGTCGAACAGCCTGCGCCTGCGACGGTTCGCCGGGTATCGAGGCGGTCGCTGATCCGTGGAACGGCGCCGGGCGATCGAGTTCATCGAACGGCTGCCGGCCGACGCGTGGATCGATGGCGATTGGCGATCCGCCAGCGGCAACCAGCGGTCGATGTCGATCGACAACCCAGCGACCGGCGACGTCGTCGCCACGCTGACGCCAGGTACTGCCGCCGACGCCCTGGGTGCATGTGACGCGGCAGCGGCCGCCCAGCCAGGGTGGGCGGGGCGCGCCCCGCGGGAGCGCAGCGAAGTGCTGCGGCGCTGCTGGGCGGCGATGCTCGAATACCGCGACGAGCTGGCTGCGCTGATCACCCTCGAACACGGCAAGCCCTTGGTCGACGCCCACGCCGAGGTGACCTATGCCGCCGAGTTCTTCCGCTGGAACGCCGAAGAGGCGGTCCGCATCGAAGGGTCGTTGCGCATCGCTCCCGGCGGCGGGAATCGCATCGTCGTCCGTCACCCGCCGGTTGGGGTCGTGCTCGTGATCACTCCGTGGAACTTCCCGGCAGCGATGCTCACCCGCAAGCTGGCGCCCGCATTGGCGGCGGGGAATGCGGTGGTCGTCAAGCCCGCGGCCGAGACGCCGCTGACCGCACTCCGGCTGGCCGAGTTGTTCCACGCGGCCGGTGTCCCGGCGGGTGCGTTCAACGTCGCGCCCACCGATCGCGCCGCCGAGTGGTTCGACACCGCCGTCGGTCATCCGGCCGTGCGGATGGTGTCGTTCACGGGCTCCACCGAAGTCGGCCGAGTGCTGCTGCGGCGCGCCGCTGACCGGGTGCTGAACGTCACGATGGAGCTCGGTGGCAACGCGCCGTTCATCGTGTTCGACGATGCCGATCTCGACGCCGCGATCGACGGTGCGCTGCTGGCCAAGATGCGTCATTCGGCGCAGACGTGCACGGCGGCGAATCGGTTCTTCGTGCACGAGGCAGTCGCCGAGTCGTTCGCCGCCCGCCTGGCTCAGGCGATGAGGGCGTTGCAGGTCGGTGATGGCTTCGATGCCGGCACCGATGTCGGGCCGATGATCAACGCCGAGGCCGTCGCATCGATCGACCACCTTGTCGGGCAGGCGCTCGGCGCCGGTGCCGAGGCTGCGGTCGGCGGGGAACCACTCGACCGTGCGGGACACTTCTACGCACCGACCGTGTTGCGCAATGTCGAACACGGAACACCGATCACCCGCCACGAGATCTTCGGTCCGGTGGCGCCGGTGATCTCATTCGTCGACACCGACGAAATGATCACTGCGGCCAACGACACCGAGATGGGGTTGGTCGCGTACGTCTACACGGCCGACATGGGCCGTGGGATGAGCGTGAGCGAACGGTTGCAGGCGGGGATGATCGGACTGAACCGTGGTGTGGTGTCCGATCCGGCGGCGCCGTTCGGAGGGATGAAACAGTCCGGTCTCGGCCGTGAAGGTTCCACCGAGGGGATCTACGAATTCTGCGAGACGCAGTACATCGCTACGAACTGGTAGTGCCCGAGTAGCGGCCTGGTAGCAGTACGGCTCAGCTGCGGTACGGGCGAAGCACGTACCCCGGCTTGCTCACCTCGAGCAGGCGGATCTCGATGTCGGACGGTTCGGCGAGGACATCGACGATCAATCGAGCGACGTGGTCGAGGTCCATCCCGTTCATCTGCTGTCGCTCGTCGGCCTCGGCGCGGTGGGCCGGGTCGGCGTAGTCGCGATGTATCTCGGTATCGCGTACGTAGGCCGGTGCCAGTTCGACCACCCGCACGGCGCCGGCGAACTCCAAGCGCAGCGCGTCGGCGAGGGCGTGCACGGCGGCCTTGCTCGCCGAGTAGATCGCATTCTGTGGACTCACAACCTGTTGGGCGGCATTCGAGCTGATCACCAGCAACGTCGGTGCGCGGCCGGTGTGCAGCGCAGGACCGGCTGCCCTCACGGCGTTGAGCATGCCGATCACGTTCGTGTCGAGCACCGCCCGCCAATCGTTCACCGTGGTGTCGGCGATCAGACCGGGTCGATTGATGCCGGCCGCGATCACCACGTCGTCGAGCCCGCCGAGCGCATCGATGGCGGCGTCGACGGCGGCATCGACTGCCGCCGCGTCGGTCACGTCGGCGGGCGCGGCGAACAGCCCCGCCATCGCTGCGAGTCGGTCGGCGCGGCGGGCGACCCCCGCAACGGTCGCGCCCCGGTCGAGTGCCTCACGTGCGACGGCCGCGCCGATCCCCGACGAAGCTCCGACGACGAGTATTCGGCGATCCACGGCGGGCACGTTACGTGCCAACCGGTGGCGGCGGACGACCGGCCATCGTGTTCGCCGATGCCGTCAGCTGGTCGCGTTCGGAGCGGATCCAGCGTGCTTCGGACTCGTTGCTGCAGGTGTCCAGCGCGCGGCCGTAGGCGCCGAGCGCTTCTGCGTCGCGACCGGCGCGGCGTAGCGACGTCGCGTGGGCCACGTGGGCGTAGTGGTAGTCGTCGAGCTGGCCCGATGCCATCAGCGGAACCAGTGCCGCGAGTGCGGCGTCGGGCCCGTCGCGTTCGCCGATCGCCACAGCACGATTGAGCGCCACCACCGCGTCGCCGCCGGCGGCGAGCCAGCGGTCGTACACCTGGATGATCGCCGTCCAGTCGGTGGCGTCGTAGCACGGCGAGATTGCGTGCACTGCGGCGATCTCGGCGTGCGGGCGGTACGGGCCGCGGGCGTCGTGTCGGCGTGCCGCCACCAGATGGTCGAGCCCGCGGGCCACCTTGTAGCGATCCCAGGCCTCGCGGTCCTGGTCCGGGAGCAGCACCGGTTCGCCGTGCTGGTCGAAGCGGGCCGCCCGTCGGGCATCGGTCAGCAGGCACAACGCGGCAAGGGCGTGCACGTCGCCGTGCTCGGGAAGCAGCGTCGTGACGGTCTCCGCCAGCCAGATCGCTTCGTCGCATAGATCACCGCGGATCAGTGTGTCGGCGCTGGTACTGGCATGCCCTTCGGTGAACACGGCGTAGATCACCGCAGCCACGCCGTCGGCGCGATCATCGAGGTGCTCCACGTCGGGCACGCTGAACGGGATCCCGGCCTGGCGGATCTTGTTCCTTGCCCGCACGAGTCGCTTGCTCATCGTGGCGCTCGGTACGAGGAAGGCGTGGGCGATCTGGTCGGTCGACAACCCGCACACCGTGCGCAACGTCAAGGCAACCTGCGCCTCGGTGGGCAGTGCCGGATGACAGCAGCCGAAAATCAGGGCCAGCTGGTCGTCGAGCATCTCGCGCGGCGACGGAGGTGGAGCGTCGGCCAAGCGTGCCAACCGATCGTCGAGCCGCTTGGCACGGCGCAGCGAGTCGATCGCCCGGCGGCGTGCCGTGACGAGCAGCCACGCGCCGGGACGCTCGGGCACGCCATCGCGCCGCCACACACGCGCGGCCGCCGCAAACGCCTCCTGTGCGGCATCTTCGGCGATCTGCAGGTCTCCGAACTCGCGGCGCAGCGTGGCGACGAGCCCGGACCACTCTGCTCGGAACGCCGCGTCGACAGCCGACACCACGGTGGGCATTCGGCGCTCAGTCATCGGCACAGCGTCGTCGGGGTGGAGTGGTCCGGACTCGTCGAGGGCTCACCCCTGGTCGGGGACCTCCATGACCGGTCGTACCTCGACGGTGCCGTAGCCGACGTTGGGGATCTTCGACGCCCACTCGATCGCTGCGTCGAGGTTGTCGACGTCGACGATGTAGAACCCGCCGAGCACCTCTTTGGTCTCCGCAAATGGGCCATCGCGGGTGATCGTCTTGCCGTCGCGCACCTGGACGCTGGTGGACGTCTCCGCGCCCAACAGGCCCTCGCCGCCGAGCATGGCGCCGGCTTCGGTGAGCTGGGTGGTGTAGGCGAACCATCCCTCCATCTCGGCGCCGAACTCCGGCGTGCCTTCGGCTGGCCCCTCGCTTTGGTCGGCGTAGATGAGCAGTGCGTACTTCATGATCGTGTCCCCTTCCGATGGTGATCGGTGTGTTGATGTTTCCATGCCGCCGGCGGCGGCACTACACGTCCGACGGACGGGATTCCCCGATTTGGACACATCCCCCCAAAATTCTGTCGAAATCCCGCGCGAGGTGCCGGATTTCGACAGAAATTCCGACTGGGTCAGTAGTCGCCGGCGAGGTCGCGTTTGCGTTCCTCGCTGGCCAGTGCGGCGTGATGCAAGATGTTGCGGGCCATCGACGACTCGTGGGTTGCCGAGTTGGCGCGGTACGCCGCCGCCCGTACCGCCCACACCTCGTCGTTGTCGGGTTCGGCCAAGGCGGCAAACTCCACGAGGTGGCAGGCCATGCGGGCGTCGCCGTCGTTGATCAACGTCTCGGCGCGACTCAGCACCGCGGATACACCACCGGCAAGTGCCACCCACTCGGCGGCCTGTTGGCCGCGCGGCGCCGGCAGTAGGTTGTCGGGCTCGCCGTCATACCACCCGCCGTACCGGCGCCACACGTTGCGCACCAAGAACTGCGGGTGGTCGTACACCGGTCGGAGGTACGGCTTGTCGCGCAGGTGTGCCGGGACCTCGACTTCGTGGATCACCGTGTCGAGATTCTTGCCCTGGTTCATCAGTGCCAGCGTTTGGCTCTCCAACGAGTCGAGCAGTTCGGCCGTGTCGAGCAATGCGGGAACGACGCGCTCGTTGCCGAAGATCGGGAGCCCGTGTCCGGACAACATGATCTCTGGCTGGAGCGCGGCCATCTGGCGCAGCGCAGCAGCCCAGTCCGACAGGTATCGCTGCACTTTCTGCGGGTTGCCCGCATTGGGTACGGCCCAGATGAACAGATCGCCGGGATGCAGCACCTTCGTCTCGGGAACGAATGTCCACGTGGCGTCGTCGGTCTCGCCTCGGGCATGGTGCAGCTCGAAGGTCAGGTCGCCGCGCGTGAATGTGAGATGGTCGGCGTAGGTCACGTCGGGATCGCGGTAGTCGCCCGGAAAGCTCCAGCCAGGGATGTCGATGGCGAACTGGCGTCGGTTGATCGCTGTGTTCCAGCCGACGGTCTGCTCGTACCGCCGGAAGTGGTCGGGCAGATCTTGATGGGCGTACACGACCGGTTTCGGCCAGCCCCGGTCGCCGGCCTCGGCGTCGAACAGGGCGGTGCCCAGGACGTGGTCGATGTGGTGATGGGAGTACACCGCAGCGACTACCGGCTCGTTCGGCCGCCAGCCGCGCACGGCGTCGTGCACGATCTGGCGGTCGAAGGCGCCTCCGGTGTCGAGCATGACCAATCCGTCGCCCGTATCGACGGCATTCACCGAGGCGATCGATTTGAGGGTCAACAGGTTCTCGTCGATCTCCTCGGTGACGATCGAGTGAGTCCCGTCATCGTGGAAGTGATGGACCGGCTGCACCGGGTGGTGGGTGTGCACGAGATCACCGTTCCCGTGCCAGTGCTCCTCGGCCAGGCTGCGTATCGTCGTCATGGCGGCGACGATAGGTCGCTCGCCAAGGGGTGCCGTACTCGGCGCGCCCTGCACGCCTAGCGTTGGGTTCATGTCGCGAGTCCTGGCCGTTGCGGTTGCCGCACTCCTCGTGTTGGCCGCGTGCGGCGACGACGAGTCGACGAGCGATGCGACCAGTGACTCGACGAGCACCACGACCGGTGGCTCGACGACCGTGGCGACCGATACCCAGACCGGCGGCGACACCGATGAACA
>JBCCVW010000124.1:0-13591 GCA_039194665.1 Actinomycetota bacterium
CGCTCATGGCGCCCACCGAGGTGCTCGCAGAGCAACACGCCGCCGGTGTGTCGGATCTGCTCGACGGGTTCGTGGTCCCCGATGCCAACCTGTTCGGCGAGCGGCCGCTGCGCATCGAACTGCTGACCAATCGTGTCACCGGCAACGAGCGCAAGGACGTGCTCGCCGGGCTCGCCGATGGTTCGGTCGACGTGGCGATCGGCACGCACGCGCTGATCCAGGAAGCAGTCGACTTCGCCAGCCTCGGTGTGGTGGTGGTCGATGAGCAGCACCGCTTTGGCGTGGAACAACGCGCGGCGCTGCGCGACAAGAGCGCCGGCGAAGCGATCCCCGACACGCTGGTCATGACGGCGACGCCGATTCCGCGCACCGCAGCAATGACGGTGTACGGCGATCTCGACGTGAGTGTGCTCGACGAGTTGCCGCCTGGCCGGACGCCGATCGTCACCCACTGGGCCAACGGCCCGCTCGAAGAGCAGGGCGTGTGGGCCGAGGTGCGCGACGAGGTGGCCGCCGGCCGTCAGGCCTACGTGGTGTGTCCGCTGATCGAAGAGAGTGAGAAGCTCGAGGTGGCGTCAGCCGAAGAGACCTTCGAGCGTTTGGCCGGTGACGAACTCCGCGGATTGCGGCTCGGGTTGCTGCACGGGCGCATGACCTCGGCGGAGAAAGACGCCACGATGGGCGCCTTCCGCGCCGGTGACCTCGATGTGCTCGTTGCCACCACCGTGATCGAGGTGGGTGTCGACGTGCCCAACGCCACCGTGATGGTCATCCTCGACGCCGACCGGTTCGGCATCGCCCAGCTGCACCAGTTGCGCGGGCGCGTCGGGCGGGGCGCGCATGCTTCGGCCTGCTGGCTCGTCACCCAGCAGCTCGACGAACCGAATCCGCGCGTCGACGCGCTGGTGGCCACCACCGACGGATTCGAGCTGGCCGAGGTCGACCTCGAGTTACGCGGCGAAGGCACCTTGATGTCGGGCGCGCAGAAGGGGCGTAGCGACCTCAAGCTGGCGTCCCTCCGGCGTGATCGGCAAATGGTCGAGACCGCTCGCGACGTGGCGTTCGAAGTCGTCGACGACGATCCAGAGCTCTTCGGTCATCCCGTGCTGGCCGACGAACTCGATTTGCTCTTCAGCGACCGCGACGAGGCGTTCCTGTCGCGGGGCTGACACTGTCGCCAGCACACACGTCGCGCTACGGCCCGCGCTCGACGTCGTCGTCCTCGAGCACCAGATCCCAGCGGTCGAGGCAGTCCTCGCAGCGGTACGCGACGACGTCGCCGGGTTCCCAGATGCCATCCTCGTTCGGCTGGGTGAGCAAGAAGCAGCGGCCGCCGCAGTCGATGCACACGATCTGGGGTGCCGGCTCGAGCATGTCAGCGTCCCGATTCTTCGCGGATGCGCTTCTTGGTTGCCGCCCAGCCACAGATCGGGCACGCGGCCAGATCGTGACCGCGCGCCGGGCAGTACTCGCGGCCGAAGAAGATGATCTGCAGGTGCCGCCGGTTCCACGTCTCGATGGGAAACACCTTTTTCAGGTCGGCCTCGGTCTTCTCCACCGTCGTCCCGTTCGACAGGCCCCACCGATCGGCCAGGCGGTGGATGTGGGTGTCGACGGGAAAGGCCGGCACATCGAATGCCTGGGCCATCACCACGCTGGCGGTCTTGTGCCCGACACCGGCGAGCGACTCGAGGAACTCCCAGTCGGGGATCACTTCACCGCCGCCGTCGATGATCTGATTGGCCATCAGCCACAGGTTCTTGGCCTTGGTCGGCGCGAGGCCGATCTGACGGATCAGCTCCAAGATCTTGTCGGGGTCGAGTGCTGCCATTTTCTCCGGACTGTCGGCGACGGCGAACAGCGCAGGAGTGACCTCGTTGACCTTCTTGTCCGTCGTCTGGGCCGACAAGGCCACCGCAACGAGCAGCGTGTACGGGTCGACATGATCGAGCGGTACCGGCGGCGCGGGGTAGAGCTCGTCGAGGATCTCGCCGATCCGGTTCGCTTTGTCTTGCCGACGCACGGCCGACGACGTTAACGATCACGCTCGAGAAACGTCACCCATGTGCGGCCGTAACGCTTCGACCGCCAGGCGTCCCACCCGGCGATGTCCATCAGCGGCTGTCCCGACTCGGCGACGACCGTGTCGGCCCGAACCACCGACAGCAGCTCTGGCCAGGCGTCGAAGTCGTACGGCGGGTCGGCCAACACGAGGTCGACGTCGAGGTGGGCCGCCGATGTCTGGGCGTTGCCGGCGACCACGCGGCTGCGGTCGTCGAGGTCGAGCGTTGCCAGGTTCTCGCGGAGCGCGGCAAGGGCCGCTCGGTCGCGCTCGACGAACGTGCAGTGCTCGGCGCCGCGCGACAGCGCTTCGATGCCGAGTCCACCGCTGCCGGCGAACAGGTCGGCGACGAGCGCGTCTTCCACGATGCCGCGTGAACCGAGGGCGTTGAAGATCGCCTCGCGCACCCGGTCGGTCGTCGGCCGGGTCGATGTGCCCTCAGGAGCGACGATTCGTCGCCCACCCAACTCGCCCGAGACCACGCGCATCGCAGTGACGATACGCAGCGCAGTGAGGTTGCGGTGAGCCAAACCCGTGGGTGGGTGGGTGTGGCTCATCGGTGGGTGGCTGTACTGGTGTGCGGTGAGCGAAACCCGTGGGTGGGTGGGTGTGGCTCATCGGTGGGTGGCGGCGGTGGTTGACGTGACGGCCGCGTGTGACCAACTACCGTGCCGGGCGATGCCGGCCCCAGACCCACCGTTGCGCGTGCTCTACCCAGGGAGCTTCGATCCATTGCACCTCGGGCACATCGACGTGATCGAGCAGGCACACGAGCTCTTCGGTGGCGTCGTGGTGATGGTGATGCACAACCACGCCAAGTCGGGCGGGATGTTCTCCGTCGACGAGCGGATCGAATTGGCTCGCGCGGCACTGAGCCATCTCAACGGCGTCACCGTGGGAGCCAGCCCGGGCCTCGCCGTGCAAGCCGCCGAACGGGCCGACGTCGACTTCATCGTGAAGGGGTTGCGCACGACAGGCGACTTCGAGATCGAACAACAAATGGCGCACAACAACGAGCGGGTCACTGGCGTGCGCACGGTGTACCTGCCCTGCTCGCCAGCGCTCGGCTACATCAGTAGCCGCTTCGTACGCGAAATCGCCCAGTACGGTGGGGAGATCGAGCACCTCGTTCCCGATGTCGTCGCCAGTGCATTGCACCAGCGATTCGCCGACGAACGAGCGCGATGAAGCGGACACCATGACCAGCGACGACCAGCACCCACGACAGGCCTACGACGACTACGACGATGGCCAGGGCGACGCCGACGAGCGCGCCCACGACGACTACTCCGATATCGACGACGAGTATCCCGAGCCAGGCGTGCCCGGAGGGTATGTCGGCGACGCCGAAACCCTGCTCCGACGAGCGATCGACATCGTGGCGACGGCACCAACGATGCCGCTGTCGTCGTCGCCGCGTATCGACCGCGATGAGATCATCGAGCTGCTCGAAGAGTCGTTGCATCGCCTGCCCGACGAGCTGCGACAAGCGCGGTGGATGCTCAAGGAACGCCAGGAGTTCGTGGCCAAGACTCGCCGCGAAGCCGACGAGCTGCTCGAGGTGGCGCGGGTCAAAGCGGAGCGCATGGTGCAACGCACCGAGGTCGTGCGGGCCGCCGAACAGCGCGCCCGCCAGGTGATGGAGACCGCCGAGACCGACGCCCGCCGGCTGCGTCACGAGACAGAGGACTTCCTCGACCAACGGCTGGGGTCGTTCGAGATCCTTCTCGACAAGCTGCAGAAAACGGTTGGCGCCGGCCGTCAGCGCCTGTCGATCGGCGCCGTGCGCGAGCAGATCGCGGCCGAGGTCGACGAGGATGAAGACGATCCCACGAAGGGATTCTTCGACCAAGACGGCTAGCCCAATCGCACGGGGACGTTGTCCCTGTCGGGCCTCCCAGGGCAGCGCCGCCACGCATCGGTAGCGTGATGAGTGATGCCCGATCCACGCCGACCACTGCGCCTCGATGCCGTCGAGTTGCTGCGCCAGCCGGGCGCTGTGCGCGAGGTCGTGGCGCGCTTTGCGCCGGCAGACCTCGACGTGGATCACACGCACCTGGACGATGCCATCGACGTCGAGCTCAGTGCCACATCGGGCGATGCGTGGATCGACGTCACCGGCGCAGTGCGCAGCGCGTGGTCGGCCGCATGTCGGCGCTGTCTCACCGATATGGACGGCGTGCTGGTGATCGACATCGACGAGCGGTATCGCCGTGACGACGAAGACCCCGACGCGTTCGTGATCGACGGGCCGCAACTCGATCTCGCCCCGATGGTGCGCGAGGTGGTGTTGCTCGAACTCGACGACGAGCGCGTCTGTCGCGACGACTGTGCTGGGCTGTGCCCCACGTGTGGCGCCGACCGCAACCACCGCCGCTGCGCATGCGTCGACGAGGTGACCGACGACCGCTGGGCGGCGCTGGCCGACGTGGTGCTCGACGAGGCACCCGGCGAGTGATCACCTCGGGCGCCGAGTCATGGCCGCGTCATGGCCACGTCATCGTCACCGCAGGTGGCGACCGAGCCGCGCGCCGATAACGTACAACGGCCCTGCCGCGTGGCCGGCAGTCCACGACACACGACAGCCCATTGGCCGCACACAGGCGAGGAAGCAACCATGGCCGTTCCGAAGAAGAAGACGTCGAAGTCGAAGACGCGCAGCCGTCGCGCCAGCGCCTGGAAGCTCAACGCCCCGCCGCGTAGCATCTGCCCGCGTTGCGGCGCTGCCAAGGTCCCGCACACGGTCTGCCCGTCGTGCGGCTGGTACCGCGATCGCGTCGTTGTCGACGTCGGCTGACCTCATGCTCCCCGTGGCCGTCGATGCGATGGGCGGGGACGACGCTCCCGGCCCGATCGTTGCCGGCGCGCACCTTGCCGTCGCCGACGGAATCCCTGTTGTCCTCACCGGACCCGACGACCTGCCCGGGCGGGTGCCCGAGACCGGCGGCGACGCCCTCGGCCTGATCGTCGCCACCGAAGTCATCGGGATGCACGACGACCCTGCGCAGGGCGTTCGTCGCAAGAAGGACTCGACCCTGGTGCGAGCCGCCGAAGCGGTGCGCGATGGGGCTGCCAGCGCGATGGTGTCGGCCGGTAATACCGGGGCGACGATGGCGTCGGCACTGCTGCGCATGGGTCGCATCTCGGGGGTGAAGCGGCCGGCAATCGCCACCCCGATTCCGGTCCCCGGGTCCACACCGACCGTGCTGCTCGATGCCGGTGCCAATGCCGAGGTCCAGGCCGACTGGCTCGGCCAGTTCGCGCTCATGGGTGAGGTCTACGCCCGTCACCGGTTCGACATCGATCGCCCACGCGTCGGACTGTTATCGATCGGTGAGGAGCAGGGGAAGGGCGACGCGTTGCGCAAGGAGGCCTATGACGTGCTTGCGGCCGTCGACGGGCTGAACTTCGTCGGCAATGTCGAGGGACGCGACGTGATGAGCGACACCATCGACGTGTGCGTCACCGACGGATTCACCGGCAACGTGGTGTTGAAAACCCTCGAGGGCGGCATGCGCACCGTCGTTGGTGCATTGATGGACGCCTTCGGTGCAGAAGAGCACTACAAACCCCATGCCGATGCTTTGATGCCGGCGCTGCTCCCGCTCTACACAGCGCTGAGCCCCGATACCTACGGTGGAGCCATCCTGCTCGGCGTCGACGGCGTGTGCATCATCTCCCACGGCTCGTCGGGCGAGACCGCGATCCGCAACGCCATCGGCGTTGGCCGCGACATGGTGGCGGCCAACATGGTCGGCGAGATCCGCACGGCGATCGCCGCCAGCACCAGCTGAGCCACTCAGCGCATCGCCGCCATCGTTCCGTCCGCGCCGACGTAGACTGCGCGCTCGTGCCTGCAGAGACCCACGTTGAACACGGTCCGCTCGGTCGTGACGAGATCTTCGAGATCGTCCGCGACCGCCTCGCCGACATTCTGGAGATCGAGCCCTCGACCATCACCGAAGGGCAGTCGTTCGTCGACGATCTCGACGCCGATTCGTTGGCATTGATCGAGCTGGTCGAAGCCCTCGAAGAGGAGTTGAGCGATCGCACCACCGGGTTCCGCATCGAAGACGAGGACCTCGAAGACTTGAAGACGGTGCGCGACGCCGTCGACTACGTCCACGAGCGCGCCAGCTGAGTCGCCGTGGGCGAGGCTCGATGACGTCGCTCGCCGATCTGGACGAGCTCGCCGCAGCACTCGGCCACCAGTTCGATCGGCCCGCGTTGCTCCGGCAAGCGCTCGCACATCGGTCGTGGGTCGCTGAACACGACGGCGAGCCGAGCAACGAGCGCCTCGAGTTCCTCGGCGACGCGGTGCTCGGCTGGGCCATCGCCGACATCGTGTACCGCCGGTACGGGCACTTCCACGAGGGCCAGCTGACCGATCTGCGCAAGAGCGTGGTGAACGCAGTGGCGCTCGCCGAGGTTGCCGCCGAGATCAACTTGGGTGCGCACATCCTGCTCGGAAAGGGTGAGGCGGCGGCGGGTGGTGCCGACAAGCCGTCGATTCTGTCCGACGCATTCGAAGCGGTGCTCGGCGCGGTGTACCTCGACGGCGGCGCCGAGGCGGCGTTCGGAGTGGTCGACCGGTGCTTCTCCGATCGGCTACCCGAATCGGCCGACGACCTCGATCACCTCGACCACAAGACGATGTTGCAAGAGCTGCTCGCCAGTGCCGGTCGCAGCGCCCCCGAGTACCGGGTGAGCGAGAGCGGTCCCGACCACGCGAAGACGTTTCACGCTCGCGTGATCGTCGATGGCGAAGCGATCGGCGCCGGCGATGGGCGGTCGAAGAAAGCCGCCGAGCAGGCGGCGGCCACCGAGGCCTGCGCTGCGCTCGGCTGAACCGTGCCCGAGCTACCAGAGGTCGAGACCGTGCGTCGTGGCCGGGGCCCGCGCGGGGCCGGCCGCAGGATTGAACACGTGTGGATTGGCCGCGAACGTGTGGTGCGCCGGACCTCGCGTGAGGAGCTGATCGCCGGATTGACCAATACGACGATCGAGCGCGCCGACCGACGGGGGAAGTACCTGTTGCTCCCGCTCGACTCCGGTGATGCGGTGATGATCCATCTGCGGATGAGTGGCCAGGTACTGCTGGTGCCGGCCGATACACCGCGCGCCGACCACACTCACGTGGTGGCCACGCTCGATGGCGGCGCCGACGAACTGCGCTTCGTCGATCCACGGACCTTCGGCGAAATGGTGGTGTTCGATCCGGACCGGGTCGGCGAGGTGCTCCCCGAGCTGGCGCGACTCGGCCCCGATCCGATCGCGGAGGGCTTCCCCAGAGCGCTGCTGCGCGACATCGTCATGAGTACGTCGCGCGGGCTGAAATCTCTGCTTCTCGACCAGCACCGCATCGCGGGGATCGGCAATATCTATGCCGACGAGATCTTGCACGCCGCCCGGCTCAGACCCGACCGGCCGGCCAACTCGCTCGACTCGCGGGCGATCACCCGGCTGCATCGCTCGATTCTCGATGTGCTCTCGCGCGCCGTCGAGGCCGGCGGCTCGACACTGCCCGATAGCCGCTACGTCGACCTGCTCGGCGATGGCGGTTGGTTTCAGTTCGAACACCGGGTCTACGGACGCACGGGGGAGCGATGCAGTACCTGTGGCAGAGGCTGGATCCGACGCACCGTGGCGGCCGGCCGAAGCACGCATTTCTGTCCGGTCTGTCAACGCTGATGGTCCCACTTCGCGCGGGCGCGCGACCGGTAGCTTGGCGCGCGCTGTGTATCTCAAGCGCCTGACGTTGAAGGGGTTCAAGTCGTTTGCCGAGGCAACGACGATGGATCTCGAACCCGGAGTGACCGTTGTTGTCGGACCCAACGGGTCGGGCAAGTCGAACGTTGTCGATGCCATTGCCTGGGTCCTCGGCGCACAGGCCCCGAAGTCGGTGCGCAGCCAGAAGATGGACGATGTGATCTTTGCCGGCACCGCGAGCCGGCCGGCGCTCGGCCGCGCCGAGGTGTCGATCACCATCGACAACTCCGATGGCACGTTGGGCCTGGACCTCACCGAGATCACCGTGACCCGGATTCTGTTCCGCACCGGCGAGTCCGAGTACGCGATCAACGGCGCCCCGTGCCGACTGCTCGACGTGCAGGAGCTGCTGTCCGATGCTGGCGTGGGCCGCCAGCAACACGTGATCGTCAGCCAGGGGCAGATCGACGCGGTGCTCAACGCCCGCCCGGAAGATCGTCGCTCGATCATCGAGGAAGCCGCAGGGGTCCTCAAGTTCCGCAAGCGCAAAGAGAAGGCGCAGCGTCGCCTCGACGCCACCGAAGCCAACCTGCTGCGCGTGCAAGATCTCCTGCGCGAGGTCCGCCGCCAGCTGCGCCCGCTCGAACGACAGGCCAAGGCCGCCGAGCGCCACGGTGAGCTGGTGGGCGAGCTCACCGAGCTGAAGACCTTCGTGCTCGGCCGTGAAATCGCGTCCTGGCGGACCAAGCTCGAGTCGCTGGCCGCCACCCGACGTGACGGCGCCGCCGAAGAGCAGCGCATCAAGTCGGAGTTGGCCACGCTCGACACGGCAATCGTTGCTCTCGAAGCGCAACTCGCGGCGACCGGGGCCAACGACGTCGGCGACCGTCTCGTCCGCGTCGAGCAACTCCGCGAGCGGGCTCGGGGCATTGCTGCGGTGCTCGTCGAGCGTCGCCGTTCGCTCGAACGTGATCGCGGTCAGGGCCTCGACGCCGGCGTGGTCGCTTCGCTCGAGGCCGACGCGGCACGCTTTCGCGATGAGCTGGCCGGCGTCGAGGTCGAACGCGCCGAGCTGGCACCGTTGGCCGATGAGTTGGCGATCGACGAAGCGACGTTCGAAGCGGCGCTCGGCGCTGCGGCTGACGAGTCCGACGAGTCCAGTGGCGGCAGCACGGCGGCGACCGCCGCCGCAGAGGTGCGCGGCGAGCTGCGCTCGATCCGCGCGGCGATCGAGCGACTGGCGGCCGAACATCAGCGCCTCGACGCTCGGCGTACCCAGATGATCGAGCGGCGCGATGCCGCCGCAGCCGATGTCGAGCGGTTTCGTGCCGAGTGCGACGAGGCGAGCCGCGACGAAGCGCCGATCGCCGACCGAGCGGCCGCTGCCGAGGACCGACGCGCTGCTGCTGCGGCCGATCACGAGACGCGCGTCGAGACCCGTCAGCGACTGTCCGAAGAGGCATCGCGCTGGACCGCACGAGTCGAAGCGCTCGAGCAGGCGCTCGATGCGGCCCGCGCTCGTGCGGGCGCCGAACGTCTCGCCGACGTCGACGGCGTGCTCGGCACACTGCTCGAACTCGTCGAGATCGATCCGGGTTGGGAACCGGCGGTGGAAGCAGCCCTCGGTGATGCGCTCACCGCTGTGGTGGTCGACGATCCTGGGGCCGGGCGGCGCGCCCTCGACGAGCTTCGCCACTCCGACACCAGCGGCGCCGTGCTGGCGATCGGTGCAGCCGAGCCGGCCGTGTCATCTCCCGCCGCCGGCGAGCGCATCCGCCCTCGCGTCCGCGGGCGCCGGGCTGGGGTCGACGGTCTCCTGAACACACTGCTGGCAAGCGCCGTGCGCGCCGCCGACGTGCCTGCCGCAATCGACATCGCATTGGCCCATCCCGATCTCGTCGTCGTCACCCCGTCCGGCGACCGATTGGCACGTGCCGGATGGCGGGTCGGGGCCGCCAGCGGTGGCGCCACCGCCGCCGCGCTCGACGACGCCCGCGATCGAGCCGCCGCCGCCGAGCGTGAGCACGCCGCCGCCGCTCGTGCCGTGGACGAAGCGACTGCCGAACTCGCCGCAGCACGCGCCGCCGAGGGTGAGGTCACCCGCCAACTCGACGCCAACGACGCCCGCCTCGCCGCAGCAGCCGAAGGGCTCGCCCAGGCGCAGGGCCAGGCGCGTGAGGCCGCAGCGGAAGTCGAAACGATCGAACGGGCGCTCACCGACGCCGACGGCGGGGCCGAACGCGAACGAGCGCGGATCGTGGAGCTCGAGGGCCTGTTGCCGGCGCTCGAGTCCGACGAGGCGGCCGAATCCGAGGCAGCCCGGCTCGCCCGCGAACGTCGCGCTGAGCTCGATGCGCGACGGGCGTTGTTGACGTCGCGCCGCTCCGACATCGATGTACGCGTCGCCGGGCTCGACGAACGCCAGCAACTGCTGACTACCCGTCTCGCCGAGACCGAGCAGCGGTTGGCCGACGATGCGGAGGCGCGACAGCAGGCCGAGGAGCGCCGTGTGGCGATCGAGCGAGCGCTCGTGGCGATCGACCGACTGGCTGCGTTGGTGGAGACACACCGGGTGGTCGTCGAGTCCCACCACGATCGACTCGTCGAAGAACGTCGTCGCCAGAGCGACGAGGTGCGCGAGCTGACCACGCAACTCGGCGAACGCCGGGCCGCTCGGCACGATGACGAACGTGCGCTCGAAGCGTGGCGCGAACGCGTGCGTCAGGCTGAGCTCGGCGAAGCCGAGGCCACGCTGCGGCTCGAGACGACGATCGAGACGCTGCGCCGCGATCTCGACATCGAGCCGGCCACGGCCGAGGCAGCGGAGATGCCCGAGCTCCCCGACGGGGCGACGCCGGCCGGCCGGGTACGCGAACTCGAACGTGAGCTCAAACTGCTCGGGCCGATCAACCCGCTGGCGCTCGAGGAGTTCAACGAGCTGCAAACCCGCCACGGCTTTCTCGAGGAACAACTCGAAGACGTTCGTTCCACGCGCCGTGAGCTGTCGCGGGTGATCCACGCCATCGACGCCGAGATCCAGAACGTGTTCGCGTCCGCCTTTGCCGACGTGAGCGAGAACTTCACGAAGCTCTTCGGCCTCCTGTTCCCGGGCGGAACCGGCCGCCTGGCGTTGACTGCGCCCGACGACCTGCTGAACACCGGGATCGAGATCGAAGCGAAGCCGAGCGGCAAGAACGTCAAGAAGCTGTCGCTGCTCTCGGGCGGGGAGCGGAGCCTCACGGCGCTGGCCTATCTGTTCGCCGTGTTCCGTTCGCGGCCGTCGCCGTTCTACGTGATGGACGAGGTCGAAGCGGCCCTCGACGACGTCAACCTGCACCGCTTCCTTGGACTGGTCGCCGAGTTCCGCTCCGATGCTCAGCTGATCATCGTGTCGCACCAGAAGCGCACCATGGAGGCCGGCGACATCCTGCTCGGCGTCAGCATGCAGCCTGGTGGTTCGAGCAAGGTCGTCACCGAAAGGCGTAATGATTCACTCGGCCTCACCGAAAGCGTGAGCGCGTAGCGGCCGGACGGGCGAGCGCCATGGGCGCGAGTTCGGGAGGCGAGGAAGAGGCCGCCAGGCCGACCGAGCCCGATCATCACGGATAGCGTCCTCCGACGATGGGCTTTGAAGTCGTCTTTCTCGTCCTGGCGGTGCTCGTCGTTGCCTTCGGGATCGGAGTCATTGTCGTCAGCCGGCGCAACGCGGCCCGCGATACACCGCCTCCTGCTGCGCCGCCGCGCCCTGCGGTGCCGCCTCCAGAGGGCGACACGCTCGTCGAACCCGACACGCCGACGCTGGACGAGCCCGAATCAGTCGTCGTCGAGCCTGAACCGGTTGTCGAGCCAGAACCCGTCGCGCCGCTGTCGTTGCGCGAGCGGTTGTCGAAGGCGCGGGCCACCTTTGCGGGTGCGTTCAGCGGCGTGCTCGGCCGCAGCGGTGTCGGCGAGGAGTCGTTCGAGGATCTCGAAGAGGCCCTGTTGCGCGCCGACGTGGGTATCGGCATCACCACCGAGTTGCTCGACGGGTTGCGGGAACGGGTCGAGGCGAAGGAGATCACCGAGCCCGAGCAGCTCCTCGATGCGCTCCAGGCCGAGATGGGCGGCCGCCTCGACGGGGCCGACCGCTCGCTCCACTTCGAGTCGATCGACGACGGACCCAACGTGTGGATGTTCGTCGGCGTCAACGGTGTGGGCAAGACGACCACGATTGGGAAGGTCGCCAACCAGCAGGTCGCCGACGGCCGCAGCGTGTTGATGGCCGCAGGCGATACGTTCCGCGCCGCAGCCGCTGAACAGCTGACAACGTGGGCCGAGCGATCCGGCGCTGACATCGTCCGCGGGAACGAGGGAGGCGATCCCAGCTCGGTCGTGTTCGACGCGGTCGAGCGCGCGACGGCACGCGACGTCGATCTGGTGCTCGCGGACACCGCCGGGCGGTTGCATACCAAAACGAACCTGATGGAAGAGCTGCGCAAAGTGCGGCGCGTTGCCGAGAAAGGCACCGGCACCGTCACCGAGACGCTCCTGGTGATCGATGCCACCACCGGCCAGAACGGCCTCACCCAGGCACGCGAGTTCGGCGAGGCGACCGATGTCACCGGCGTCGTCCTCACCAAACTCGACGGTTCGGCCAAGGGCGGCATCGTGTTCGCCGTCGAAACCGAGCTCGGCATCCCCGTCAAGCTGGTCGGCGTCGGCGAAACGATCGGTGATCTCATCGCCTTCGACCCCGACGAGTTCGTGTCGGCGCTGTTCGCTCGCTAGCACCGACTGCCGCCGTCGCGCTCCAGCGGTACCCTTGCAGTCCTGATGTTCGACAACCTCTCCGGCCGTCTCGAAGGCATCGTCAAGAAGCTGCGGGGCAAGGGCCGGCTCACCCAAGCCGACGTCGACGAGGTGATGAAGGAGATCCGCACGGCGCTCCTCGAAGCCGACGTCAACGTCACCGTCGTCCGCTCGATCACCAACCGGATCCGCGAGAAGGCGGTCGGTGCGACCCGGTCGCAGGCCCTCGACCCCGCCCAGCAAGTGGTCAAGGCGGTCAACGACGAACTCACCCGCGCCCTCGGCGGCGAAACCCTGGCGATCACCTATGCCAGCAAGCCGCCCACCGTGGTGCTGATGGCCGGTCTGCAGGGCTCGGGTAAAACCACCAACTCGGCCAAGCTGGCCAACTGGTTCAAAGCACAAGGACGCCAACCGCTGCTCGTCGGCGCCGACCTACAGCGTCCTGCAGCCGTCGAGCAGCTGCGCACGCTCGGCGGCCAGATCGATGTGCCGGTGTACTCCGATCCGTCCGATCCGGTACGCACCGCCGAGCTCGGTCTCGAAGAGGCCAAGCGCCTCGGCCGCGACGTGCTGATCGTCGACACCGCGGGCCGGTTGTCGATCGACGCCGAGATGATGGAGCAGGTCCGCCAAATCTCCGGCACCGTGCAACCCGACTACACGTTCCTCGTCATCGACGCCATGACGGGTCAAGACGCCGTGCAAACCGCCGAGGCGTTCGACGCCACGCTACGCATCGACGGGGTGATCCTGTCGAAACTCGACGGTGACGCCCGCGGTGGCGCTGCGCTGTCGGTCAAGGAAGTCATCGGTCGGCCGATCGCATTCGCCTCCACCGGCGAAAAGGTCACCGAATTCGAACAGTTCCACCCCGACCGGATGGCCGGACGCATCCTCGGCATGGGCGACATGCTCACCCTCATCGAGCAAGCCGAGCAGGCGTTCGAGGCCGATCAGGCCGAGCAGGCCGCGGCGAAGTTGATGGAGGGACAATTCACCCTCGACGACTTCCTCGAGCAGATGCAGCAG